>DASVRX010000109.1:0-9449 GCA_036388375.1 Pedobacter sp. | reverse complement strand
GTGGCGGGAATAACTGGCCTATCATCTTTCAAATCCGCAACGATTATTGGCTTCTCAGGCTTAGCTTCCCTTACACCCGGAAGATACTGCGCCGATAATTCAGTTGAGATTTTTATTCCTTTGGTAAAAATTACAGTCTTTCCATCAATAACCGAAAAATTAAAATCTGTGTTTAAAAACAGCTGATCAAATATTTTAGTTAACGTCTCAGCCCTTATATCAGCGTCAACTTTCAGACTATCAAACTGCGAGATGTCATAATAAAATCGATAGGTACTTTGAGATTCTATTTTTTGGACTATTTCCTCAATCCCTGCCTTGCTAAGATTAAGAGTTAGCTTAGTGTCTGTTTGTGCGTTTGACGAAAAACATCTAAGTAAGCTAATAAACAATATTGAGGCAAAAACCTTCTTCATGCTACCTAAATTTTAGTATCATAGTACTTGGCTAAAGCAATTATCCAATTCTCCCTATCCTTTCGATAGCTTAGGTTTTTACTTTTTAAATACTGCTGATTACCCGCACGCTTGAACTGCTTGAGAAAAGCCTTTTTATTGTTTGCTTTTTCGACAGCGCCATCCTTCAACACAAAGTACGTATCAACTGGGAGGACGTTGTATATAACAGCTCCACTTTCTACACTTTTCTTAACGGTTTTACTTCTTTTGGCCAGCAATAGCACATTGCCGCTTTTATATAGCGAATTATAATAGCCATTAGGCATTAGAGAAGGATTTTTAGAATCCCTGATATTTATAAAATCATAATTCAAGATAGAGAAATTGGAGACGTTCTCCTGTAAAAGTATGATACTCGAATAATTGTCTAGATACCGGAGTACGAGCTGGTCCAATAAGATATCATAGAGCAAATTAATCTCCGAATAAAACTTGCCATCATACTGTATAGTTCCTTTAATAAATTTATCCTCTAAAAAGTACGTATGTCCATTGTTAGTGATCTTAAATGGATATTTATAATATATTTTTCCTCTATAAATAGGTGCTTCAGTATATAGCGATTCAGTATAGAAGGCAGTTAGCTTTTGAGACACTGAATTTACGTGAAGACTATCAGTTTGTGCATCTACGCCAAAAGTTAAAAACATAAAAAAGAATATAAGTAGAAAGAAGGGTTTCAATATGTTTACCATAGGTGTAGGAGACAAAAACGAGCTTTCACATCACATACAATTATTGACGCAACGGGTCTAAGTTTATATCGCTAGTAATCAAATATGGTCGTAAGCAAATTTCTATCTATCCTGCCCTATCCTGTGCCTTAATCTAACGTTTGGCAGATTGTTCTAGATACTGTTCGAAGCCATGAATGCATATAGATACCCAGGGTTAAGAAAATGGAACTATAATTCCAGTATTAAAAAGGCGAGAAAACTGGCTTATTTTCGGAGCCTAAAAGCTGCATTAATTAGGCCAGAATATCGGTTTGTTTTCAGTACCAGTAAGCCGACAATCTATACAAGTTTTGGGTGCAACCAACACAAATCCTGGCCCCCTGGACCAACAGTAAGGCTCGCTTCCAGGTAAAAAGATAGATCTTCGAGACGAACGGCAGTTGGCGGGCATCTGGCTTGCCATTCAGGAAGCTTGGGTTTTACCTCAGCTTGATAAAAATGCGTTTTTCGGAAATTCGCCCCGCATGCATAAACCCGATAACCTTTTCACATGGGTTCGTCATGCAAAAGATATTTCCCTTTAATTCAGTCGGCTGCGGATCGAAAATACCCCCAACCTGTTCGGTGTTTTCTTTCATTTTAGCTAGAAAATTGAACCCCTCCTTTGTGATCCCATACTGTTTCACTTTCATGCTGTATAAAGTGTTTTATCTTCATGGAAAGGCCACTTATATACGTTAAAGGGATTCACTTATCACGTCCTGAGAGAGATTATCCGATGTTCCTACTAAAATATCTTCCGACGTTTCGTGCCCCAACACATCCCAGGGGAGGTTTTATCCAATGGGCGAAATGAATAAAAGGGCTGAATTTCCCAATCTTTCCTCATAGGTCCAGTTGTAGTACTTGGTTTCGTTAGCCGGGTCATGTGTATTAACGAAGACCTGCAACCCGATATCTTTAATCTTGTAAACAATATCATCGATTTCAGGTGTACGCTTATTCTCTAGGAATTCGGTTTGGTATTCTTTACCTGAAGTACTCTTTATATACAAACGGTACCTTTGTGATTGATTTAGATTTGTGGTTTCCAAAATGCAGATCCCCGCACTTGTAGTGTGACCTGTAATAACAGACCCATCCTCTCCGATGACTTTAACCAGAGCTGACACTTCAGGGGTATTTATTAATCTGGAACCCTTCAATTCTGCAGTTCTGGAGAGCTTAATTGTACTAGGCCCTCCACCAGTATTAATATAGCCATCTACAACAAGGAAATCATATTCACCAGCGATTGTAGAAGGAATAGATTCTTCTTTGCACGATGAAAGAAACTGTACGAATATTAGGAATGAAAATAATCGCCTGTATAACAAAATAGGTAGGATAGGTGAATGATGATATAGATTAATTTAGGTTCTGAAATAATGTTCAATCTTCCTCTGAATACATGAAAAAATGTGACTTATCAAATATAATTATAGTGATAACGTCATCAATCCTGCGCTATCCTGAATCTTATGCTAGAAACATGATGATCAAAGTGAATTGAAGGAAGCTGATTAGATCAGCAATATTTGAAATAATGGTAACGGTCACCCTATATTATTTCTATTGTAATATTTTTATAGCATTAGCTTTTACCTTCATATTCGCTTCCACTTAAATTTATATTAGGTGAAATTGAATGCAGGATGAATAGCAAAACCCTTCTTTACCTAAGTATTTTTTATATATCAGTTTCTGCTTGCACTGTTTCCAAAATAAACAGGAAAGCAGTTGTTCAAAGGCACAATCTTACGATAAAAGAAACTCATCTAAAACCCATGCAGGTGGGTAACGGCGAATTTGCTTTTAATGTAGATATAACCGGCTTACAAACTTTTCAGCCACATAATACCCTGGCACATTGGGCTTTCCATTCCATGCCTTTACCGAAAGGGATGAAAGTGTCAGATTTTGAGGGAATAGTTTACAACGTTAACGGCAAGCCAGTCGAATTTGAAATCGATAACCCCAAACAACCTGTTTTATCGAAATGGCTCGCTGCTAACCCGCATCCGGTAAACCTGGGCCGGATTGGACTTTTGCTCACACATAAAGATGGCACTCCGGCAACCGTTTCAGACTTGAAAAACCCTGTTCAACACTTGGATTTATGGTCCGGGATAATTACAAGTTCCTTCATTTTTGATGGCTCAACGGTATCTGTTAAAACAGCCTGTCATCCTAAAAAAGATGAGATTGGGGTTCAATTAAAGTCAGATCTGGTTTCTAAGGGACAGTTGAAATTGTCTGTGGAATTCCCTTACGCTGATGATCGGGAGTTTACTGAATTTGTGGGAGACTACAACAATCCTCAAAAACACATTACTGAAATACAGAAAAATAAGCAGCACTTATTTATTCGAAGAACCATAGATGATTTGAGTTATTTCGTAAAGATCAGAACGAATGACTCGATCAAATACAACCAAAATGAACGCTCTGCCAACCCTCATAAGTTAACGCTAACACCGGCAAAAAACAGTTCAAACTTTACATTTAACTTCTCAAAAAAGGCTGAAATTGAAACTAACGAGGCACCGGAAATCTTCGCTGCAAGCACGGCCGGTTGGAGGAACTACTGGCTGTCAGGAGCCGCTATAGATTTTTCAAAATGTACTGATACCCGAGCTCCGGAGTTGGAACGCAGAATTGTTTTATCGCAGTACTTGATGAAAGTTAACAATGCAGGATCGATTCCGCCAGCAGAAACCGGACTTTTTAAGAATAGCTGGTATGGGAAATTCCATTTTGAAATGATCTGGTGGCATGGTGTTCATTTCGCTGCCTGGAAACGTTGGAATGAGCTTAATAAAATGCTTGACGTATATAAGAACTTCTTACCCACGTCCATAGAACGGGCGAAAAAACAAGGATATAAAGGTGCTCGGTGGCCTAAAGCAACCGGCAACATTGACCGGGAATGGCCATTCTTTATCCACGCTTTTCTCATCTGGCAACAGCCTCACCCAATCTATTTTGCGGAGTTAGATTACAGGCAACATCCAACTAAACAAACACTCGAAAAATGGAAAGATGTGGTTTTTGCCACCGCAGATTTTATGGCTTCGTACCCTGTACTCGACAAAGTCGCCGGACGGTATAATCTCAATCCGCCTTTATTTCTAATGTCAGAAAACACGGAAACGGATTCTACAAGAAACCCGGCATTTGAATTATCTTATTGGCGATACGGGTTAAGAACTGCTATTGAATGGCGTAAACGATTGAACTTATCAGAAGAACCATCCTGGAATACCGTTCTAAACAACTTAGCTCCTTTGCCTATTCAAAGTGAGAAATATGTTACTTACGAAGGCATTAAAAATATGTGGACGAAATATAATTTTGAACACCCCGGTTTGATTGCGACTTATGGAATGCTCCCAGGCGATGGCGTGGATACCACCATCTTAAGAAACACATATGATCAGGTTTTAAAGTCCTGGGAATTTGATCGTACATGGGGATGGGATTTCCCGGTGTTTGCTATGACTGCAGCCAAGCTCAATAAGCAAGAGACAGCAATAGATATGCTTCTGTATGAAAACAAACAAAACTCTTATGATCAAATAGGATACAATTCCTGGGTTTATTTTCCGGCAAATGGCGGCCTGCTTGCCGCTATTGCGATGATGGCTGGAGGCTGGGATGGCGGTCCAAAAACCTATGCTCCCGGATTTCCAAAAAACGGGAAATGGAATGTGAAAGTTGAAGGGTTTGGAAAAATGCAGTAATAGGCGATTAGCTAAGATTGTTATGGGAAAGCATCTAAGAATTTTTAAGTTTGAAGCTTTTACAATAATGGGTGAGTTTATAACCCTACAGAATTATAAAAGCCACCTCGTCACTAAGAGATGGCTTTCTAAACTATCTTACCAAAGTTTATTAGGATAAACTCCGTTTTCAATTAAATCAGCAATACTTTTTTGAACGATTGGCTTATCTTCTTTGTAAGTAACACCAAACCACTTTGATGAAGTAGGGATCACCTTAAATTGTGCCTGGCCTGTTCTAACTAATTCTTCGGCCATTAGCGGAATGAAGAATTCGGCTTTTGGATTGCTTTCGTTCGCTTCTACAAAGCGCTTAAACATCGGCTCTGCCAGTTTGAAAATTGCTGGCGTGAATCCCCAAAAGTTCATCGAAGCACGGGAATCTGCATCTAAAGGTGTAGTAGTCTCGTTATCGTCTTCGTAAACAATAACGCCTTCTTTTGCATATACTTTGGTACGTTCGTTGATTTCTTGAAGATTGCCTCCTGATACTTTGCAAATTCCGCGGGAAACAGCACCAAATTCAGACAAGGTTTTATCAACTTCATAACCCATAAGTGAGAAGTAATCATCCCTCACCTCATTGTTAAGGAAGTTTGCCATTTTTTCAAATGCATCGTATCCATAATAATCATCCGCGTTTATCACGCAAAATGGCTCGTTCACTTGTTTTCCGGCTTCTAAAACTGCATGACCGGTGCCCCATGGCTTTTGACGCTCAATCTGTTTATCAATTCCGTATTTCGTTAAATCATAGGTTTGGAACACAAAATCGATTTCAACTTTTCCTTCCAATTTCGGGGCAAAAATAGACTTGAAACTTTCAAGAAATTCTTCTCTGATAATGAAAGTAACTTTTCCAAATCCTGCTTTAATAGCGTCGTGAATAGAGTAATCGATAATTGTTTCGTTGTTCGGACCAAATCCGTCAACTTGTTTCATGCTGCCATAGCGGCTGGCCATTCCTGCTGCCAGTATAAGTAAAGTTGGTTTCATCCTGCTAAAATATAAAATGGATTGTTAAAACGATATTAATAAAACCGTATAAAGGTAAATAGCAGGAAATTGTTTTGATTGAAACTAAAAAGGCAACGAAACAAATGTCCCGCTGCCCTTTTTTATTGAGTCCTATGAAGTATTATAACGGCTCTGATGGAGCGTTATTTCATTTTTAATTATTTTACGTTTCTAAAATCCTGATCAACCTGAACCTGTAGGAGTGATTCATATATCAAGCGGATAACATTATCAACATCTTCTTTATGAACCATTTCAACGGTGGTATGCATATAACGTAGTGGCAAAGAAATCAGCGCAGAGACTACTCCATCGTTCGAATAGGCAAAAGCATCAGTGTCGGTTCCCGTCCAGCGGGACGATGCCTGCCTTTGAAAAGGAATTTGCGCACCTTCAGCGGCCTTAATTAAAAGCTTATTCAGATTTATTTGAACGGATGGTGCGTAGGATACCACCGGCCCTTTTCCACAAGCCAAATCGCCTTGTACCACTTTATTGATCATGGGTGTCTGAGTATCATGTGTTACATCTGTAATAATAGCTAAATTGGGTTTGATACGATTCGCAATCATTTCAGCTCCACGTAAGCCTACCTCTTCCTGTACGGCATTTACGATATATAATCCGAAAGGAAGGGTTTTATTATTTTCTTTCAACAGTCTGGCAACTTCAGCAATCATGAATCCCCCAACTCGGTTATCTAAAGCACGGCCAACGTAGTACCGATTGTTGAGCACCATGAATTCATCCTCGTAAGTAATCACACAACCAACATGTATTCCTAACGCTTCGACTTCTTTATCCGTCGTGCATCCGCAATCCAGAAATATATTCTTTAAGGTTGGAGCTTCTTCTTTCTCACCATTTCTGGTATGAATGGCAGGCCAGCCGAAAACGGCTTTTACAATCCCTTTGTCCGTGTGTATATTCACTCGTTTTGACGGAGCAATCTGATGATCTGAACCGCCATTTCTGATCACATAGATAAGCCCGTCTTTTGTGATATAGTTTACGAACCACGAAATCTCATCCGAATGAGCCTCAATTACAACTTTATATTTGGCATCTGGATTTATAACGCCAACCGCAGTTCCGTAATTATCTACATAATGCTCATCAATATAGGGCTTGATATAATCTAACCATAAACGCTGTCCCTCCCACTCGAAACCGGTAGGTGATGGATTGTTGATATATGCTTCTAAAAACGCCAGAGATTCTTCCGTTACTACAGGAATATGCTTTTTTTCTTCTTCTTTATCACTCATGTTGAATTCTTGCTTGGTCACAAATATAATAAACCGACTATAAGAGCCGCAGTTTTATGAATATTAGAGATATGGGTATTTAACAGCCGTTAAATACAAGCCACAAGCAGGCACAGATGCGCCCGCATTCGAGCGGCTTTTACTTTCGATGATTTCATGTATCGCATGAGGCTGTATTTTCTCTTTGCCAATATCCACCATCGTACCTACTATCGCCCTAACCATATTTCGCAAGAAACGATCAGCTGAAATGTGAAAGATTAAGCCTTCCGGGCTTTCGACCCATTCTGCCCGGGTAATTTTGCAATTATTGGTAAATACCTGAGTATTGGATTTGCTGAAACAGCTGAAATCTGTATAATTCAACAGCTCACTTGCCGCGGCATTCATTGCGTTTACATTTAACCGATCTCTAACCAACCAGGAATATTCTTGAAGAAAAGGGTTTTTTAAATAGTGAATCCGGTATTCGTAAGAACGCGAAGTAGCATCGAAACGGGCGTGCGATTGGTCGGCGGTTTCAATTATCCGGCTTACCGCTATATCAAATGGCAACAAGGAATTGATGCTCAGAACTGAAAACTTTTGAAGCACTGGATTTGATGCTTCTATATCGAAATGTGCGTAGAATTGGGTGGCGTGTACACCGGTATCGGTTCTGCCACAACCTAAACTTTCAATTTTCTCCCTAAAGTAGATCGACAAGGCCTTATCTAAAACCTCCTGAACCGTAATAGCATTCGGCTGAATTTGCCAGCCATGATAATTGGTGCCTTTGTAACCCAACTCAATAAAAAATCGTTTCTTAATTATCACTATTCAAAGGTAATGATACCCGACACATTGTTTTGAGATAAAACACTTTTCTATATTTGTGCTTTATTACGCATTATGATACAACGCATCCAAACCATCTGGTTTTTTTTCGCAACGCTAACTTTCTTCGCACTATTTCTATTTGCCTTTGTTCACTTTAGTGAAAACGGAACTCCGAAAGCACTAAAGGTTACCGGTGTTTACGAAAACCGGACTGGCGAAGTAGTTTCTACTCGAGACTTCTTAGCACTTACCGTTGCAACTGCGTTGATTGGGGTGCTTCCCTTCATTGCTATCTTCTTATTTAGAAACCGGAAGCAACAAATTACACTGGCTTATATCGCTATTATTGCGGTTTTAGGGCATTTCTTTTGGCTTTATCAAATTACCCGGCAGATAATCGGCAATTTTAAACTGCAACCGGAGAATTACGGTATCGGCATTATTTTACCATCGCTTACTATTCTCTTTTTGATCTTTGCGATAAAAGGGATCAGAAAAGATGAGAGGTTGGTAAAATCGACGGATAGGTTGAGGGGATAGATCTTTAAATCATTTGTCTTCATTTATTTATAAACAGCAAAGATTTTTCACGCAAAGCGGAACAGAGAAACCACACAAAAAAACAATTAAGCTTTACATCTGCTTAGCGATCTTTGCGTCTTCAATCTTTGCGCCCTTTGCGTGAAACGGTTATTTCATGACCCTTACCGGCGCCATGCAAACTTCCATAGATATGCTAGCTTACGTCTTTAAACATGACAGGCCGCGAATACCGGCCCGTGACTAATGCCTGCGCAGTATTAGCAAATGGCAGGGCTGCAGTTCCGTAGAAAGACGCGTTTTCCTTTCAAAATCCCTTTTTACATTTATAAAACACTGCTACAGAAATAAACCTTACCTTTGCGGCTTCTGGCAATAAAGCCGGAAATATTATAATTATCATGAACCCATTTAGTACCTTGGGTATCCGTCATGATATTGTTAATGCCATAGCTGAATTAGGATTCGAGAATCCTACACCAATCCAGGAGCAAGCAATCCCGGTATTACTTTCAGGCAGCAACGATTTTGTCGGATTAGCTCAAACAGGAACCGGTAAGACGGCAGCATTTGGCCTGCCTCTATTAGAATTACTGGACTTTGAAAAGAATCACCCTCAGGCACTTATTTTGTGCCCAACCCGCGAACTTTGTTTACAGATCACAAATGACATAAACAATTACGCGAAAAATGTTAAAAATGTTAATGTAGTTGCCGTTTACGGTGGTGCTAATATTTCTGACCAGTTACGTCAAATTAGACGTGGTGTGCAGATTGTCGTAGCAACCCCTGGCCGTATGTTAGATATCATCAACCGCAAAGCGATAGATTTTTCTGAAGTGCGTTATG
>DASVRX010000108.1:0-6016 GCA_036388375.1 Pedobacter sp. | reverse complement strand
ATTATTTGATAAACAATGGAGGTGGAAAGCCTGCCCGGGTACAATTAACGCGATCATTTACAGAAGCAGATTTAATTTTCAACACGCCACTTACCAGAGGAAATACTTATCACGTAAGCGGGACCAACATTAGAGACTGCGCAGGCTTGGCATTATTGAGTTCAAACAATTTCGCTGAATTTTTCTACCCGAGTAAAATTGAAAGAGGCGATGTTTTGATTAGTGAAATTCTGTTCAATCCCCGTCTGGGTGGTGTAGATTTTGTTGAGATCTATAACAACACCTCAAAAGTTTTTGATTTGAAAGAGCTTTCAATAGCCACGATTAAGGCACCCGACAGTCTTGTAAGCAAAAAGAGTTTATCAGCAGCACCAATACTTTTTAACCCTAAGCAGTACATGGTGTTAACTACTGATCCTGATAACATAAAAAAGGAATATCATACCGAAAACCCTGACGCTTTTTTGAAATTACCCTCTATGCCCGCCTTCAATAACGATAAAGGCAGTGTGGTGCTGATTTCAAAAGAGAACCGGATAGACCAGTTTAACTATACGGAGAAAATGCACCTCAAATTAATAAAAGATCCTAAAGGAGTTTCGCTGGAAAGGTCAAGCTTCACAAATGCAACAAATGAACCTGGAAATTTTCGTTCTGCGGCATCCACAGTGGGTTATGCAACACCCGGTTATAATAATTCACAAGCTATGACGGGCGATCGGGAGCATAACCAGGAAGTTGCGCTGTTATCAAAAACGTTCTCGCCGGATGGTGATGGTTTCGAAGACGCACTTCAACTTAACTATCATTTTCAGGATGCCGGTATGATCGCAAATGCAACTATATATAACGACAGAGGTATTCTTATTAAACACCTCGCGAAGAACGCCACTCTTGCAATTAATGGAACCCTAGTTTGGGACGGGTTGAATAATAACGACCAAAAAGCTTCGGTTGGGGTTTACATTGTTTATCTGGAGGTATTTAACCTACAAGGCGTGGTAAAAAAATATCGAAAAGCATGCGTGCTGGCTACAAAACTTAATTAGGTTCTAAGCCTTAACCTGCATAAAAGTGTAAACAGACTACTTATCTTCCTTGCCGGATTTCAATCGTTTGGCTTTCTTCAAACTATCATTTAATATCCATTCGATTTGTCCGTTTACACTTCTAAATTCATCTGCCGCCCATTTCTCAATGGCCTTCATCGTCTCAGCATCTATCCTTAAAGCAAATGATTTTTTTTCTGCCATATTATTGATGCAACGTACCTGTGTTTACTACGGGTTGCGTCTCTCTATCGCCACAAAGCACCACCATTAAATTACTTACCATAGCCGCCTTTTTCTCTTCGTCTAACTCAATAATATTCTTAACCGACAAGAGGTTTAATGCACTTTCAACCATTCCTACAGCACCTTCGACAATTTTATGTCTTGCCGCTACAATTGCCGAAGCCTGTTGTCTGCGGAGCATAGAATGCGCAATTTCGGGAGCATAAGCCAGATATGCAATTCTCGCTTCAATAACTTCAATTCCGGCAATACCGAGACGCGTTAAAATCTCCTCTTCCAGAGCCATGTTAATGTCGTCAAAGTTTGTGCTTAGCGTAACCGTGGCTCGTTCATCTTCAAAATGATCATAGGGGAAACTACCTGCGAGTCTTCTAACTGCTGAATCGGTTTGGACGCGGATGAACGTTTCATAACTGTCTACTTCAAAAGCAGCTTTAAATGTATCGCGAACACGCCATACAAGAATCACACTGATTAAAATAGGATTCCCCATTTTATCATTCACTTTTATTTTCTCGCTCTCGAAGTTGCGGGCCCTTAAAGAAATTTTAGTACGCTCGAAGAATGGGTTTACCCAAAAGAATCCGTCGGCTGAGATAGTTCCCTGATACCTTCCAAACAGTACCAATACTTGTGCAGTGTTTGGCCGCACAATAATTAATCCTTTAATTATTAACAGGAAAGGAGGCAACAAAAGAAATTCATAAAGTACTGCATTTGGGCTGGCAAGAAAGGAGATGCCTAATATTATTATAAGAATTAGCACGCCCAGTGCAGCGTAACCATTAATGGGTTGTATAACTTTTTCTGTTTTCATTTTTTACAATTATTTTGATATCATATTAATATCAAATATACACACAGATTTCGCAAAAGCAAATGATTTAAATTCGCCCGATTGATTTTATATCGCGCAATAAATCGTTCAAATCATTCTGTTTAAATTTTTACTTTTGCCTTTTGACTTATAATAATGGGAAGAGCATTCGAATTCCGTAAAGAAAGAAAATTTAAGCGCTGGGCCAAGATGGCCGTTCAGTTTACCCGTTTGGGGAAAGAGATTGTGATGGCTGTTAAATCGGGCGGACCAAACCCCGAAACCAATTCGCGTTTACGTACCGCTATCCAA
Organism: Pedobacter sp.; assembly: GCA_036388375.1. Lineage (GTDB taxonomy): Bacteria > Bacteroidota > Bacteroidia > Sphingobacteriales > Sphingobacteriaceae > Paradesertivirga. The sequence continues at coordinate 3,592 of DASVRX010000108.1, read as the reverse complement.
AACTCTAAGGCGGTTAACATGCCGAAAGACCGGGTAGATGCGGCAATTAAAAGGGCATCAAATAAAGATGATTCGAATTACGAAGAGCTGGTATATGAAGGCTATGCGGCACATGGTGTAGCTATCCTGATTGAAACGGCTACTGATAATACCAACCGAACCGTTGCTAACGTGCGCAGCTATTTTAACAAAACAGGTGGTACATTAGGAAAAACCGGTTCGCTAGATTTTATCTTTAATCGTAAAGCTGTTTTCAGATTTGTGCCGCCGGAAGATTTGGATTTGGAAGAACTAGAGTTTGAATTGATTGACGCCGGTCTGGAAGACCTCTATATAGAAGCGGATGAAGAAGGAAACGATGTAGGCGTAATTCATACGGCTTTTGAAGACTTTGGAAAGATGCAAAAGGCTTTGGAAGAAAAAGGATTTGAGATGAAGAGTGCCAAATTAGAAAGGATTGCGCTATCACATACCGATGTTACTGAAGAGCAGGCTGTTGATGTGTTTAAGTTAATTGATAAGCTGGAAGATGATGATGATGTGCAGGCGGTTTATCATAATATGGCGGAGTAAAGAGATTAACGAATTATTGAACGATTGACAGACTGTTGTATAAACATTTCATAAATTAGTACGTAACTATTTACGATGAAAGACAAAGACTTGTTAGTTGTTATTGCGGGGATGTTGAGAAAGCAGGATCAGCAGGCTGAAACATTAAATCTTCATACACAGATTCTCCAACATCATACTCAAATTCTAACAAATCAAACTCAACTCTTAGAGAAGACGAATGAAACATTGTCGAGTTTTATGGAAGTATCAGTCAAGCAGTTCGATGAGCAACATAGATTCAACGAGCAGTTTCTGGAGTTAAATCAAAAAATGGCTGACCGTTTAGAAAGAATTGAAAAAAAGCTTTAATGACTTTTGAAGAATTCTTTACCAAGAAAAAAATAGACTTGGTTAGCTTTGAAAAAGCTGAACCGGTGCTTTATACCGAGTTCAAAAGCCATTTTTGGGCAATGGGCGAAAAGAGCTTTGACCATACCAAAAAGTTCTGGTTCAATAAGCTTCGCAGACTTTATCACTTGGCGCCACCGGCCAAAGCTGTGACACAAGTCGAAACTGCAATTGCTTCGCAGGCTGAACCGCTCAGCTCACCTACTATTGAGCAGCAACCAGCGTTTACACCGCGTTTTAAAAGTGCGAATATTAATAAAGCCGAGTCGGCTCCTGAAGAGGAGGTTGAAGTAAAACCGGTTGCTAAACCCGCCTTTAAACCTAGAAATATTCCACCCAAACCTGCGGAACCGGCCAGCGAAGAAACCACTGCAGAACTATCAAATCCTCCTGCTGCAAAAATTCCTGGTTTTAAACCAAGGAATATAAAATCTGCTACCGAACAAAACTTAACATCAGCCGAATCTAAAACAGAAGAAAGTCCGACTGAAGCGTCCAATAACTCTTCACCTTCCAAAGCGCCAGGATTTAAACCTAGGAATATCAAATCGGTTGCCGCTGAAAATGCTAAAGATTCGAATCGCGCAAACAGCCGTCCGGGTCAACCGGCTGTTTCTAAGACGCCGATTACCAACCCGGAGAAACAGGAAGAAGCCGCCAATGCCGGTTATAAGCCTAAATTCAAACTAAAAAATATACCGAGAAACCCAGCGTCAGGTGAAGATCAAACCGGCCAGCCTCTCAAGCAGGAACTAATGCCAGAGTCGCTGTCCGAAATACAAACTGATTCGCCTGTGGAATCCGATATTGAAAGAAACATTTCTTCATCTACTGACGAGAAAACGCTTGAGCAGGAAATTCAAGATAACGACCTGGATTTACGGGGAATCGACGATGCAAGTGCTGAAGACAAACCAAAGCCTGCTTATAAGCCGAAGTTTAATTTGAAAAACATGAAGCCAAAATCGGACTAACAACATTGTTCAACAAGAAATTCATTGCCCTAACAAAGCAGAAATCTCATGTATCTCTCATCCGTGCACATAAATCCACTTGCATATAGCGTAATGCGCAATGAAAAATTTATTTTTAAATACATTTTGTCGCATTCACCTATTTTCAGCCGTAATCTATCAAGGTAAACTATAACTTATGAAATCAACACTATTAAAACCCCTTTTAATTGTACTATTCTTGTTTATCACTATTTCTCAAGGCTGTAAGAAAGAAGAAAATTCGCCTGAACTTCAAGCCTTTACCGAAGCAAAAATGCTCTGGGAATCAAGTAATATTTCTAAAAGTTCTAATTATATTTTCACATCTACTAGAGTTTGTTTTTGTACTGATCCCGGGACCTATCGTATAACAGTTGTTAACAATGCTATAACTGATGTCAGAATTGGTGCTCTTTATGAAGATTATCCGCATGCTGGCAAAGATTTCAAAACTATAGACCAACTCTTTCAATTTATAGAAGCATCATTGAAGAAAGACCCGGCAAAAGCAAACATAAAGTATGATGCCTTACTTGGATATCCCACAGAAATTGATTTAGATTTTGAAATAAACGCCTTAGATGACGAGGTTCGTTATAATATTAAAGATCTTCAACTATTAATAATAGACTAATCCGCTATTTAACTTAGTGTCGAGTCAATTTTCGGTTCATTTTATATCTTTCAATCAGTTTTCCAAACCTGATTGAAACGGAAAACCCGCAACCCGATTCTTCTTCGGGTGAGGATTTGTAGTGTAAAGCAGGGCTGAATTTGCAATGTAACCGCAAGTACCTTTCCAAAACCAGAAACGCAATTTCTAACACCAATAAAAAAGCCATTCGCTTTAAAACGAATGGCTCTCTGTTAAGGCAAAAAAACTTAGTATCTGTAAGCTTCTGATTTGAACGGACCTTGTACATCAACTCCGATGTAATCAGCCTGATGTTTATCCAATACGTCTAATTCAACACCGATTTTAGCCAGGTGTAAACGAGCAACCTTCTCGTCTAAAAACTTAGGAAGCGTGTAAACCTTGTTTTCGTATTTACCAGGGTTATTCCAAAGCTCTAGCTGCGCTAAAGTTTGGTTAGTGAAAGACGCAGACATTACAAATGACGGGTGACCGGTTGCGCAACCAAGGTTTACCAAACGGCCCTCAGCTAATACAATGATGTCTTTACCGTCGATAGTGTACTTATCTACCTGAGGTTTAATTTCGATTTTTGAATGACCGTAGTTTGTATTTAACCAAGCCATGTCGATTTCATTATCGAAGTGACCGATGTTACAAACGATGGCTTTATCTTTCATTACTTTGAAGTGCTCGCCGCGCACGATGTCGCAATTACCTGTTGTAGTAACGATGATATCTGCTTCAAGAACCGCAGTAGCGAATTTCTTCACTTCGTAACCTTCCATAGCTGCCTGTAAAGCACAGATAGGGTCGATTTCGGTAACGATTACACGTACACCTTGTGAGCTCAATGATTCTGCTGAACCTTTACCCACATCGCCGTAACCGCAAACTACAGCAACTTTACCAGCCATCATAATATCGGTCGCGCGACGGATAGCGTCTACTAACGACTCGCGGCAACCATATTTATTATCGAATTTTGATTTTGTAACTG
>DASVRX010000107.1:0-9587 GCA_036388375.1 Pedobacter sp. | reverse complement strand
GTTCTCAAACTCAACCAGCTCGCCCGATTGAACTTGGGTAAGGCCGTAAACACGAGCAATACCGTCACCTACTTGTAACACGGTACCAACTTCTTCTAGTTCAGCCTCTGATTTAAAGCCCGACAACTGCTGACGCAATATCGCCGAAACTTCATCTGGTCTTACCTCTACCATAGTTTATATTTTATGAGTTTTTAGTGTAAATCTTGTTTTGTTCTCTTTTGTTATTCTGCCCTGCTTTTTCGCTCATACTGCGCAGGCCTTAATCACTGGCCGGTATCCGCTTCAATCAGGTTTAGCAGGCAAGGTTTGTATCTCTGTTGATACTTCCCTTAATATACCTTTTGCTCAAACTCATTTCTAAGCTTGTTCAGGCTGCTTGATATGCTGGCATCTACTTGTCTGTCGCCTACCTTAATGATGAAACCGCCGATCAAATCAGGATCAACCTTACTTTCAAGTACAACCTGCGCCTTAGTAGCTTCGATTATTAAATCAGCTACTTTGCTTTTTTGCACCTCTGTTAACGGAACAGCAGAAGTAACCACGGCGTGGATAATTCCTTTCCGCCTGTTGTATTCATTTATAAATTCTTTAGCAGTGCCATAAAGAACTTCCGAACGGCCCTTGCTAACCACAATCTTAAAGAAAGCCATAACCACTTTACTTAAGCTGGAGCCAAATAGCTCTGTCAGAATAGCAGTTTTCTTATCAATTCCAATAATGGGATTTTTTAATACTGCTTGTAACGATGGGTTTTGGCGCAACACGCTAACAAAAGACTCCATATCAGTTTTAACTGCTTCCAGAGAGCTTTGCTCTTCTGCAAGGTCAATTAATGATTTGGCGTATCGTGAGGCTACTTGTATTTCAGACATATTATAAAGTCAATTGAAAATCAGAGCTTGATTAGTTTAATCTTACTTCTTTAAGCATATCAGAAACGAAAGCTTCCTGCTTGCTTTTGTCTTCTAACTGGTGACGTAAAACCTTTTCAGCAATTTGAATAGAAAGTTCTGCTACTTGCCCCTTTATTTGAGCAACAGCTGCAGCTCTCTGACTTTCAATTTCCTGCTGCGCTTTTTCAAGCATTTTACCGCCTTCAACCTGTGCAGCAGTTTTAGCCTCGCTAACAATCTTGTCTTTTAATTCCTTTGCTTCTTTTAAGATAAGGTCGCGTTCTGCACGAGCTTGTTTTAAAAGTTCAGTGTTTTCGCTGGTAAGTTTAGCCATTTCCTCTTTAGCCTTTTCAGCTTTAGAAAGAGCATCCTCGATAGAGCGTTCGCGTTCATCTAATGCCTTTACAATTGGTTTCCAGGCAAACTTGCTTAGAAGAAAAAATAAAAGTAAAAAAGCAACTGTAGACCAGATAAATAATCCCGGATCGGGGGTTACCAGAGGGTTTAATGCTAATATTGTCATTATATGCAGTTTGTTTTAATCATTTTGAATTAGAAAAAAAGGCTGTTGCCAATCGCAACAGCCTTTTTTTTACTTTGTACCTAAGAAAGCTACAACCACACCAAACAGAGCTACCGCCTCAACGAATGCCGCTGCGATTAACATAGCTGTTTGAATACGGCCTGCTGCCTCAGGCTGACGAGCCATACCTTCCATAGCTTTTCCGCCAATTTGTCCGATACCGATACCAGCGCCTATAGCTGCTAATCCGGCTCCAATACCTGCAATACTTCCAGTTATCATTTTACTTAGTTTTAAATTGTATATATTAATAAAAAATGATTCAAAAATTAGTGTTCAGCAGCATGCTCTTCTACCGCCATGCCTATAAATAAGGCAGAGAGGATAGTAAAGATGAATGCCTGAATAAAACCTACTACCAGCTCAATTACGCTGATAAATAGTACGAAAGGAATTGCTATACCTGCCACTAAAACAGATTTCAAAATAAAGATCAGAGAGATTAAACTCAGAATAAGAATGTGGCCTGCAGTAATGTTCGCGAACAAACGAATCATTAACGCAATAGGCTTAGTGAAAAGACCAATGATTTCAACAGGGATCATTAATGGATATAACCACCATGGAACGTGAGGAGTAAATACGTGACCCCAATAGTTTTTATTTCCGTTTACAGTAGTTAAAATGAACGTGCATAGGGCAAGCATCATCGTTACCGAGATATTACCTGTTAAATTCGCTCCACCCGGGAAGAAAGGAATTAATCCCATCAAATTATTTAACCATACAAAGAAAAATACGGTTAGTAAGTAAGGCATAAATGCCGCATAACGATGTCCTAATTGCGGTTTCGCAATATCATCACGTACAAATAAAATAATTGGCTCTAAAAGTGACTGTAATCCTTTTGGTGCTTTTCCCTGACGTTTAGCGTATGCCTTTGCAACACTTCCGAAAATAAGAATCAACGCGATTACTGATATAAATAAAGAAACTACGTTTTTTGTGATTGAGATGTCTAAAGGCTTTGCGTTAGTTGGAACACCATTTTCATCTACCTCAACATAAGCACCATGATTGTTTTTTGCCTGAGTAGGATAATAGTATTTGCCATGGAAATTTACAAGTTGCTGCCCCTTTTCTTCAAAGATTTCAGTTCCATGGTCATTATCATCGTGCTTGTTTGACATAAAGGAAACAAGGCCATTATTTGTCCATAATAATACCGGAAGTGGAAGTGAAACTTTATGTTCGCCGTGACCCCAAAAATGCCACTCGTGAGCATCGGCAATGTGATGTAATATTGTTTGAGAAATATCTTCCTCTTTTTCTTCGTGAGGAGCATTCATTTCAGACCTCGTAACAGCCGGTTCTTCTACCGGTTCGTGCACCTGACCTTGTGCAGATAAGGTCATCATCGAAATAAAAACAGCAGAAAAAGCTATACTTTGTATTTTTTTAAAACTGAAAATAGGCCTTAAATCCATTTTTTTTGAGGAATTTACTTTAAATTTTGGTTGCGCAAGTTACGCAACAAACAATAAATTGCAAACACTGTATGAAAGAAATATAGATAAAAAAAGTTGAGCAGAAATTTGGTAGGATCAACGTCGTAATTACTTAGGTATATAAACGCCAGTACCATACAAAATAGCAGCTTTATGGTTACCGTTCCAAGTATCGCATGGCCCGATGCCTTGTTGCTTTCGCTCATTCGCCAGGATGCCGTGATAAAAATTAGGAAGGTTAACAAACTAAAGAGTGCGAAGAGTTTCCAGAACGCCGGTAGCAATATTTCCTTTTCAGAATAATATTGATCGGCAACCCAGGGGCCAAACGCTAAAATCAGATTAAAAACCAGGAAGAGAATAGTAAATTGTAAGGGCTTCAATTTTTTAGTTGCCTTATGGTTTGATAAATAGACAGGCACACACCGATAACAGAACACAAAGCGGTTGCCCATTGCACTTCGTGATGAAAATATTGGTCAATCTTAAACCCTATAAAAGCCGAAAGGCAAATGGTGGCCATCATCTGAAAAGCAACGCCGGTATACTTGGCATATCCTGTTAAAGACTTTTTGCCTTTATCAATAGACTCCTCAAATTCTGATTCTTTGTCTTCTTCCATGATTACAGCGGCGGTAATTTTTCAAAAATACTAATTTACTGAGAGTGTGTAGTTTTATTTGTTAGTTTGCTGTTGAGCGCATGAAAGTAGTATCAGGAAATATAATCGACATTATAAATAAGAGAATCTATCCCGGAAGGGTTGTTATTACGGGAGGCAGCATTGAACGTATTGAAGAATGCGAAACGGCCGAGGATCAATATATCCTTCCTGGATTTATAGATGCTCATGTTCACAATGAAAGTTCTATGCTGGTGCCTTCCGAATTTGCAAGAATGGCAGTGGTACATGGTACTGTGGCAACGGTTTCAGATCCGCACGAAATAGCAAATGTTTGCGGCATGGAAGGTGTTCGGTTTATGATTGAAAACGGTGAACAGGTTCCCTTTAAATTTTACTTCGGCGCGCCATCATGCGTACCTGCGACTGTTTTTGAAACGGCTGGCGCCGAAATTTCAGCTGCCGAAATTGATGAGCTCTTACAATCGGACAAGATTAAATACCTGGCAGAAATGATGAACTGGCCGGGTGTTTTATTTAACGATCCGCTGGTTTATGAGAAGATACAGCTAGCTAAAAAATATAATAAGCCTGTTGATGGCCACGCTCCCGGTTTAACCGGTGAACAAGCCGCGAAATATATAGCTGCTGGAATCAGCACCGATCACGAATGTTTTAGCAAAGAGGAGGCTTTAGGGAAATTGAAAATGGGGATGAAGATCCTGATTCGCGAAGGAAGTGCTGCGAAAAATTTCGACAGCCTCATTGACCTTCTTCATGATTTTGAAGACGATATCATGTTTTGCTCTGATGATAAACATCCCGATAGTTTATTAATCGGGCATATTAATCAGTTGGTGATACGCGCTCTTGAAAAAGGCATCGACTTGTTTAAAGTACTTAAAGCCGCATGTGTTAATCCTGTAATACATTATTCCCTCGATTGCGGCTTGCTTCGTCAAGGGGATGCGGCAGACTTTATTGTGATAGACAGCCTGGAAAATTTCCTTGTAAAACAAACATATATCAATGGTGAACTTGTAGCTGCAGATGGAAAGTCTTTAATTGAACCGGTAGAAGCGATGCCTATAAATAATTTTAATTGCTTGCCGATTGATATTACCGAAATTCAGGTGAGGGCATCAGGTTCAAGAATAAGGGTTATCGAAGCTTTAAACGGACAGTTAATTACCAGAAGTTTGATTGAAGATGCATCGATCAAAGATGGTTTTGTTATCTCTAATCAGGAAACGGACACTTTAAAGATTATTGTAAAAAATCGATACCAACAGGCATCGCCTGCAGTAGCTTTTATTAAGAACTTCAGGTTAAAGAACGGTGCAATTGCTTCGTCGATAGCACACGATTCCCATAATATTATCGCTGTTGGAACCAGTGATGAATTGATAGCAGATGCGGTGAATAAAATAGTATCCTGTAAAGGTGGGATAGTGGCAGTATCCGCTGCTGAATCTAAACTTCTGCCTTTACCCGTAGCCGGAATTATGACTACTCAGGATGGATATGAAGTTGCATCCTTATATACGGAGCTGGATCTATTTGCAAAAAAGCTGGGGTCAAACCTAACATCACCTTTCATGACCTTATCTTTCATGGCCTTGCTGGTAATACCTTCAATTAAGCTTAGCGACTTGGGGCTTTTTGACGCAGAAAAATTCGAGTTTACGCCTCTTACTGTTCCTGAATAAATCAGCCAATAGCTTATATTTGAAAATTATTAACGGATAAGGCATAGAAACGCTGAGATAATATTTCCTCTTAGAGGTTGTTTATGTATAAACGATTGAACTCCACCTTGAAATCTAAATTTGTTTTCTTTCTTGCGTGCATCTTTTTAAGCACCACCTTTTATAGTTGCGTTACTTCGCGTGATACGGTAACTAGTAGAGGAATGCAAAATCTTACCGCACGCTATAATATTATTTATAACTCAAATCTCTTGTTAGATGAAAGTATTACAAATATTGAAACGGCCTACCTGGATGATTATAATAACTTATTGAGCGTCTACAAGGAGCCTTCAGAAACCGCTTCGGCTTCTGAAGCTGGCATTCTCGACTCTGTTATAAATAAGGCAAATACTATCGTGAATGATAAGTTGCACAGTCAGTACGTAGACGATGCATACCTGTTAATTGCCAAGTCGAATTATCTAAAAGCTCAATTTTTCAATGCATCAGAATATTATACTTACATTTTTAAAAGCTATCCAAAAGAACCCAAGACCAAACTTGAAGCGTCAATTTGGAATACCCGTGCTTTGTTGCAATTAGAAAATACTACAGAAGCTGCTATAACAATTGATAGCGCATTGAAGTATATTGATAACTCAAAAAAACTGAAAGCAGATGTCTACGCTACCCGGGCTCAGTTTTTACTAAATCAAAATAATTTATCGGAGGCTGTTCTCGCTTTGAATAAAGCATTGGACTTCAAAACAAGTAAATCCAACAAAATACGATGGAGATATCTTCTCGCCCAATTGCAAGAAAAAAATAAACAACATGAGGAAGCTTATAAAAACTACACTTATGTTGTAAAAAGTAATGCTCCATTTGAAATGGCCTTTAATGCAAATCTCAATCGTATTAAGATTGAAGATGAACAAAGCGGAAAGAAGGTTGATCGCATTACACGTTTAAAATCCTTGTTAAAAGATGATAAAAACAAAGATTTTAATGACCAGATTTACTATAATCTTGCAAATTATTATTTAGATAAAAATCAGGTTGATGCCGCAATAGAAAACTATAAAACTTCTACTAAAGTTAGCACTATCAATCAGAACCAAAAAGGTCTTTCTTTTTTGAAACTTGCTGATATTTACTTCGCCAATAGAGACTATCTAACAGCTAAAGCCTATTATGATAGTACTGTAACTACATTATCTCCAAAGTATCCTGGTTATGATCTAATTAAAAAGAAGGGCGATAACCTTGAGCTTTTGGCAAATAGATATCAAATTATTGCCAGGGAAGATACTTTGCAAATGCTGGCTCGATTACCGGAAGCCGAACGTGAAAAGCGTATTGGAGAAATTGTAAGACAGCAATCCCAGCAAGCTATCAATCAGGTGAATCAGCAAACCCCAGTTGATAATATCATTGCCGGCATTGATAATCCGGTAGCCGTTGAGAAGGGGACGGGGAAATTTTATTTTAATAATACTGCTGCTATTGGCCAAGGCTTTTCTGACTTTAAACGCAGGTGGGGAAACAGGCGACTGGAAGATAATTGGAGACGGGTGGCAAAAACTGCGGCAGAAACTACCGAAAGTATGTCTGCCGATCCTGATGCTCCCATAGGCGCATCGGTGCCGGCAAATACAACTGCCATGCAACCCACTAATAGTCGGGAAAGTTATGCCAACCTGCCTTTAACTGAACCGTTGCTCTTTGAATCTAATAAGAGGATTGCAGAAGCCTTTTATGATATTGGAAATTTTTATAAGGATGAACTTAAAGATGATAATATCGCTATCAAAACATACGAGGAATTATTGAATCATACTCCGCAAAGCGATTTTACCCTGCCAGTTTATTATAATTTATACAGGTTATATCAACCTACAGATATACAAAAATCGAATTCCTACCGAGATTTGGTATTATCAAAATATCCTGATTCGCCGTTTGCGAAAGCTATTCGTGATCCTAACTATTCTCAAAACGAAAACGACAAAGAGCAATTACTGAATACCGCATACGACAAAGTATTTACCTTATACACCGAACGTAAGTACAACGAGGTTCTGCCCGCCATACAGTCGATGGAGCAAACTTATAGCAACAATAATCTGTCTCCGCAGCTTGCTTATCTAAATGCGTTAACCATTGGTCATACAAAGAAATTGCCGGCATTTGAAACAGTATTAGAGCAGCTGGTAACCGCGTATCCTGATGATAAGTTAGTTACTCCTCTTGTAAACCAGCATTTAGAATATATAAAGGCCAATCGGGTTCCTATGGCTGAAAGGATTACGGCTTTATTGGAATACGACCCAAGCGAACCAAGTTTTGTAGAAGAACCGGTTTTGCAAGCTCAAACGGTAAGGCAGTCACCAAGTCCTCAAAGCCAGCCATCTCTAACGGTAAATACCCAAACCCCTAATGCAGCGGTCGAATCAGTTCCGGTCACACCTACTCAGGCAGAACCTTCTGCTATTGAATCAACGTCTACAGAATCAATTCCATCCCAAACCGATGCGAAACCACAAGATTCAGGTGCCCTGGCTCAACGAAAGGCATTCCTTGACAGCCAATTTAGCCTGCCTGGCGCGGCCGAGTATTACTTTGTAGTAAATGTTACAGATGCCAGTTACAACTTAAGTTCTTCCCGCTTTGGTATCGGACAGTTTAATAGAACACGTTATCAGGGTGTGCCTATAAGGCATCAGTTACAAGAGCTGGGGAACGAGAATCAACTAGTGTTTGTTGGTAAATTCGATACTTTTGAAGATGTAAAGACATATGCAAACACGATTCAGCCACTTCTTAAAGATATTATGAAAGTTCCGGCTGATAAATTTAATACATTCATCATTACGAAAGAGGGACTGGATAAGCTGAAAGACGCAAAAATGGTGAACTCTTATTTAGAATTTTACAAGAACAGTTATTAAAATGCAAAGAAAAAATACGGTTTTAACAAAGCAAGAGGTAAACCGTTATACAATCTCGTTCTGGAAAATTATTATCGGTTGCATTTCATTTGGAATAATTCTTTTATTCAGCATCGGATTAGGATTATTTGGTTCGCTGCCAACATTTAAAGACCTTGAACATCCCAAAAGCAACCTTGCTTCCGAAATTATATCAGATGATCAGGTAGTTTTAGGGAACTACTTTGTACAGAACCGCTCCAATATTACTTACCAGGATATTTCTCCTAATGTGATAAATGCGCTGATTGCTACTGAAGACATTCGTTTTTACTCCCATTCTGGCATTGATTTTAAAAGAACGTTTACGATACTTTTTTATAATCTGATAGGGAAAAAGCAGGGTGGAAGTACTATCACACAGCAATTGGCACTAAATCTTTTCTCGGAAGAAGCAAGAGCCAGAAATCCGCTGAAGCGTATAATTCAGAAATTACAAGAGTGGATTACAGCAATTAAGCTCGAGCGTCAATATACTAAAGAAGAGATCATTACGATGTATCTCAATACGGTAGATTTTGGAGCTTATAATAGTTATGGGATAAAGGCAGCTGCCCAAACGTATTTCAACACTTCACCTGCAAAACTTAAACCCGAAGAAGCGGCAGTATTGATAGGCATGTTAAAGGGGACGGGTTTGTATAATCCCATCAGAAATCCCGAACGGTCGTTGGCACGGAGAAATACTGTTTTAGAAAATATGCGTAAAGCAGATTTTTTAACTGATGGCGACGCAGAAGAACTTAAGCAAAAGCCACTGGTCGTTAAGTTTAATCCGGTTGATCATAATGCCGGAACGGCGGCCTATTTCCGGTCGGTACTAAAAAAAGATGTTCAGAAAATTTTTGCAGAGCAGAATATTGAAAAGGCAGATGGCACGCCTTACGACTTGGATCGTGATGGATTAAAGATTTATACAACCATTAATTCACACATGCAAAAATATGCTGAAGATGCGCAGCGACAGTATATTTCACAGCTTCAAAGACAGTTTACACGTTCATGGAAAGGCCGAAACCCTTTCAAATTTAAAGAAGCGGAGCAGGTTCTTGAGCAGGGAATAAAGCGCTCAGACAGATATAAGCAATTGCGGGAGGATGGATTGACGGAAGGGGATATTCATAAAAACTTTCGCACACCAACTAAGATGACAATTTATAGTTGGAAGGGTGATTTGGATACGGTAATGACTCCTTTAGATTCTGTTAAGTACTATAAATTGCTTCTTCGTAACGCCATGATGTCTATGGAACCAACCGGGCCAAATGCTGGTTATGTGCGTGCCTGGGTTGGCGGAATTAATTTTGAGCATTTCAAGTACGATCAGGTGCAAATGGGAAAGCGGCAGGTAGGT
>DASVRX010000106.1:0-7927 GCA_036388375.1 Pedobacter sp. | reverse complement strand
AATAAACTTCCCTGGGCGACAAACATCCAATGGAGAGCCATGGCGAAAGTAAAGATGTTGGAGTAGATATATTTTTGATTGCCTTGAGCGGCACACTGGCTTGATTTGTTAAAAATTCCGTCAAGCGGGATAAACCCTCTTCCTCGCCACCGACAAACCTATATTGCGATCGTTCATCAACTTGGGGAACATCGAAGCCGAGGTCAGAAAGGGAAGGCAAATCGCCGGCTTCTATATTTTCAGGAACTAAAACCTTTTCGGGAGTCGCAAATCCCGGCCTTACATTGCTGTCGCGTTCAATTTTCTTTTTGAAAGAAGTGAATGCATCAGGTATATCTTTTATAGGAAAAGGTAAGTCTTCTTTGTGATAGAGTGTGTGCCCAATAAAGTGCTTCAAGTTTATTTGTTGCTTCCATAAGGCAGTTTCAACTTTCTCAGAAATTTCCGTTTCTTCGGCAGCTACTTCACGGTGATGATAGACTTCGGAAATATGATACTGCTGACAAATTTCGGGAAGTATTTCTTCCGGCATTCCCATTCTTATTAGTAAATCTCCGCCAAGCATTTGAAGCGATCGGCGCAAGCCATTTACACCCTCCAATAAAAATTTCGCTCTAAAGACACCGGTTTTTTTTGTTCCGTATTTGGTTTCGGTAAAGTACCTTGGGTCGAAACAGAAAACAGGAACTATATTGGCTGAGCGTTTTACAGCCTCGAGTAAAATCTCATTATCATGAACCCTTAAATCATTTCTAAACCAAACAAGTATGGTTTTTCCGTTCATATTTTTTCACAAACCTAAGTCTTGCAAATTAATCAAAATTGAAGTAAAGAATACTATTGGCAAAAGCAGGAATTTAATATTGACATCACCTAGACAATATATAAAGATAAAACCGAATTCTTTAGTTTTCGGTAATTCTGAAAGCAGTAAGTCGAAAAGTTTGGCCAGCATAAATTTCGCAGTATGAATAATTAAATTTTTATTTTAACTTTAAAGAAAGGAGCAATTATGAAGACAGTTAAACAAATTCTGGCTGCCAAGACTGACAGCGTTTATTCAGTAAGTGAGCAAACTACCGTTTTTGAAGCGCTTGAAGTAATGATGAATAAAAATATCAGCGCATTGGTTGTGATGGAAGAAAACCAGTTAAAAGGCATATTTACAGAAAGAGATTATGCTAGAAAAATTGCGCTACAGGGAAGATCATCTAAGGATACGCCGGTTTCTGAAATAATGACTGCGAATCTAATTACGATTGCACCAACTGATACAATTGATTATTGCATGAAGATTATGACTGAGAGACATATCAGACATTTACCTGTTATTGAGAATAATGTTGTTTGTGGAATGGTGTCTATTGGTGATGTTGTAAAATCGATTATCGAGGTACAAAAATCGACAATCGAGCAACTGGAATCTTATATTAATAGTTACTAGTATTGTGTTAAAGGTGCTTTGACGGTACGTGAGGGATAGAAGCGAAAAGCCCACAGCCATGAGGCACGAATGGCGAGGACTTGTAGCGCATAGCCCGACCCGCAGGGGCACGCCCAAAAACATTTTAGATTTACATACTACTAGCAATAACTCGATTCATTCCTTTCTTAACCAGATTTCTGTTCTGTAGAAAGGCCCCCAGTAACCTCTTATTCTGAGTTTGTTATTATCGATAAGCCGCATGGCGCAGGCGTATGTTTTGCCGTTGGCCGGATCGTAAACGGTACCGTTCTTCCATTCCTTTTCTGCATAATCAAAGTCTTTTAAAATTACCAGATTTAAAAGTGGCTGGGATCGTTTGCTCTTATCGGGATTCCCTGCGTCTGTAGAAGGAATATCTTTATCCGGCTTAAGCCAAACAAGCTTCCCATAATATTTAGATTTCTGCTGAAAAATTTCGATAATACCTTTTTTATCTTCAGAAACCCACTTACCTAAAATTTGATTTTGAGCAAAGTTTTGAAGACTCAAAAGGAGCAGCACGAAGGCAATGAAAACCGCTTTTCTCATCATGCCGTTTAATACGCAAAAACTAAACTAAAGTTTATTGAACCAGGGCAGTTCTTGGAAATCCATAATCAGCCTGTCTACCGGTTGATTGTTTTCTAAATGTGAGGTTACAATTTCTTCTACATCGCTTAACTGAACGCGACTATAAAATGTTCCTTCCGGATAAATTACAACACTCGGTCCTGCCTCGCAAGCTTCTAAACATCCGGTCTTTTGAGCTCTGATTTCTGTGTTTAAACCTCTATCTTTAATCAGTTTTTTAAAGGCGGCTACCAGTTCCAATCCATGGGTTTCGCCGCAGCTTATTCTGACCCCGGCCGGCCGTTGATTAGTGCAAATAAAAACGTGTTTCTTATACAGCATATTCAAACCAAAAATACACATTACAGTTTAACAATCAGGATATGAGCAGAACAGTTTTGATAACCGGTGCAAGCGGCCTGATTGGGAAACCACTCACGGAACTTTTAATTACAAAAGGCTATACGGTACATCAGCTGAGCCGCAGCCTCGACAGGGGAAACAAAGGCTGTAAAGTATTTAAGTGGGCTGTTTCCAAGATGGAGATCGACAAAAAGTGCCTCGAAAATGTCGATGTTATCATTAACCTTGCCGGGGAAGGAATTGCTGATAAAGCATGGACTAATAAACGGAAAGAAGAAATTATAAAAAGCCGTACCGGTGCAATTCAACTTTTGCATAATGTATTAAAAAGCAATCCTAATCATCAGGTGAAAACTTTTATCTCCTCTTCTGCGGTGGGCCACTATGGCGACCGGGGCGATGAAGTGCTAACTGAAGATAGTGAACCAGGAACAGACTTCCTTGCAAATACCTGTCTTGCCTGGGAACGGGCTGCTGACAAGATCGAGAACCTACATATTAAACTGATTAAGTTTAGAACCGGCGTAGTGCTAACCACTGATGGCGGCGCCTTACCTAAAATGGCTCAACCAATCAAACTTGGAGCAGGTGCGGTTTTAGGAACTGGCAATCAGTGGGTGCCCTGGATACACCTCGAAGATGCCATTAATATGTATGTGTATGCTTTAGAAAATGAACCCCTTCAAGGCATATTCAATATGGCAGCACCTTTCCCGGTTACAAACAACGAGCTCACACAAGCTCTTGCAAAACAACTAAATAGGCCTTTATGGTTACCAAAAGTTCCGGCATTGGCGTTGCGGATTATGCTTGGGGAAATGTGCCGGGTGGTACTAAACAGCAACCGCACATCTGCCGATAAAATCATCAACACGGGCTTTACCTTTATATTTCCCAAATTAGACGCTGCGTTAAGCGACATATATGCCAGAAAAGCCAGCCATTAATATCTTTTGGTTCAGAAGGGATTTAAGACTTGAGAATAATGCCGGTTTATATCACGCCTTAAAATCCGGACTTCCGGTTCTACCGGTCTTCATCTTCGATAAAGAAATCTTAGATAAACTCGCCGACAAAGACGATGCACGTGTCACCTTCATTCATCGGGCCCTTTTCGAACTTAATGAGAACCTAAAGAACTACGGCTCTTCTCTCTTGACAAAATACAACAGTCCGCTAATTGCCTGGAAAGAAATTTTAGAGGAGTTTAACGTAACTGAAGTTTTTTGCAACAACGATTATGAGCCCTATGCACGAAAACGCGACGCTGAGATTGCCGAATTACTTCAAAGCCATCGCGCTAAATTCAACTCGTATAAAGACCATGTAATCTTTGAGAAGAACGAAATATTAAAAGATGATGGCAAGCCTTACACGGTATTCAGTCCTTACAAACGGAAGTGGCTGGAAAAATTAGCTGTTGAATTCCACTTCAAGGCATATCCTAATTCTAAATACTCTGGTGCTTTTTTCAAACTCCCTCATTCAGGAATAATTTCTTTGAACGAGATGGGCTTTAAGGAAAACAGCCTAGTGCTTCCGGGAAAAGTCTATCAATCCATCTTAGCCAATTACGCTGATTTGCGCGATTATCCAGCTATAGCCGGAACTTCACAAATCGGAATTCATTTACGATTCGGCACGTTAAGCATCAGAGAACTGGCATTAGAAGCCTCCTCCGAATCTCAAGTGTGGCTATCAGAATTAATTTGGCGAGATTTCTACAGTATGATTCTTTGGCATTTCCCTTATTCTGCTAATCAAAGCTTTAAAAAAGAGTTTGATGCCATTAAGTGGCGAAATAATGAGCAAGAGTTTGAAGCGTGGTGCGAGGGTAAAACAGGATATCCGATAGTTGATGCCGGTATACGACAACTTAAGGCAACGGGCTGGATGCACAACCGGGTGAGAATGATTGTCGCTAGTTTTTTATGCAAGCATTTGCTGATTGACTGGCGTTGGGGAGAAGCTTATTTTGCCCGCAAGCTGCTGGATTACGACCAAGCCAGCAACGTTGGCGGATGGCAGTGGGCTGCCGGAACAGGAAATGATGCGGCACCTTATTTCAGAGTTTTTAGTCCGGATTTACAAACCAAGAAGTTTGATCCAGAAGGAAAATATATTAGAAGATGGATTCCTGAATTTGACAACCCGTTTGAATATCCTCAACCTATTGTTGAACACAAGTTTGCCAGGGAGCGTGCTTTAAATGCTTATAAAGCCGCCTTGACGAAATAGCGGGTTATGGTTGATTTACGTCTAAAACTTTGATGTCGAAATCGAGACAGGAGGCACTTGGGATAATGACGGTTCTTGTATTATTATCTACGCTTCCAGCTAACCCATAAGCCAACCCAGATGGAATGAGTACGCGGATCGATCCACCGCCTTTTATCTTAGGCACTGAGGCAACCCATCCTTCAATCATATTCGATAAAGTAACAGTTATGCTTGAAGTTCCGTTTACTTCCTGAAATACTTTTCCATTAAACAGACGCCCGGTGTACTGCATTGAAAGAACGGAGTCTCTTGTAATAGGGCTTCCCGTACCGGGTTCGATAACCTTATAATGCACTCCTTCAGGGGTTGCTAAGAAGCCGGTAAGATTATTTGCGGCTTTATATTTCTCAATACTAATCTGATCATAGGCGGGTAAGCCCGCAGGGTTCAAAACCTTCACCGTATATTCTACGGAAGCATTTCCCGGTACTTGGCCATTTCCATTTCTTCCAAAAGCCAAATTTGAAGGAATAACAACTTTCATTGAGCCTCCACGAAATTTCAGAGAGTCTTTTACCGCTATCCGCAATCCTTCAGGACCTAAATAGCCTAAATATTGGCCAGTTGCTCCATAACGATTTGCGAAGGTATCCACGTTAGCAAACTGTCCATCAAGCGTTTTAAAAGTATATATCAAAGGAACCATTTCAGTATATTCAACTGCTGCACCAGTGCCACGATTTATCGACACATAATAAGTTCCATTGGAACTCTTTTTAGCGGTTAAGCTATTCTGCTTTAAATAGGCTTCGATCTGTGCGTCGTCCAGCTCTTCAATAGTGTCGTAATCTTTTTTACAGCCGAAAGAAAAAAGAACCACAACAGCAATTAGACAGAACGATTTATATAAACTTGGTTTCATTTTAATTATTTGTGAAGACATCAAAGAAGTTCAATGTCAAAATCTAAGACAGAGTTAGCAGGAATGCGGGATTGAGCGCGTGCGCCATATCCATAACCTGATGGTATTAGTAATCTAATCTTGCCACCTTTTTGAATTTTCGGTATGCCGATTTGCCATCCCACTATTAATTGGCCTAATGGAAATTCCACCCCTGAACTGCTATCAAATACCTGCCTGTTTAAGAGTCTTCCTGTATATTTTACATTAATTACCGTATTCGCCTGATAAACAACATTGCCGGTTCCAGGAGCTGAAATCACATAATAAACGCCACTCTGGTCTCTAACAGCGTTGGTAATATTGTTGGCGGCTATAAAATCTTTTATCAACTGCTCATCCATTTCAAATTGCGTTTCAGCAATCGGTTGGTCATCTTTTTTACAACTGCTAACAATCGCTAAAACAAACAATACAATAAGAAGAAGATTTTTGACTCTTTTCATACCCAGCTGCAAATTTATCTTTTTAAAATTCAAAAACGAGTGATTAACGTTTTTTAACGTATTGCAAGCAAAACATAGTATGCCACCTATTGTAAAAACTAGCCGAAGTTTATAAATCTTAATTTTAGAAAGATTATACCTTTGCAACGAAAGGCGAAAGTTCTGCGTCTTTACACATTAGCAGAACAATTAACACTCAACGTTGTAATATTGAAAATTTAAAAATTATGAAGAGAATCATTTTTTCTTGTATGGTAACCGGCTTTTTGCTGCTTGCAGGCTCTAATGTAAATGCACAATACAAAAATGCTTTAGGGGTTAGGTTAGGCGATGCTTACGGAATAACTTACAAAACATTTATTCAATCAGATCGGGCTCTAGATTTCATTTTGAACCTAAGAAACCAAAAAAATCGAAATAATTTTACCCTAACCGGTTTATATGAAGTACATAATCCTATAAATGGTGCTGAAGGTTTGCGCTGGTACTACGGTGGTGGCGGCTCGGTTGGAAGTATCAATTATAAAAACGATGAAGATGATAGGGACAACGACATTTATTTAAGTGTAGATGGAGTATTAGGACTTGACTATGTTGTTCCCGGTGCACCGCTTAATTTATCACTAGACTGGAAACCAGCACTTGTTTTGACACCTTCCACAGGATTCTATGAAAGAGGTGTTGGATTATCGATAAGGATTATTTTATAGAATTGACTTATAAAACCTATAAGGTTTTGAAAATCTTATAGGTTTTTATGCCTTTTTACCTGGTCTGTGGCATATCATTCTTCACATCTACAACAGGTCTTTTATCCCGATTAGCCAGTTCCCAGGCTGTATAAAAAACCAGCTTGGCACGCTTCACCAATAGAGGAAAATCTATCTTGCTTATTTCGTCACTTTCCTTGTGATAATCTTCATGCACACCATTAAAGTAGAAGATTATAGGGATACCGTGTTTCGCAAAATTATAATGATCCGACCGATAATAAATCCGCTCTGGATCTGCCGGATCATTGTATTTATAATCAATCTTTAATTTTGTATAAGTAGCGTTTGCTTCTTCACTAATCTTATGTAATTGAGTACTCAACTTATCCGAGCCAATTAAATAACAATAGTCGGGTGTGTTTTTATGCGCTGTATCTACGCGGCCAATCATATCAATATTCAAATTGCATATGGTATTTTTTAATGGAAATATGGGATGTTCCGAATACCATTCCGAGCCTAACAAACCCTTCTCTTCACCCACAACACCCAAAAACAAAATACTTCTTCTCGGCCCTTTACCCTCTTTCTTTGCGGCGGAAAAAGCTCTGGCTAATTCAAGCACTGCTGTTGTACCCGAGCCATCATCATCGGCGCCATTGAAAACCTTATCAATACCATCGGGGTTTAAGCCGATATGATCATAATGTGCCGATAAAACCACTAGCTCTTGCTTTAAGTCTGTACCTTCTAAATATCCTAAAACGTTTACCGCCTTAACATCCTTTAATTTATTACCGTATGAAAGTTCGATATCTGCCTTAATTTTCCGACTTGCAGGCAAGCCAGATTCGTTAATTGACGTCATTAATTGCTCGAGCGTTGTTCCACTTTTACTAAAGAATACATTTGCCGCTTCAGGTGTCAACTGAACGACATCTGCCGGAAGCACTGGCGATTGAACCTTGTCCTTCTTTAATGAAATTTTTGGCTTATCAAGATGACTACCGGATCTTTCAAGTACCTGAGCTAAGTCCGGATTAACAGCAAGGATTAAAGCAGGTTTTTTCGCCCGGATATTATCTATTCGCTTTGCGCGGATTTTAGACCAGTCTGATAGCTCCGATGATTTTGAAATCAGGGATATTCCACTTTTTACCGGTTCACCCCTGCTTATAATAACTACAAC
>DASVRX010000105.1:0-7005 GCA_036388375.1 Pedobacter sp. | reverse complement strand
ATGAAAAAGAACGCTTAACACTATATAACTATATACTTTCCGTAAATGGACATTTGTCTCGAAAGTTAGTTGCTTCTCTGCGCGAAATACCGATTTTACGCGACCATAAAGGTAACTGGGTTGAGCCGAGGCTCATAATTTTAAAGAATGCCGGCGGGGCTAATCAACTTAAGGAAGTGTTGCATTTTCCCCATCCTGATTACGAAAAGAATGAAGAATTAGCCGTCTTATTTCGCTTTAAAACAAGAATTACGAGTGAGGATTTAATCAAGTTTGCCCGCCTGGTAAAATTTTCTCCCGAATTGGCACCCAAATTTGAAAAAATATTGATTAAGTTCGACGATCTTTTGAGCAAAAATGTAATCAATCAGCTTAAGGGAATTGATTTCTTATGTTCCTCAAAAAAGACAATCGCCAGACCATCCTCACTTTATATTCAGAATCAGATTAACCGAACCTGTCTTGGCTCCGAAGTCCTCTTTGTGGTCGGCTCAAAATTTGAACTCTATAAGACGCTCGGTTGTTTAGAACATCCCAAACAAGAAGATATAATTGCGCATATTTTGGAATTAAGCGGTCGGAACCAAAAGCCTAATAATCCGGAAGACCTGTATGAACAGCTCATTAAAGCTCTTAAAAAAGAAGAAGTCCCTTTAGATTTTTATCAGGATGACAATATAATTTGGACCGGAAATAATTATAGCCGCCCTTTGGTTACACTAATAGGCTTGCAATATAAAAGGATATTTTTAGACTCCGTACCAATTGTTTCTAATATTTCCAAAGCCTTATATGAGTCTTACATTGGGCTTGGAGTTCATAAAAAACCACAGGATTCTCACTGGCTTCAGTTTTTTTCGTGGATCGATAAAAAATATCGGGAAGCCGGAAATAAGTTAAGCGAAATAGAAAAAAACGCCTTGCGGGAAGCATATACCCAGCTAATATATCTTCCGCAATTACCGGCTAACGTTAAATGTTTTTTGGACGGGAAGGGAAGACTTCACGATTCCGCGGAGATTCAAAACGATTCTTTTCTGATAGACGATAATCCGCAGCTTTCCAGTGAAATAGAAAAATTAAATCTCTCTCTTTCATTTGCCGACGTCGTCAAGGAAGGGACCGTTCAGTTTTATGAAAACAAAGCAAAAGTTAAACGCCTGACGGACATTTCCGAATTAACCGGCTACCAAACAGACGGGAAAAAAATGCCGCCGCCCTGGCTACATAAAGATAAAGATAAAATTCTTGAAAAATTACACGATGATTATTTTATAGATGCCGTAAAAACACTGACCGGGCATACACTTAAAATCCAAACTTCCGTCACGCCGTCTAAACTGAAAGCTAAGCTGCGTTCAATAAAAAAAATACTATTTGCCGAAACGCTGAATGGTATTTATCGCATAAAAGATAAAATTGTACCCGTCCCGATGCGAATTGTTTTACGCAATAATCAAATTGTTCTGACCGATATTCAAAATGAAAATGATTTATACGGCTTGTTAAGCCAGTCGATTGCTGATTTGTTCACCAGTGTCATCTTTGAGGCAAGAAATTTAGCCGATGCCATATATCGACTGCTAAGTAGTAATTCAACAAAGGAAATGAAAGATTATCTTTTTTATCACAGAGGAATTTCTTGGGAGCCTCATATTATTAGTGATTCTGAAGAGTCGACTTTTCTATTCGATGACGACCTTTTCTCCACGATGCGGGAAACCGAACAAATCGGCGAGATATTAACGGAGATTGGTCAAAGTTTATTACAGCAACCAGATAAAAATTCAGCAGAGGATAAGGCTTCGGAGCCGAAATCACAACCTGAACCGCAGCAGAAACCGGCTCCTCAACCGGAATTCAAATTACCTGAACTTGAAAACGTCTCACCTGAGTTTTTAGATACTTCAGGAAATCTAAAACAGCGATCTTCCCGCAAAAAGAAAGGATATACAGGCAACTGGCAGCCGCCGACGCCGCAGGATACAGCACGCGATCAATTAGTCGGAAGGCGGGGTGAAGATCTGGTCTTCCGCGAAGAATTAAAACGCGTGAAAAAATTAGGATTCGACGAATCACAAGTAGTAAAAACTTATGAAACAGATCCAGCTGCCGATCATGATATTAAGTCTGTGAATGAAAAAGGCGAGGAGGTTTGGATTGAAGTAAAATCAACTACCGGACGAAGCGGAAAATTCAATTGGTCTAAAAATGAATTTGAGAAAGCTCTTAAGAAACGTAAAAATTATATTCTCTGGCGTGTTTATGAAGCGCATACGACCACGCCGATTTTTAAAGTTTATGTCGACCCCATCAGTTATTTACTTAAGAGCGAAATGCGCTTGGACATCGCAACCTTGTCTGCCGAAGTTGAGGCTTTGGAAAAACGCTAAATTTCTTTTATTAAATGCTCTTGAAGCAAATTCATTGTGAGTAGGATTTCTCATGAAAACTTATGTGCGAATCAGCAGTAGAGATTTTGATTAGTAAAGTTTAATCGAGGCTATTCCAAAATAACTTACGATACCTCCACAGAAATGGTAGATTATCGACGTATGCGGACCGAGGGCGTTATAAAATGATTTTTTAAGGTTACAGTTTTATAAATTCAGAAATCAAATCATGCCAATAGAAGTTAAATTACCGCCTTTATTTGCTATTAATGAAAATCGACGCGGCAATACCATTCAACAGATAATCTACCCCGGTTCTTCGATTGAAGCCGAGCAGGCAAATTTCACAACGCCTAAAATAAAGGGACTCGCCATTATTCCTAAAAATAATGACGACCTTGAGCACCGGATACTGTTAGTCACAAGCAGAAAGGAGATTGCCGTCTCTTTTTCTAAAATAATCCTGACAAGCTCGATACAAACTGTGGGCACTGGTATTCTGGATTTATCTTCAAACAACTGGCTCAAACACCCTTCCTTTAAAGAAATAAATAACCATGCGGAAAACTTAAAAAACGTCTTCAAGTCATGGGACAACGGATTTTCATTTTTATATGAAGATGAAGCGAAAAACATCAAGGGTTTGCGAGAGCCGCAAAAGGGCGCGCTTCATAATATTTTGGGTCATTGGGCTGTCACGGACGATACGGCAACAATCGTGATGCCGACTGGAACCGGCAAAACGGAAACCATGATTTCTGTTCTAGTTTCCACAAAATGCGAAAGATTATTAATTATTGTTCCGAATGACGCGCTCAGAACGCAGATTGCAGATAAATTTCTCACATTCGGTGTTTTGAAGAATTTCGGTGTTATAGCATTCTCTTACCTGCACCCGGTAGTCGGTATTCTCAAACACAAACCTCAAACAGTTGATGAGGTTAACGATTTCTTCTCCAAGTGCAATGTCATCGTGACGACGAGCCATATTGCCGGGCAGGCAAATGAAGAAGATGTTCAGGAGCGAATGGCGCATTATTGTTCCAATTTATTTATTGATGAAGCTCATCACGTCGGCGCGGATACCTGGAAAGCCATTAAAAAGAAATTTGCATTAAGAAGAATTCTGCAATTTACCGCTACGCCTTTTAGAGAAGACGACAAACCGGTCGAAGGAAAGATTATTTTCAAATATTCATTAAACAGAGCACAGGAAAAAAAGTTTTTCACGAAAATAAACTTTAAGCCGGTCAGAGTCTATGCCCGGAAAGAGCGCGACCAGGCGATTGCGGACTTAGCGGTTCAGCAGCTACGTGAGGATCGCAAAAAATTCAATCATATTTTGATGGCGCGGGTGAATTCTATTCCGAGAGCTGAAAAAGTTTTTTCAATTTACAAAAAATATGAAGAATTTAATCCCATTCTGCTGCACTCTGAATAAAGAAAAAAGAAAGAGAGGAAGGCAAAAGAAAACTTCTTTCGGGCGAGTCGAAAATCGTCGTGTGCGTGGACATGCTGGGCGAAGGCTATGATCTTCCGGAGCTTAAAATAGCCGCCTTTCACGATATCAGAAAGAGTCCTTCGGTTACCATCCAGCTAGCCGGGCGTTTCACCCGGATGCGACCTGATTTGGGTGAGGCTACATTTATCGCCAACACGGGCGACGAAGAAGTTCGCAAGGAGCTGAAAAAACTTTATACCCGAGAACCCGATTGGAATTTCCTGCTGCCAGAGCTTAGCGAGGAATTAATTAACGAGCAACTGGATCTGAATGAATTTGCCGAAGGCTTCAGTAACTTCCCGAAAGAAATTCCCATTCAGGAACTTTGTCCGGCACTAAGCACTGTTATTTACAAAACCAAATGTGATGAGTGGACGCCTGAAGATTGTCTGAAAGGCTTAAACCGAGTGAATTCCTTGGAGAGGAAAATTTTCGACATTAACTGGGACAGCAACACTTTAATTATAGTTATTGCCGAGAAAGTGCCGGTGCAGTGGACAAAAATAGAAGGGATTTTTAACTGGGACTGGAATTTATACGTTGTCTACTAGGATAAGGAGCAAAAACTTATCTTCATTAATAATTCGAGCAACGACGGCGATTTCAAGAAATTAGCCAAGGCTGTTGCCGGGGAAGACGTGCAGCTTATTACTGGAGATATATTGTTCAGGTGCTTGGGAAATATGACCAGAATAACATTCAAGCAGGTCGGCTTGAGTGAACACGGGATGGTCAGTTACACGGGAAGAATGGGGTCAAATGTCGAGCCCGCAATATCTGAAATCCAGAAAAATAGGGCAATTAAATCCGTTTTGATGGGAACCGGTTTCGAGAATGGTCAGAAAAATTCAGTCGGGTGCTCAGCGAAAGGCAGAATATGGTCTCACGCGAGAAGTTTTCACCTCAATAAATTAATCGACTGGTGTTCTGCTACCGGCAAAAAGGTTTTGGATGAAACTATCGACCCGAATCAATTTATCAAAAACACTTTATCATCCGAATTTATCGCTGAAAGACCTTCCAAAATGCCGTTTGGTATTGATTGGAATGAAGATATCTATTTAGCCGCGGAAACCAATATCACCTTCAGATTCGCCGACGGTACTGAGCGACAGCTTTACGAGGTGGATATCAATTTAGTCGCTCCGTCAAAAGACGGCGATCTCTGCTTCGAGGTTATATCGGAAGAATTAACCTCGCAGTTTACATTAGTATTATCTAAAAGCGGTGATCTAACCGAATTTATTGTAATCAACACCGGAGAAGATATTAGTGTTGAATGGGGAGCAGGCAGATTCTCCGGCGAGGACTTTTTTTATAGATATCCGCCGACGATTTGGTTTATTGACGGGTCGGCGCTTCGCGGCACCAGATACACGTCGGCAATGAAACGCATAGAACCGTATCCGAGAAAGAAAATTCAGGTTTGGGATTGGAAAGCTTGGGCGTTGACATAGAAAAAGAATCGCAGCACCTTGAAAAGAGAGTTGACTCTATCCAGTTTAGCGTCATTCAGGAACTTAAAAAGAATGATTTCGATGTTATTTTCGATGACGACTCTTCGGGGGAAGCGGCGGATATCATTACTATTAAAGTGGATGACGAGAGAAAAATTATTAGCGTCGAGTTTTACCACTGCAAATTTTCAAAAGGCGATAAGCCCGGCGCGAGAATTGATGACTTGTATGAACTTTGCGGGCAATCGCAAAAAAGTATTCGCTGGTTAATTAATTCCAGAGAACTGTTCCTGCACTTACTTAGACGCGAGGAAAAGAGACGGCTTGAGCGAAAGGCAACCAGAATAGAAACAGGTGACGGCGATAGAATCGATGAAATATTCGAGAAAAGCGATGTCTATCGAACGGAGTTGAAAATTTTTATGGTGCAGCCCGGACTCTCAAAAGAAAAGGCAAGTCAGGAGCAATTAGAGCTGTTAGCAGTTACGGAGAATTATTTGAAAGAAACATATCTGATTCCTTTGACGCTTATCGGGAGCGAATAGGAATAATCTCGAACTCTTGTTTGTCAAATTCCCGGATTATTTTTTATAAAGAAAAAGGGTTGTTCTACTAAAATAGAAGATATATTGATAAGCCGCGCGGCTGTCTGCACACAGACGTCAAATTGAGCGACCACCATTTTCTGCATCTTTACAACATTCATGTCGGCACGGCTTTTTTGAACGGCGCAAACAGGTCAAAAGATTGCTCGACGGAGAAATCCTAAGGCGCCTGCACCAGCGCCGCGAATCGTGCTCGACGATTTTAACGAATGGACATACGGATTGACTTCGCGCCTTTTAAAAGCACATTTCCGTACGCATGACCGAAAACGCCAACTAGTGTTAAAACTTGTTGACAGCAGTTCCCAACTTTATTAGCATAAAAACTGGCTGATATTTATACAATGTTAAACGCAGTTCCCAACTTTAATAAAAAAGCACAAAAAAACCGCTACGTAGAATCAACAACTTACGAGCGGTTTAGTACGCAACTTTATTAGCCGATGACAGTAACCATAAACTATCAGAAGTGGGAATCATAATCTACCATTTGAGGTAATCGTATCTTTCCGCTTTTGTCTAAGCTGAGCAAAACACAAAGTTCCAATAAGGTAGCTGGTATCCGTAATGATCTTCTGACGGAAAATCAGCCACCTTATTGTTTGAATAAACATCAATATTGTTAGGTTTTCAGCTTATATGTAGAAACTATAATGAACACAACAATAAATTTCAGGTATTAACAAACTGCCTAAAATCCATAGTTTGCGGATAAATTTAAATTTGTCGAAAAATAGTTATAGAGATTATAATAAACACCACAATAAGTAATCTATCATTGTTAATATTAGCCGATTTCTGTGATGATAAATTGAGAAATAATCCAATTAAGTTATAAAAAATAAGAGTAACTTGATATAGATTTGTATTATAATTAGCTAAGATAACGATATTATGAAATTATCCAGATTCACGAATAACGCGCTTGGTTTCGATTCTTTTGAAGGATTCACTAAAGGTGAAAACTGGAATGGCTGGGATTGTCCTTACTTCACATTTGAACAAACGCAGAAAATTTTGAAGGCTTATAATGAACTTCGCCAAATAAT
>DASVRX010000104.1:0-2864 GCA_036388375.1 Pedobacter sp. | reverse complement strand
TATTATGCGTAACGATCACGATAGTGTATTTAGCTTTCAATTCATAAATCAACTCCTCAATTTTAGCAGTTGATAAAGGATCGAGCGCAGAAGCCGGTTCATCCATAAGTATCACCGAAGGTTCTACAGCCATCGTTCTGGCGATGCATAAACGCTGCTGTTGTCCGCCCGAAAGTGATAAAGCCGATTTCTTCAAATCATCCTTTACTTCTTCCCATAAAGCGGCCTGCCTCAATGAACGTTCAACGGTTTCATCCAGAATAGCCTTATCCTTAACACCTTTTATTCTGAGACCGAAGGCTACGTTTTCATAGATGTTTTTTGGAAAAGGATTTGGCTTCTGAAAAACCATTCCGATTTTTTTGCGATGCTCGTCAACGTTGATCTTACTTTTATAAATGTTCCTACCGTCGATAAGAATATCACCTGTTATTTTGACGTTATCGATCAAATCATTCATCCGATTAAAGCATCTTAAAAAAGTTGACTTACCGCAACCTGACGGACCAATAAAAGCGGTTACCGTATTAGGATCGATCCCAATGCTGATGTCTTTTAAGGCCTGTTTCTCGCCGTAAAATAAATTTATATTTCTTGCTTCAAGCTTTTGCATCTCTGAGTTTAAAACCTGGTTCTTTTATTGAATTTATTCCTTAAAACTACTGCTATGCCATTCATTAAGAACGTAAATAAAAGCAAAATGATAATGGCAGATGCGGCATTTGTTTCAAAGCCCGACTGCGGGCGAGTAACCCAATTAAATATCTGAATAGTAAGCACCGTAAATTCGTCCATTGGGCTTGATGGCGCGAACGGAACATAAACTAATGCACCAATTACTATTAAAGGGGCAGTTTCGCCAACAGCTCTTGAAATGGCAAGAATCAGACCAGTTAAAATTCCACCAAACGATGAGGGGAGCACAATTGAATAAATCGTTTGCCATTTTGTTGCGCCTAAACCGTATGCCGCTTCCCGTATCGAGTTTGGAACCGCTTTGATCGCTTCGCGAGTGGATACAATTATTAAGGGCAGGACTAGTAGAGATAAGGTTAAACTCCCTGTTAAAATACTATTACCAAGTCCTAGCATACGTCCAAAAAATTCAAGGCCTAAAATGCCATAAATAATAGAAGGAACACCAGCCAAATTAGCAATGTTGATTTCAATAATATTCGCAAGCCGATTTTTTTTGCTATACTCCTGCAAATAAATACCTGCTGCTATACCTATCGGAAAAGCGATGACGACAGTTAATACCAAGATCCAAATCATCCCCAAAAGGGCAGTAAAAATACCCGCGCTAGCAGCCCTCCGAGATGGTAAATTGGTTATGAAATCCCAGTCGAGCCTTGCTAGTCCCTTAGAGAAAACAGTATAAAGTAATACAGCTAAAACCAACAGCCCGAAAAAGGTGCAGGCAATGGCTACGAACTTAAAGGCCGAATCTTTCAGTCTGTTGACCTGCGTATTATTCATATTTCTGATGATATTTCCGCTTAATGCGGAAACTGATATTATTTAAAATAAAGGTGAATACAAATAAGGTAATACCCGCCGAAAATATGGTACTGTATTCAATCGAATTTCGGGGCACATCGCCCATACTTACCTGAACGATATATGTTGTGATTGTTTCGATCGAGTGTAATGGATTTAATGTAAGTCTCGGCTGCTGCCCGGCAGCTATCGCTACAATCATAGTTTCGCCAATTGCACGCGAGATAGCCAATATTACCGAGACAATAATGCCCGAAGATGCGGCCGGAACCATAACTCTGAATGCCGTTTGCAACCGCGTAGAACCCATTCCGTAAGCTGCTTCGCGAAGCGACTTGGGAACTGCTCTTAAAGCATCTTCACTTAAAGATGAGATATACGGAATAATCATCACACCCATTACCAAACCGGCAGATAAAGCATTAAAACCAGATAAATTTGGAAGGAATTTTTGAAGTAGCGGAGTTACAAACGTCAGGGCGAAAAAACCATAAACAACCGTCGGGATTGCTGCCAGTATTTCTAGCAAAGGCTTTACAACTGCTGTAAATTTTTTATTTGCATATTCGTTTAGATACACAGCAATGGTAAGACCAAGTGGTAATGCTACTGCTATGGCAATAAAGGTTACTAAAAGTGTACCGGTTACTAAAGGCAGAATACCAAATTTTTTACTTGCATAAAGTGGCGTCCACTCTGTTTCGGTTACAAATTCAATAATAGAGACCTTTGAAAAAAATTGAATTGATTCCGAGGCCAGAACCAAAACAATGCCCAGTGTGATAATGACAGTAAGGAAGCTGCAAAGAAACAGGAAGACCTCTATTATTCGTTCTTTAATGCTTAACATATCAAAAATTTAAAGCCTTTAAGTTTTGACTTAAAGGCTTTAATGAAGAAATCTCTATTTAGATTTTGCTTGCAAAAGTTCAGTTAGATTTACACCAATAGTGCTAACCCCGTTGCCAAAAGCAGAACCTGTAGTTTTGCTGTCGAATCTTGCCTGAACCAATTTATATACTTCTGGTTTTAATGGAACCGAACCAATTTCTTTTGCCAATGTCTGTGCATTGGATAAATAGAAAGTTACAAAGGCTTTAACTTCCGGACGATCTGCCGACTTAGCACTAACGTAAATAAATTCCGGCCTTGAAAGTGGGACATAAGTACCGTTGCTTACAGTTTCCTGTGTGGGAAGAACCGCAGCTTTTCCATTCGAATCGTTTTCATCATTAATTGGAACAAGCTTTAGTTTATCAGAATTATTTTGATAATAAGCCAGACCAAAATAGCCAAGGGCATTTTTGTCAGATGATACACCTTTAACTAATACATTGTCATCCTCGCTTGCGTTATAATCTCCG
>DASVRX010000103.1:0-22796 GCA_036388375.1 Pedobacter sp. | reverse complement strand
AAAAGATATTTTGGAGCGAAGAAAGGGCGTATCATGTACCCGAAGTTTTAAAACATATTTTTCTGATAAGGATAGTTTAGCCGAAGCGATAAGTATGTATGCAGCAACCGTTGCGTATAAGCTCAGAAAAGATAAAAGTGCGGCACTAAACTTAACGGTTTTTTTGAGAACCAATAAACACCGCCAGGATCATGATCAAAACTACCCGTCAATCACCATGAAATTGCCCTGGGCTTCGAATAATACTATAGACATAACCAACACTGCTTTATCAGGGCTTGATAAAATTTATACCACACGCAAATATTTGAAGGCCGGAGTTATCGCCACTGGTTTAATCCCTGAAACAGAAATTCAAGCAAATCTTTTTGAGTCATCGCAATACGCAAAGAAAAATAATGTATCATCTATCATCGATCTGGTTAATGCCCGGTACGGCAGGGGAAAGGTTAGGATGGCATCTGAAGGTTATGAGAAAACCTGGGCCATGAAACAAGACTATTTAAGTGCTTGCTACACAACAAGATGGGATGATATACTAAAATCTAAATAGGCCGGTATTGAAACACATTGAGAGCTTATTGGTTGATTAGATATAGACCAAAGCAATGAACGAAGCAAAAATTATTTCAGGTAATACCGACCAGATTTGGAAACGCATTGAATCTGATTTTAACGCCGATCCTGATGTTTATGAATATAGTGCAGTAATTGAACAGCAAGACCGTTCGGTAATGTTGGACATCGACATTGATTTAGGAGGTGGGTTCGAAAGTGGGTACGCTCTTACCCGCCTTGTAGCAAATTTAAAAACTTTCGATCATTTTAAATTTTCCATCCATCCGCAGGATTTTATCGATACTGTTGGAAAGTTTTTCGGGATGGAAGATGTTGAACTGGGTTATGCTGAGTTTGACAAGAAAATTGTAGTTAAAACAAACGATGCAGAGCGTGCTAAAAAAGTATTGTCCGATTCTTCAATGCGGGAAGTTATCCAATCATTGGAAGATTTCTCTTTTCATATCGGGCACCATCACTCGAATAATACCCAGGTCGAATCGGCTTTTTTAGAGTTGAGTATCAACGAAGGAATTCTTGAAACATCCCGTCTCAGAGTAATTTACGATGCTTTTATTTCTATTTTAGACAAAGTAGAACCAGCCACTAGTTCGGTTGCAAAATAATTGTAGATTACTGGTATCAAACAAGATTTTTAATGGAGAAAGAACAAGCTTTTATAGATGCTATAACTGCAGGCTATACTTTTAAAGGTGAAAGCATCATCCTGGGTAAGGCCGTGTTAAATGGAGAAGTTATAGAAGGCGCAACCGTTAATGTGCCCTTAAAAACCATGAATCGTCATGGCTTAATAGCAGGTGCAACAGGTACCGGAAAAACCAAAACGCTTCAGATGATAAGCGAGGGTTTAAGTGATGCCAGTGTGCCGGTTTTATTGCTTGATATTAAAGGCGACTTAAGCGGTATCGCAATGCCGGGGAGTACAAATAGTAAAATTGAAGAACGATGCCAGTTATTGGGAATGAATTATGATCCTGTCCAATATCCTGCTGAATTACTTTCACTGAGCAATCAAAAAGGCGTTCGCCTTCGGGCTACTGTTAGTGAATTCGGACCGATATTGCTGTCTAAAATTCTTGGTTTAAACGATACTCAAGGCGGTGTTTTAGCCATGATATTTAAATATTGTGATGATAATAAATTGCCCTTATTAGATTTGAAAGACTTCATTAAAGTTCTTCAGTTTGCTGCAGAAGAAGGAAAGGAAGAACTTGAAAGATCTTACGGCCGCATATCAACTACCACCACAGGCACCATCTTAAGAAAAGTGGTGGAACTCCAACAACAAGGCGCCGATGTGTTTTTTGGCGAAAAAAGTTTTGAAGTCGAAGATTTAATGCGAATTAATCAGGATGGGAGAGGTATGATCAATGTACTTAGAGTGACCGATTTGCAAGATCGACCTAAGCTTTTTTCTACGTTTATGCTCCAGCTATTAGCCGAACTATATGCCATAAATCCTGAAGAAGGCGATTTAGATAAACCTAAGCTGGTGATGTTTATCGACGAAGCTCACCTGATTTTCCAGGAAGCAAGTGACGCATTGTTGCAGCAAATCGAAACCATCATCAAGTTAATCCGCTCTAAGGGAATTGGAATATTCTTCATCACACAAAACCCGATGGACGTTCCTGCAAGTGTTCTGGGCCAACTGGGAATGAAAGTGCAACATGCATTAAGAGCTTTCACAGCGGTTGATCGTAAAGTTATCAAGCAAACAGCTGAAAATTACCCTGACACCTCATTTTATAAAACCGATGAACTCATCACCCAGCTTGGAATTGGCGAGGCTTTAGTTACCATGTTGAACGAAAAGGGTATTCCCACGCCATTGGCGCATGTTATGATGGCCCCACCGAAGAGTCGGATGGATGTGTTGACGGATTCGGAGATCGATTCTATTGTTTCGAAGAGTCGGCTTGTTTCCAAATACAATCAACCAGTTGACAGCCAGAGCGCTTACGAGATTTTAAATGCCAAACTCGAAGAAGCTGCCTCAAAGACCGCGGCTTTGGAAGAAGAAGAAGAGGAACGTAAAGAAAAACCGGCAAAAAAAGAAGAAAGCTTTTTTGATAATCCGATTGTAAGAAGTGCCGGCAGAACGGCAGCAACCATCATTACGCGAAGTTTGCTTGGCGCTTTAGGCTTGGGCGGACGTAGTCGCAAAAAAAGTATTTGGTAGTGGTCTGGTTTTTGAATCTCAGGTAATTTTAAAAAAAGTTGGGAAATTGTTTCTCATTTTGAGGAATATTTCCCAACTTTAATATCTCGATCTAAATATTGATTTAAAAGGTCAATATGAGAAAGCGCTTTCTTACTGATTTGAGATTATGAAAACAGCTTTTGCACTACTGGTTTTTTCACTTTGTGCTATCTATAAAATAGTCAACCTATATCAATTACTTACTGAAGTCTCCGTTATAACTGCGTCGCGCGATATTATTGAAGTGCACGCTTCACTGGATAATCACCTGATGTACCTGGTTGTTACTGTAGGTATTCTGAGCATATTCAAGTTAAGAAAGAACCCGGGATAAAATTCAAGCTTATTAATTAATTCATCACAGGTAAGAAGGAGTATTTTTTACCAAATTCCATCATTTGTTCATAAAATGATAAAGGATAAGTTACCTCGACATCTGTAATTTCTGCTCCTTTCATTACCGGCACCAACTTTGGCTGAACAAATCCTTTGTAAGGTTTAACGTTTAGCGTTGCATATCGCGTCAATACTTCATTAAGTAAAGTCTGGTCCACTTTCACTCCGTAATTTTCTACCAGACTTTTTCCTGCCTCGTAGTCACCCTCCGATTTAACTCGTTGAATTTCTCGTAACAGCTGTCCGAAAAGCGTACGCAACCCATTATAATCATTAATTTTCGTGTACGTTTTCCCGTTCTGCTTAACTATTTCTACCACTTTATCGGCTTTTCCTTTTTCAAAAGCCCACTTGGCGTTTAGTTGGCGGTTTCGCATATGCGCTTCTTCAAGGTTATTGCCAGGCTTCAATCGAGTCAGCTGGGTAACCAAACCATTCATGATGTAGTTGTCATATTCAGCTTTGGCAACGTCAAGTGATGGCATTACACCAATTTCGATTAGTTTGGGGTCCATAATGTAATAGAGCGCTACGAGATCTGCACGAGCCTCTGCCAATGCAGACGCGTAATTTTTCAGCGTTTTATCCGGAGTTCCAACCCCCTCATTGATTTGCCCTGAGGCATGACCAATGCATTCGTGCATATCGGTATGAAGGTCTGAAGCCAGGTTTCCATGCTTCCTGATACGAGCTTTAACAATCGGGTCAAGAACAAATTCATCTAAAACTCCGTTATTCACACTGCTTACATTATAAGCATGGACAATATTACTTAATGAAACGGATTTCGATCCGTGTTCTTTGCGAATCCATTCTGAATTTGGAAGATTAATTCCAACGGGCGTAGCGGGTGCAGCATCCCCCGATTCCATAATTACCGTTATCGCTTTAGCAGTAATGCCTTTAACATTTTTCTTTTTATGCTCGGGCATTAAAGGCGAATTATCTTCAAACCATTGGGCTTGCTTTGCAATTGCCTCAATGCGTTTGGTTGCTTCCATATCTTTTAAGGAGACAACACTCTCAAAACTTCCCTTCTTCCCAATCGCATCCTTATAAACTTCAATAAATCCGTTAACAACATCTAGGCGCGACTGAGTATCATTTACCCAGGCAATATTATAATCGTCAAAATCCTTTAAATTCCCAGAGCGGTAATACTTCACCAGCTTTTGAAGCGCGTCTTTTTGTTGTTCATTTTCTGCCACAGTAATAGCTTTTTCTAACCAATAAACAATACGCTCTATGGCAGCACTATACATGCCTCCAACTTTCCATGTTTTTTCAATTACCTTTCCATTCTGTTTAAGCACTTTGGTATTCAATCCCCATGAAGGTGCATTCCCCTTGGTATCAAATTGTGCATAATAATCTTCTACTTCTTTTTGAGTAACACCTTCGTAGAAGTTGTTTGAAGAAGCTACTACATTGTCACTATCAGGTGATAGGTCGACTAATTTAGGTTGAAACTTCACATCAAAAACAATCGGTTTGAGTCTGCTGATGAATGTGTTTAGGCTCTCAGACTTATTAATCGGGAAACCTTTCGGATTGGAATTTAAAATTAATTTAGTGAAATAATCAAACGAATGTTCCGGAATAAATTTTTCGTTTCCGTAGTGGTGATGCATACCGTTACTAAACCAAAAACGCCCTGCATAGGTCTTGAACTTTTGCCAGTCGGCAGAGGTGCGATCACCTTTATAGGTGCTATAAATATTCTCAATCGTTTTACGAACAAGAAGATTGTATTTGCCGCTCTGATCATAAATGATGTCTCTTCCAGATAAAGCTGCTTCAGAAAGATAAAAAGCAAGTTTTTTCTGCTGAAGACTTAATTCATTAAAGCCAGGAACCTGATACCTTAATACCTGAATGTCAGCGAAAGCTTCTGCCGTAACTTTAAAATCTTTCGTCTTTGATTTTTCTTGCGCAAAGGAAATGCTGTTGTTCATACTTAAGCATCCTATGCATAAAGCGGAGATTAGAAAATATTTATAGTTCATATTAGATTAAAAGAACGGAAATAGATAGTTGAAATTATTTTGTATTACAATTCAACATACGTTTTAATCAACACATTTCAAAGATAATTGTTATAAAACACATGAAGCTTCCGATTACATTTTATCAAAGTACTGATGTAGTTTCGCTGGCTGAAAATCTGTTGGGCAAACGTTTACTAACTTGTGTCGGGGGCGAATTAACCGGTGGTATTATTGTAGAAACCGAAGCCTACCGCGGCCCGGAAGACGTAGGCTCACATGCTTATAATCATCGCCGAACCGCTCGAAATGAAATCATGTATGCTAAAGGAGGTGTTGTCTATATGTACATCTGTTACGGCATTCATGATATGCTAAATATTGTAACGGGCGAAGAGGGAGATTCTCATGCGATCCTGATAAGAGCTATTGAGCCAACCATAGGTCTGGACACTATGCGTACGCGAAGGGGTTTCCAAAATGACGACAGGCGTTTGTGTAAGGGGCCGGGAGCTTTAGCCAAGGCCTTGGGTTTGCAAAAAATTCATAATGGTGTTTCCCTTTCCGGGGATATGATTTGGATCGAGGAAACAGATTTGCCAATTAGCTCAGATGATATTATAGCTTGTCCAAGAATTGGCTTGAATATTCAAGAACCGTATAAAAGTATTCCATGGAGATTTTATATAAAAGGTAATAGATATGTTAGTCGTCTGTAGAGCGTTTTAGTTCAATATTTTATCACAATATCACCCAGATTCTTCTGTAACAACTCTGTCATTAAGTGGCTTTCCTTTTGGGATTCATTAGTTTTATTTAAGAAAAACCAAGATGAACCCAAGCATTGCGCCATCACGCTGGTATCGGCTAATACCGGTGGTGTTTATTACTTACAGTCTGGCGTATCTTGATCGTGCCAACTTTGGCTTTGCCGCTGCAGGCGAAATGGCAAAGGATCTAAATATTACTGCTGCTACTTCTTCATTGTTAGGTTCTTTATTTTTTCTCGGATACTTCTTTTTCCAGATACCGGGTGGACACTATGCTGCAAAACGCAGTGCAAAAAAGCTGATATTCTGGTCTTTAATATTATGGGGAACATTAGCTGCTGCAACAGGCCTGGTCAGCAATATAAATGTGCTAATGGTAATCCGCTTTATGCTCGGCGTAGGCGAAAGTTCAGTAATGCCTGCACTGTTAATTCTTTTAAGCAGGTGGTTTACAAAATCAGAACGTTCCAAGGCGAATACCTTATTAATATTAGGTCAGCCTAGCACCGTTCTCTGGATGTCTATTTTATCAGGATACCTTGTTAATTCACTTGGCTGGAGATGGATGTTTATCTGGGAAGGCCTACCAGCCATAATATGGGCCTTTTTATGGTGGCGGCTGGTAGATGATAAACCGGCAGATGCTGATTGGTTAACCCACAAAGAGAAAGCCGACTTTGCAGCACTTTTAGAGAAAGAACAGGAAGGCATTGCCCCGGTAAAGAATTATGCAGCCGCTTTCAAATCTAAAGCCGTTATTTTGTTGTGCCTTCAATTTGGCTTTTGGGGAATTGGCATGATGGGATTTGTGATGTGGCTGCCTTCTATTATTAAAGCCGGGCCAGGGATGAATATGGTAAATACGGGTTGGTTATCCTCCATTCCGTACCTCTTTGCCATTTTATGGATGCTGGGTATTTCATATTTATCTGATAAATACCTTAAAAGAAATATTTTTGTTTGGCCTTTATTGCTGGTTGCTGCAGTTGCTTTCTATTGCTCCTACGCGATAGGCACCACAAATTTTTGGTTGTCGTTTGTATTACTAGTAATTGCAGGAGCGGCAATGTATTCACCTTATGGGCCGTTTTTTGCTATTATTCCTCAAATTTTACCGACAAATGTGCTTGGTGGCGCAACAGCATTGATCAACAGCTTTGGTGCATTAGGCTCTTTTGCGGGTGCCTACGTGGTTGGTCATTTGAATGGTAACACTGGAGGCTTTGGTGCTTCATATATCTTTATGGCAAGTTCGGTTTTAATCGCTTCACTTATCTCGTTTTTTGGTGTAAGGGATAACTTAAGTAAGGAGGGATAGCTGTATAGCAAAATATCTTTACAAGATAAATTAAAGCATCTGCCAGATTTAATTAATTTTGGCATGAAGCTACAACACCTGATAAATGAACCTAAATAACCAATCTTTGATAAGAACGTTTTCAATTGCTGATATGCAGATAAAACTTAAAGTTATTGTTTCACTTTTCTTTTTGCTTTACTCCAATTTGCTCTTGGCAAAAGTCGAAATCATCAGTTATCGAGGTTGGAAGAACTGTTACCAGATATCTAACGCGGTTAGCAAGGTTATTATCGTTCCGGAAAGCGGTGGAAGAGTACTGGCTTTTACTTATAAAAACAAAAACATTATCTATCAGGACAGCACTCAAAATGGTAAGGTTTATAGTAACTGGACTAAAAACCATTTCGACCCTGATGGAGGAAGACTGGATTATGGTCCGGAGCCTGAGGTTTCCAAAATACATGCACAAACCTGGATGGGTAAATGGGAAGTAAAATCTGTTGGTGAATACAGTTTAACAATTACCTTTCCTAACGATCCTTTACTTGGATTATCTTCTGAACGGGTAATAACACTGGATAAACGTTCTGCTAAATTAACTACCCTTCAAACTGCGACCAATATCAGCAATAAAGCTCTTCGCAGACATTTTTGGAGCAGAACACTGGTTAAACCGGGAGGTGAAATAATATTAAGTCTTAATCCTAAAACAAGATTTAAGCAAGGTTGGGGTACATTTCTATTTAATCCGGACCGAATTAGCCAGGATCATCAAGATCCGCGAGTAACGATAAAAGATAATAAGCTCTACTTTAAATCTACAGGGACAACCTTTAAGTTTGGAGCTGATTTGAAAACAGGACTTATCAAGTACTATCTGAACGATCTTAAATTTACAAAGGAGTATAAAATTGGCAACCTCGATCGCTATACAGGGAGCGAAAATATGAATACGATTTTTTATCATTCACCGAAATTCTTAGAGATAGAACCTACAAGCGAAACTTTGACTCTGCAGCCTGGAGAACAGATGTCTTTTACTGAGGTGTGGAAATTAACGGATCGTTGATTGTTAATGCTGATTTAAACTTTAGAGTTAGATTTTCCCCTTAGTAAATTAAACAAGGTCACTACATCTAATGCGCCGGGACTACCTGGCCCATTAATGTTTTTATATGCCGGCTCGTTAGCAATTTCCTCCTTCGACACGATTTTAAAACTCATCGACCAGTCTGGAAACAATCGACTTTCAGCGTCACCTTCTTTCAATGTTACTACGTTTTTATGTCTTAAGTCTTCCCGAATGTCGGCATATAGCCGTTTAACATCGGCTTTTTCACCTTCAAGCAGCTGAAGAAATTTGTTATCGAAATGTAGAAGCATGCCGGTAATATTTATAGTTTTATTTCGCTCTCGGGATTGTTCCAGAAGATGTTTAAGTTCATCTTCAGGCATCTGATTGGCAACTTCGCTACGATAAATGAGAAAATACATGTCCGAAGATAAAAAAAGTATATCTGAGATAACAAGCAATTAAATTTGAATATTGTAAACTTTTTAAATTACAGGAAACTTTTCCTTAACTCAACACAGAGCAAACTCAAAACTTCAATCTTTCCGCATTAAAATTTGCAAACTGTAATTAGAGTAGTTATCAAATCATTACATTTTTTGTAGTATGGTAATAATACATTGTGAAATAGCTATCACAATTGCTACTCAATTAAAGCAAAAGCACCTATTTCAAAGGAGATAGCATCACTGGGCAGCCTTTGTTTAATAAATTGTAACTCTTGGTTAATTTACTCGTAATCAACCACGATACAAAAGTCTGTTTGGTAATCTAATTGAAAAGTGATTTAATGTTCATTTTCAATATGTCTCATTACCAGGCTTATAATGAATTTTACCTTGTTAATCAAAATTGCACTCTCAAATGCCGGAACATAAATTTGATGACCTATCCTATTGGAATCAGGTACTAGGTGGTTTAGTTTCCCTGGATCTTCCTACCAATAACGAACGTAAAGAGGTATCTAATCATAAACGGGCAATTTTTAATTTTACAATTAATAAGTTTACAGCTCAAGGGTTACTTACATTAACCGGTGAGAATAATACCACAGTTTTAGTAACGTTTTTAACTGCATTCAAAATTCTTTTATACAGATATAGCGGACAAGCTGATCTCTGTGTAAGTACAATCTCCAATATAAATTTACTCCCTTTACGAACCAGTCTGGAAGGCAAATGTTCGTTTACCGAGCTCTTAAAAAAAGTGCATACTACTTTTGAAATGGCTCTTGAAAATTCCGGCTCATTATCCCGGGACTTGAATATTAGCGACGAAAACAGCTCAGACACCCGTCTTGAAATAATTAATCAGTTTATTCTTTATCTGGGACCTGATACTTTATTGGATGATGACCTTTCAGCCCATAAAAATTTAATCAGCCAGGCTCTTGTCGATAATGAATTTTTAATCCAGCTAATACCTGATGGTTTAGAACTTAAGGGATCTATAGAATACTCGCCCGGTTTATACAATGAGCAGACGATATCACGAATGATAGACAACTTTATTGTTCTTCTTAATTCGGTTATTGATCATCCGGAAGAATGCATCGACACATTAAAATTATTAAGCAGCAAGGAAGAACATGATCTAAGAGTCGCTTTTAACAACACTAGATCATATTACAATCCGGA
This sequence comes from Pedobacter sp., assembly GCA_036388375.1. Lineage (GTDB taxonomy): Bacteria > Bacteroidota > Bacteroidia > Sphingobacteriales > Sphingobacteriaceae > Paradesertivirga. The sequence continues at coordinate 12,854 of DASVRX010000103.1, read as the reverse complement.
AAAAACTGTTATCGATTTATTTGAAGAACAGGTTTCTAAAAGTCCGGATGCGATTGCTGTTGTTTTCGGCGATATTCAGATAACTTACAAATCGCTTAACGAGCAAGCGAACAAATTAGCCAACCATTTAATTGCTAAGGGGCTAATGGCAGGGGCTTTAGTGCCCATATGTATGGAACGTTCCCCGGAAATGATAGCCGGTCTTCTCGGAATTTTAAAAGCTGGCGCAACTTATGTGCCTATTGATCCTAAATACCCCGAAGAGCGTATAAGGTATATGCTCGAAGATATCGATGCAGCAATTGTGCTGGGAAATCGAAGAAGCAATTTTTCAATAGTTGAACCGGCTTCTTTGATAGATATCAGCGAGGATTGGCATGAAATATTAAAACAGCCATCAACAAATCTAAAAACGGTTATTAAACCGGAGCATTTAGCCTATGTTATCTACACATCCGGTTCTACCGGAAAGCCAAAAGGAGCCGGTGTTTACCACAAAAGCATAGTCAACTTATTGCAGTGGTACATCAAAGAGTTTAAGATAAGCGATAAAGACAACGTTTTAATTATTAGTTCTTTCGCGTTCGATCTTACACAAAAGAATATTTTTTCGCCTCTAGTATCTGGCGGTAAAATCGTTTTGCCCGAAATGGAACTTTATGATAATAACCTGATCGTAGATTGCATCCAAAGCAATGAGGTAACTTTTATCAATTGTGCGCCTAATGCGTTTTATCCTATAGTCGAGTATCCCCAGGCACTTCCCAAAATTCAGTCTTTGCGTTTGGCTATTCTTGGTGGCGAGCCTATCCACCTTAGCCGCTTAGAAAAGTGGATCTTATCCGACGCGTTTAATTGTGAAATAGTAAATAGTTATGGCCCAACAGAATGCACAGATATCGCTTCGTTTTACAGGATCAAATCACCCAAAGATTATTTGAATAAAATCATTCCGATAGGCAGGCCGAATGATAATGTGAGGCTCTATGTGTTAAACGGAGCCCTTCAAATACAACCTATAAATGTAGCCGGAGAACTCTATATCGCCGGTGATGGGGTAGGGGCAGGTTACATAAAGGATGCGCAATTAACATCAGATAAATTCATACCAGATCCTTTCGGTACAGAAGAAGGGGCAAGGCTTTACAAAACAGGAGACTGGGCCTGCCGTTTGCCGGATGGTAATGTAGATTATCTTGGCAGAATTGATCATCAGGTAAAGGTTAGAGGTTACCGTATTGAATTGGGTGAGATCGAAAGTGCATTGCAAACTTGCAATTTTGTAAAGCAATGTGTGGTTATCGCTAAGGCGGATGCTACCGGCAACAATACGTTAATTGCTTATATCGTATCTGATAGCGTTTTCAATAAACCTGCTATAACAGAGTTTTTACAATCAAAGCTGCCGGATTATATGATTCCGACAGTTTTGATTGAACTCACGGAAATCCCTCTCACAGGAAATGGAAAAGTCGATCGTGCGGCATTGCCAAACCCTTTTCACCACAGATTAACGGATGCATTATATGTTGCTCCCAAAAACAAAACGGAATTAAATATAGCCGCGATCTGGAAAGAAGTACTGTCTACAGATAAGATCGGGGTAAATGACAATTTTTTTGAATGTGGCGGAAATTCTTTAAATGCAGTACGAATTGTAGCTGCAATGAATGAAGCACATCAATACCAATTGCCGGTTATAAAGCTCTATCAATACCCAACCATTAAGGGTTTGGCAGAATACTTTGATGGTGTTAAAAAGAATGTCTTTAAAACCGATACCCGAAGTAAACCCACGCTAGCTGTCTCTGATATCGCCATTATAGGCATGGCAGGCCGCTTTCCCGGAGCCGAAACCATTGATGAACTTTGGGATATCTTAAAAGACGGGCGTGAAACCATCTCCTTTTTCTCAGATGAAGAACTTGATAGCTCCATCCCCGATCATTTAAGAAACGACCCTGATTATATAAAAGCCAGGGGCGTAATTAAAAACGCACAATATTTTGATGCTGCGTTTTTCGGGCTCAATCCCAAGTTAGCTGAAGTTATGGACCCTCAGCAACGGGTTTTTTTAGAAATTGCCTGGGAGGTATTAGAGAGTTCGGGCTATCTGCCACAACATTACTCTGGCAGTATAGGTGTTTACGCCGGTTGCGGAAATAATACATACTACCTAAACAACGTCTTAAAAAACGAGAAAATTCTTAACCAGGTGGGCGAATTCCGCGCCATGACAGTTAATGAAAAGGACTATATTTCTTCACGCACCTCATACCAGCTGAATCTAAAAGGACCATCGGTAAGTGTTTATTCGGCTTGTTCAACTTCTTTATTAGCTATAACTCAGGCAGTAGATGCCATCAGAAACGGGCATTGTGATGTGGCTATAGCCGGAGGTTCAAGCATCACTTCGCCTATAAACAGCGGCCATTTATATCAGGAAGGCTCTATGATGAGCAGCGACGGACATTGCCGATCATTTGACGCAGATGCAAAGGGAACCATGTTTAGCGATGGAGCGGGAGTGGTTCTATTAAAAAGTTTACAAGAGGCCATCAGAGATGGCGATAAAATTTATTCGATAATTAAAGGGATCGGTGTAAATAATGATGGTAGCGACAAAGGAAGTTTTACTGGTCCGAGTACTGAAGGTCAGGCTTATGCGATTAGTAAGGCAATAAATGATGCCGGTATTGAACCATCGAGTATTACTTATATTGAAGCACACGGCACAGCAACGCCGATTGGAGACCCGATAGAAATTGAAGGTTTAAAAATGGCCTTTGGGGAACAGGTCGAAAACCAATATTGCGCAATCGGATCAATTAAAAGTAATATGGGGCATTTGACTGCCGCCGCAGGAGTTGCTGGTTTAATCAAAGCAACTTTAGCCCTGAATCATAAAAAGATCCCTGCTTCTACAGGATATAAGACGCCTAATCCGCATATTGATTTTGCCAACAGTCCGTTTTACGTCAATTCCACTCTGGCAGACTGGAGCAGTAACGGTTTGAGACGTGTAGGAGTAAGTTCTTTCGGTATCGGTGGAACCAACGTTCATGTCATTCTTGAAGAACATCCGGAAGAAAATGTGCCCGAACAAATATCACAGCCATCATTCCAACTTGTTACCTGGTCGGCAAAATCAGAAAAAAGCCTTAGCGCTTATGCGGAAAATCTGGCAGCCTACATAGCTCAGTATCCGGAAATAAACGTATCAGATATTGCTTACACGCTTCAAACTACCCGCGCACCATTCAATTGCCGTGCATTTACAATAGCAGAATCTTCTGATAATTTGAAGACTGCTCTTAAAAATACCGGGCAACCTTTTGAAATAAAAACACTTACAGAAACACCACAGGAAATTGTGTTTATGTTTCCTGGGCAAGGATCGCAATACGTAAACATGGGCCGGGATTTGTACGAAAGTGAAACTGCATTCCGTAAAGCCGTAGATGAATGCGCAGAATTGTTACTGCCACATTTAGTACTCGATATCCGGCAGGTTATTTACCCTGAAACAAATGATTCGGCTGCCGCCGATGTCCTGAAAAATACAAAATTTACTCAACCTGCGCTTTTCGTCATAGAGTATGCGCTGGCCAAATTATGGATGAGTTGGGGTATTGAGCCATCTATTTTTTGCGGGCATAGTATCGGCGAGTTTGTAGCAGCACATTTTGCCGGAGTCTTCAACCTTGCCGATGGCTTAAAACTTATAGCGACACGCGGACGAATGGTGAGTGAATTACCGCAAGGCCAAATGCTTTCGGTAAGAATGGACTCTGAAGCCTTAAATACAATCCTTCCGGATGATCTTTCACTAGCTGCAATAAATAGTGATAAATTATGCGTAGTTGCCGGAGAAGAACAAGCTATAAGCGATTTTTCGAGGGTTTTGGATGAGAAAGATGTAGCGTACAGCCTGTTACATACAAGCCATGCCTTCCATTCCAAAATGATGGATCCCATCGTAGATGAGTTTAAGACGGTGGTGTCGGAAACAGTGTTGAGTTTTCCCAAAAAGCCGGTTATGTCTACCGTTACCGGGACTTGGTTGAGTGATTCTCAAGCTACTGATCCTGATTACTGGGCGCAGCATTTGAGGTTAACTGTCCGCTTTGCCGATGCGGTGAAATGTATTCTGGAAAATGAGAATGTATTGTTTTTAGAAGCGGGCCCTGGCAACGTAACCTCTATCCTGGTAAGGCAACAAATTGGGTTAGCTAAGGCTGTAACAGTTGCGAGTTTAGAAAAGAACATTGCACATACATCCGAAACTCAATCTATTTTAAAAGCACTTGGCCAACTTTATATAAATGGGGTAGAACCCGATTGGCAATCATTCTATGAGGGACAAATCAGAAAAAAGATACATCTGCCTACGTATGCTTTCGACCGGAAGTATTGTTGGGTAGAGCCTGCTGAAACCATCGTGAGTAAACCGCTCTCAATCCGAGACGAGATTACTTATCAAAAACCAGTTGAGTTAAAAAAATTACATGAATACCCGGGTAATGAAGTACCCCAAAACAATCACTTAATGAAAAATGAGATTTTAATTCAAAGAGTCAAAGAAATTATCGAAGAGACATCAGGACTCGAGATTGCTGATCTTAAACCCAATCTTAATTTCTTAGAAATGGGACTGGATTCTTTGTTATTAACCCAGGTGGCTTCAACTTTTAAGAAGAAGTTTAACCTGCCTTTTACTTTCAGGCAACTGCTTGAAGATACCTGTTCAATCGAATTGGTAGCCGCATACATTGAAAAGAATAGCGATCCTGTAGCTATGCCGGATTTACAGGTCGAGGCACCTCAATATACCAGCACACAGCATACACCAACATTTCAGCCTGAATTCAATCCCGCATCTAACGGGAATATAGCACTTGATTTAATTGCCCAGCAACTGCAAATCCTTGCCAAGCAAGTAACGCTGTTACAAACGGGAAATGCCCCCGTATCTTTGAATCCAACAGGACAAAGCTATCAGCATTCGGCCGAGAAAATAGTCGTAAATCATTCATCCACAAATGAGTTAACTCCTGAAGAAGCTGTTGAAATTAAAAAACCTTTTGGTGCTACGGCACATATAGACAGGCAGGTAACCGAATTAACGAGCAAACAATATGCTTTTTTAACTGAGCTCACCTTAATATATAACCGAAAAACTGAAAAGAGTAAGAAATATGCGCAGGAGCATCGGTCGTACATGGCAGATCCGCGTGTAGTTTCCGGCTTTAAGCCGCTCACTAAAGAAATCGTATATCCGATTGTAATTAACAGATCAAAAGGAAGCCGCCTATGGGATTTAGATGGCAACGAATACATCGATATACTTAATGGTTTCGGATCTAATATGTTTGGCTACCAGCCTGAAGTGTTGACAAACGCCCTGCATGACCAGGTAGAAAAAGGTTTTGAAGTGGGCCCGCAACACGAACTAGCCGGCGAGGTAAGTAAATTAGTTTGTGAATTTACCGGTTTTGACCGAGCTGCTCTTTGCAGTACCGGTTCGGAAGCAGTTCTGGGCGCAATGCGCATTGCACGAACCATCACAGGTAAATCGCTGATTGTAGCGTTCACCGGATCTTACCATGGTATTGTAGATGAAGTTTTAGTTCGAGGTACAAAAAAATTAAAGTCATTTCCTGCGGCTTCAGGCATTATGCCCGAGGCTGTACAAAACATGTTGATACTTGATTACGGAACCGAGGAGAGTTTTCAAATTATAAAATCAAGAGCTAATGAGCTTGCGGCAGTGTTGGTAGAGCCGGTCCAAAGTCGCCGACCGGAATTTGCTCCTGTAGAATTCTTAAAAAAGGTACGGGAAGTTACCACACAAGCCAGTGTTGCCTTGATTTTTGATGAGGTAATAACCGGATTCAGAATGCACCCGGGCGGCGCGCAGGCTTTGTTTGGCATCAAAGCAGATATTGCAACTTATGGAAAGGTGATTGGTGGTGGTTTACCTATCGGGGTTATCGCCGGTAAGAAAGAGTTTATGGATGCCCTCGACGGAGGTTTCTGGCAATACGGCGACACTACGTTTCCGGAAGTTGGCGTAACCTATTTCGCAGGAACATTTGTGCGCCATCCGCTGGCACTCGCTAGTGCCAGGGCCGCTTTACAATACATGAAAGATAGAGGTCCTGCCTTACAAAAAGAACTGAATGAAAAAGGTGAGAAGATTGCTAGTAAACTGAATGTTGAATTTAAGAAAAGACAGCTTCCGTTTTACGTGGCACAATTTGGCTCTTTATGGAAGATTAAATTCCACGAAGATGTTCCGTATAAAGAATTGCTCTTTACGCTTATGCGCCAAAAAGGTGTGCATGTTTGCGATGGTTTTCCGTGTTTTATGACAGAAGCCCACACAAAGGAAGAAATAAATCTGGTCATTAAATTATTTATAGAAAGTGCCGATGAAATGATTGCAGCTGGTTTTTTCAAGCAATTATCAGATTCTGAAACCTCAGTTTTGAACTTTCATAATGATCTAAATAGTCCTCCGGTAAGTGGCGCTCGACTGGGGCGTGATAAAAATGGAAATCCGGCATGGTTTATAGCCAATCCTGAAACCCCGGGCAGCTATTTACAAGTAGCAGCGAAATGGTGATGGTTGATATTTCGACAAGTTCTAAGATAGTATTTGTACCGGTAGATTTTGATCCTTTTGGAGGATTGACGATTGAGAAATTAGCACCGTCAACAGAATCTCAAAAAGAAATATGGGCATCGTGTATGATCGGCGGAGCCGATGCTAATCGGGCTTATAACGAATCCATCACACTTAATTTTAAAGGCTGTTTAGATGAATCAGCTCTTGAAAAAGCTTTGGAAGCACTTATCAACAGAAATGACTCGTTGAGAACTGTGTTTAGTGCAGACGGAAAACAGTTATGCATTTTTGATAAGCAACCGGTAAACCTTTACTATAAAGATTTATCAGAAATTCCCGATTCGGTGGCAGAACGTATAGTTCAAAAATATATTAAAGACGATGCTCTTTTTATATTTTCATTAACCGATGGACCGTTGCTAAAAACCGGATTATTTAAGATCAACTATCACGAGTACAAGTTTGTGCTTACCACGCATCATATTATCTGTGATGGATGGTCTATCGGTATTCTGCTTCAGGAGTTAAGCAAATTATACTCATCATATACCCAAAATGTTCCCATTGAATTGCCAACCGCGCCATTGTTTAGCGAGTATGCGTTTAAGCATACGCAATTTATTGACAGCGGAGATTATCAGGCCCAGGAAGAGTTCTGGCTTAAGAATTTAAAACAAAACACTCCGGTAGTAAATCTTCCCATCGATTTTGATCGGCCCCCCGTGCGAACCTACAAAAGTGGTCGTAATGATTATGCTGTAGATCAGGAATTAATTCTACAGCTTAAAAAGATTGGTGTCGAAAATGGTTGCAGCCTGGTAATAACTCTAACTGCTGCCTTTGAATTATTTTTGCACCGTTTAACCGGTCACGATGATTTGATGTTAGGTTTACCTGCCGCCGATCAATCGGCTTCTGGTAATTTAAGGCTGATAGGTCATTGCGTAAATCTTTTGCCTTTAAGAAGCAAGCAAGATCCGACACTAAGGTTCTCTGAGTTTTTAAAAGAACGCAGAGCGTTTATGTTCGATGCTTACGAAAATCAGCAGGTTACCTTCGGGAGCTTGCTTAAGAAATTGACAATATCCAGAGATACTTCCCGGGTTCCTCTAATCCCGATCGTGTTTAATATTGATATGGGTTTAACTGATGGAGTTAAGTTTCATGATCTGGATTTTGACTTTTTTAATAACCCACGCGAATATGAAAGTTTTGAACTATTTGTAAATGCGACCGGTTCAGAAGAGTCTTTTATCCTGGAATGGTCTTATAATACCCAGCTTTTTAAGCCTGAGTCTATAAAAAAGATGATGGCTGGTTTCAACACAGTGCTTAAAACCCTTGTTGCAAATCCAAATGTGATTTTACATGATGCACTAGAACGCGACAATATTACTACCCGGCTTCTACAATCAGAACAGAAGAAGTTAGTTATTGACTTCAATACTTCCCACTTTGAATATCCAAGCGATAAGAATAAGACCATAATTGATTTATTTTCCGAGCAGGAAAAAAGGAACCCAGGCTCGGTAGCCCTGATTGATGAAGACTTTACAGTAAGCTATTCCGAATTAGATGAGCAGAGTAATCGCCTGGCCAATTACCTTCAAAACCAGGGGGTAAAAGAGGGCACGTTGGTTCCTGTTTGTATCGAACGAAGCGCAGGGTTGATCGTTGCTATCCTGGCTGTTTTAAAAGCTGGCGGAGCATATGTTCCGCTAGATCCGGCTTATCCACGGGATCGGATCAGCTATATGCTGGAAGACTGTGGGGCAGAAATCGTGGTTAGCAGCAAATTGAGCAGCTCAAAGATAAAGAACGGTAGTGCCTTAACAATCATCGAAACAGACGGTGCCGACAAGGCCAGCATCAGCAACACTTCAGCGGCAGCATCATTTAATTCTTTATCGCCAGAATCACTAGCCTACATCATTTATACATCCGGATCAACAGGTAGACCAAAAGGAGTAGAAATTACCCATAAAAATGCCGGTTCTTTTATCAACTGGTGCCGACAAGAATTTAGTTCCAGCTCGTTCGAGATCGTTTATTTCACTACCTCCATTTGTTTTGACCTGTCTATCTTCGAGATTTTCTATCCCTTAAGTATTGGAAAGAGCTTCCGGATACTTGAAAATGGTTTGGCAGTCACAAAATATCTAACAAACGATAGCGAAGTATTGCTAAACACCGTACCCAGTGTCGTAGCCAGTTTGCTAGCAGACAAAGCCGACCTCGGCAACGTTAGTGTACTGAATATGGCCGGCGAACCTATCCCGCTTCAAATAGTTCAGAACCTGGACACCGACCGTATGGAAGTCAGAAACCTTTATGGCCCTACAGAAGACACTACCTATAGTACTGTATACCGTCTTAGAAAAGATGAGCCTATCCTGATAGGTAAACCAATAACCGGAACCCAGATTTATATCGTTAACCCCCAAAATCAGATATGTCCGACAGGTTTTTCCGGCGAACTCTGTATAGGAGGAGACGGTTTAGCAAAGGGTTATCTAAACCGGACAGATCTGACTGCAGAGAAATTTGTATGCAATCCTTTTAATAACGAAGAAGGAGCCAGGATGTATAAAACCGGTGACTTAGCCCGCTGGTTACCCGATGGAAACATCGAGTACCTGGGCCGTATAGACGATCAGGTAAAGATTCGCGGATACCGCATCGAACCAGGCGAAATAGAACAGCTTCTAATTAAACAGAAAAATATAAAGCAGGTTCTTGTGATTGCCCGGGAAGATAGAGCAGGCGATAAAAGACTGGTAGCTTATATTGTTACAAAATCAATAGTTTCTGAAGAGGATTTTCAGGATTCAATTAAAGTGTGGAAACAGGTAGTTAAAAGCCAGCTACCTATATATATGTGTCCGGCGGATTATGTTAGTTTACGTTCTATTCCCCTGAACTTAAATGGTAAGATTGATAGGGCAAAGCTACCAAAGCCAGCGGAGTCCGGTAAAACCGCCCCAGATTTTACCGCGCCTAGAACAGAGACGGAAAAGCTGGTTGCAAATAACTGGGCGCACTTTCTGGGAATAAAGAAGATCAGCATTCACGATGATTTTTTTGAATTAGGCGGACATTCTATGCTTGCCATTGAGGCGTTGGCGCAACTTGCAAAAAAGGTGGGCAAAATACTTCCGGTTTCAACTTTACTGGAGAATCCGACTATTTTCAAATTGGCTGAATTATTAGACAAGGGGCTAGCCGTTGATCGTTGGAAATCTTTAGTAGCGATGAAAACATCAGGAAATAAAAACCCTTTATACCTGATACATGGAGCCGGGTTGGGGGTTTGGGCTTTTACTGATGTTATTTCGCATTTGGATGAAGAACAACCCGTATACGCCTTCCAAGGATTAGGTATCGATGGCCTTGATGAACCATTTGAGACTCTTGACGAAACTGTAGCGTTTTACATTTCGGAATTGATGCAGCAAAATTCAACAGGACCATATTTGTTAGCAGGTTTTTCTGATGGTGGATTGATTGCATTTGAAATGGCCCGGCAGTTAAAGTCTATGGGCAAGCAGGTGGCTATGTTAGGCTTATTTGATACTTGTATTAAAGAGCCGGTCTCGCGCTCGATAGTTGAAAAGATTATTTTGAAACTTAAATATACTGCCTACGAGATAAAAAGCTTGTTTTTGCATCCCCAAAAGGCGATAAAATATCACAGGAAACTTCTCGAAATTAGGTTAATAAATATCGCTCAAAGGTTTGGTTATAGACCAAAAGATGATTTTCGTGAGACTTACCCTGATCTGTATGCGGCCATGGGGAAATACGCACTTTCATTGTCGAAGTATCGAAGGCGACCTTATGATGGGGTTATTGATTTGTTTAAAGCAAAAGTGCGGGTTTACTACGTAGATGATTTTGAATATTTAGGTTGGAAACCTTATACTTCCGAGGATGTAATCATTCATCAAGTGCCGGGCGATCATGACGACATGATTTTGCCTGAAAATGCACCGGCGTTTGCTAGAATCTTGCAAAAAGCAATTGACAAAAAATCATAAGAGTAGCATAAGATATCAATCTTAAAATAATCTACTTAATAGTTAAACCACTTAAAGTCAGTATTAATTCCTAATTAAAGGCGTATCCAAAACAAACTCAAATTTTATTTGTTGGAACACTGTTTATTGTGTTAGACTAATGCACAATATTCGAACAGTTATCTATCTACTATGCCTGGATTTGCAAAAAAAAGTACTTCAAAGTTTTCGTATTCTGATATAATAGAGTTGTCTATTTACTCAGATTTGAAAACAGCATTACGACCTAATAGTCGCATTTTACTAAACACCAACGAGGAAAGTGCCGAGGTTGAAGATATGCTTAAAAACTTAGAGATCCCGTTTATAACTAAGTCTAAAAGAGAGCTTTGGATTGTTTCTGAATTTGAATAACCAATCTTATACACCTTATATTTCTCTACAACATTAAACATCACACTTTCAATAGTTGCTCGTCAATTATATTTTATTTGCAGGGGTATTTCTTATGAAATACAAGCGGTGTAATTTAACCCCGGGTGAGCGGATATCAGCCTTTTCGAATAAGGCCTGTAGAGTATGAGCGGAAACGGGGCTACAGAAGCTATAAAACGATAGCTGTTTTCTAAAAATCCATTCCAAACATCGAGATATTCTGGCTCAGTACGGTGTAAAATATTATATCATTTATCATGGTTAACAAATGTTAATATCTGCCTAGAAAAAGCGATTTTGTAGTATTATTGCGGCTACCATTGAAAAATTTTTAAAATTGCTTATGAGGGCTTTCTTGTCGGTTTGTGCGGGCGTGCTTTTTTACTTCTCTTCGTATTCTCAACCAGTTTCGGTTATTAAAGGCGTAGTGTTAGACTCGATGAGTCGCAATGCGTTGAGTTATGCAACAATAAATATAGTTGATACTGATCGCAAGACGACTAAAAGTACATTAAGTAAAGATGATGGCAGTTTTGAAATCAAGATAAATGAACTTAAGAATATCCAGCTGGTTATAAGTATGATCGGTTATAATACTAAAACCGTTTCGGTAAGCACAGGAAAGACTGATCTAGGGAAAATCTATCTAGCTGCGTCTGGTAAAGCACTGAATGAAGTTGTTATAACTTCTGCAAAGCCAATTATTAAACAAGAGGTTGACCGCATTGCCTATAATGTACAGAATGACCCTGAAAATAAGGTGCTGACAGTGCTGGAGATGCTTCGAAAAGTCCCGCTTATTACAGTTGATGGACGGGACAATATCAAACTGCAGGGTAATGATAATTATAAGGTTTTAATTAATGGTCGTGAATCTGCTTTAGTTGCAAAAAATCCGGCGGATGTGTTTAAGGGAATGCCTGCAAGCAACATTGAAAGAATTGAGGTAATCACTACTCCGCCTGCAAAGTACGATGCTGAAGGACTGGCAGGGATTATAAATATTATTACCAAAAAAAATATCGATCAAGGCTACAATGGCAGCGTTAATACGCGATATCATACCAACGCTGGTCCAGGATTAAATTTGAATGCGACCGTTAAGCAGAATAAGGTAGGGTTGAGCGGTTATGTTGGTTATAATCTACAAAATTCAGGAGCTACATCATTCGGTAATTCCAACATGATAAGTAGTCCCGTAAAATCTAATTTGAGCCAGACTGGAACAAATACCCGCAATGGCGATAATTTGTATGGGAGTGCCGAACTAAGTTATGAATTTGACACACTAAATTTAATTACTGCTACCTACCAACATTATGGTGGCGATAACAACCAGGTTTTTGACCAATATTCTTATTTGTTTAATAATGCTAACGTAGAGGAGCAATATTACCATCTTGACAATCATAGCAATGCCAAATATCGGGGTACAGATTTAGGATTAAATTATCAACTGGGCTTTAAACGGAATAAAGAGCAGTTGTTAACAGTATCCTATAAATATAAATTATCCGGCAATACCCAGGATTCCGAAGGATTGTATTTAGAGCGTAAAAGATTCGAAGCTCCTAGTTTCAGGCAGTATAATAGTTCAGGAAACAATGAGCAAACTGCCCAAGTCGATTATGTACAGCCTCTTAAAGTGTTTAACATCGAGTTGGGGGCGAAAGCTATACGGCGAAATAATTTTAGCGATTTTGAGAATTATCTGCTCAGTTCCACCATGCAGGCATATCGGAGAGATCCACTTCAAAGTAATTCCTACGATC
>DASVRX010000102.1:0-9996 GCA_036388375.1 Pedobacter sp. | reverse complement strand
ACTAAAAACCGGTAGTGTATGGAATTCTGTTCCGCCACATACTCATACCCGGCGCATGGAAGTGTATCTATATTTTGATGTTGACTCTAATCACCGGGTTATGCATTTCATGGGTGAGCCGCAAGAGACAAGACATTTGATAGTTGGTAATTATGAAGCGGCAATTTCTCCGCCATGGAGTATGCACTTTGGCTGCGGAACTTCTTATGGATTTATTTGGGGAATGGCAGGTGAAAACAAAGAATTTACCGATATGGACGCGGTAGCTATAAACGAGATAAAATAATTTATAGCCAAATGGTACTTAAAAAGCCTCTAATGCTGATGCATTAGAGGCTTTGTTATGAATGATATTTTAATTCTGAATTTACTTTAAAAGCATTTGCACGAATCGATAAGCTGCCGGATTATCCTGTATTTTATTTTGAAGATCAAGCTGACAAACTCTAAACATGCCTTTACCAAATTTCTTTTCTGCCACTAAACTAGCATAACTGCTGGCAAGTGTCCAGCCGGTATTTCCGGATTGCAGAATCCGATCCCAGCCCTTTACATAAAATATATTATGCATGATAGGCGCAATCATTTTTTGTTTAGCATCATACCAGTACTTAAAATCATTTTCCTGGAAAGCATTAGCGATGGGATGGCCAGTGGCATTAGTAGATTCCATAATTGTCAAGCCCACAAGAAAAATTAGATATGAAAAACAACTATTAGTTGTCGAATGAATTTTGCGCCAAGTGAGTCGCCAATTGCAATATTTATAAAATCCTGACTTGCACAGGCTACTCCATAAATGTGCAATTTTTCCCACTCCAACCCTTGAAAGAATTGATATCACAGGGGCGTGGCAAAATTTAGTTGCAGATTTATCAATTGCTTCCTGAGTGATAAATCGACTAATTCTATTCTTATTATTTCATTTCACATAAATCAGATAAAGATATCTACGGTATTTTCCCACTCCAAAACGTGCTTTTGTCGTTGAGGATGTTCCCCCTCCAATGAAGTCTCCTAACTCCCGTATAATATGTTCTATCCATTCACCCTCGAAGCCCTTGAATCTCAAATTAGGAACATTGACTACACATAGTATTTAATCTCTAGAGCTTCTTTTCTTTGCTCGATAATTTTCATTTAACAAAATCATAAAAAATCATGATCGAACAAAAGAAAATTTCAGAAATCATTGATCTGTGAAAGCAGATAAAAAGCAGTACGTTAAAAACTCAGCGTATATGCTGTTGTTAGAGAACCATCTTAATACGGCATTTGGCTGGAGGCACCAGGTAGAAAAGTTTGACGTGCAGGCGTTCGTTTTTCGAAAATTAGATGACGGATTGAGTCACAAGTAATTTACCTTTACTGCCGAAAGTGGGGATGGATTATATATAATTTTATAATTATTCTCATTTATGCTTAAATTGGTAACATTGATAAGTGGGGAAATTATTTTCTAGTGATGATTAAGGATCAATACGTACATGTCTGAAGTATTGTATATTAAAAAGTGTCTGCGACAAATCGAACAGAAAGTAAATCGCGGCAGCAGCGATGAGTGGACCCGGGAAGATTTTAAAAGGATACAGGGTTTCATCTTTGAAGCGTCATCAATAAACTTAAGTACACACACATTAAAGCGCTTATACGGCAAAATTCAAACCCGCAAGTATTACCAACCTCAGGCCGACACTAAGAATGCTTTGGCAATGTTTTTGGGCTACTCCGACTGGTACGATTTTGAGAACCATAATCCTATCACTCCAGAGAATCCTGATGTTGTTAATGAGCCAGCAGTAGTTGATTTAAAACAACCATCAACATCAGCGGAACGCGGTGTTAAAAAGAATAATTCAACTACCATTGTCCTAGCTTTAATGGCAATTTCTGTAATTAGTGCTGCAATAGCATTTGCAGTTTTTAAACCTAAATCAACTGCGACAGAGGTAATTTTTAAAGTTGAAAACCCGCTGGGCCCAGCTCCACATACCTTAAAGTTCGTACATGATTTGTCTAGCTTAGAAGGAAAAAAAAATTTAATAGTTTTTCCTGAGTTCAAACGCGACACTATTAAACTATCAAAAGACCAAAAGTTCAGTTATTGGCCGTTAATTAATCCGGGTTGGAATACTGCCTATTTATTAAGTGACCAAAAAGTTGTTGCTAAAACAATGTTCTTTACCCAAACTGAAGGATGGAAAGTAGATGTCACTAAACATCCCGACAGAGAAAGTTCAAGATTCGCGATTAAAGCAGAGGTGTCATCTGGTGGACGACTATATAACCCGCGGACATCTTTGCCAGAACACGAAATAAATTATTTGCTAAATACTTTTAATTATTACTTCTTATCGTATTACAATATTAGAAACTTTGGTGTAGATGGCGACAATGCTACTTTTGAAACTCGGTTCAGAAATAATTCACAAGAGGTAGGAGCATTGTGTTACGATATGTGGTTCAAATTACTGGGCACAAGGGGCGTACTAAAAATGCATTTTTTATCTACGGGTTGCACTGGATTCCTTCGAATGACTTTTGGAGAATTGAATATTAGTGGGGATAACAAACAAAACTTGCCTCAGTTTGGAATCGATATCCAAAAGTGGAAAAAAGCTCGGCTACAAGTAATAGATAAAACTGTACACATTTACCTCGAAGATTCGCTTATTTACAAGACAAAGTACACCCAGTCGGTAGGGTCGATTATGGGGTTAGAAGTGATCAGCAAAACCAATGGCCAAACTGATTATGTTAAGCTTTACAATGCGAAAAAAAAGTTAGTATACCAGGATGATTTTGGAGGAAAAGCGGTTGACTAGATTACACTGACTCAAACATCCTTATCCGATTTGTACCTTCCATAAACTCGATGCATTTGTTCACTTACACTATTGTATTGTTATTGGTCTGAAGGAAAAAACACATAGGATTTCGCTAGAAGTTGATTACCGAATGCAAAAGCTAACTGAAATTTTTAACCCTTATGCTTTTTCGAATTCGTAGTTTTCGAAATGCATATTAAGTTCCTGTTATACTTCTTTCGGTACAGGAGATCTTGAACGAAAAGAAAGGACTAACAGAGAGGGAGGATAAATAAGTCTTTATTTTTATAGGTATATGAATGAAGCCTTAAAATTAAAATAAATCTTTTTTTTGAGTCGAATTATAATACCCAGATGCTATTTGCAGTAATCGGTGAATTATGACCTGCGTTTGAATAATTAAGGTACGTTTTCTCTCGATGGCAAGAAGGCTAAGACAAAAGAGCTGGCGTCCTATTGCATGGACCTTGCTTTATGAATGCAATGCAGTTATAAATATCAAGAGGAAAAATAGCGGTCTTCAATCCGTTGTTTTAAATCCTAACACCTGACAAGGGAGGCTTTTGTTGGTTATTATCGTTTAAATACCTGGTTGCAGAAGTCTTCAAGCTTAGCGAAGTTATATTCTTTAATGATTCTAAATAGCCTACTATTTGATTTGGTGATTCATCCGTTTGATATTGACCAGATAGATAGCTTAGCCAGAAATCGTTTTGTTTAAGTTTAGTTTCGGTGCTTCTTCCTTCCTCTGCAAAAAACCTTTCAAGGTCGGAAGCCTGTGCCCCAGAGACCTTAATTTTGTTTATTTCATTTAACGTCGCATTCACCAATTTGTCGACATTATCTGGTGAACAACCAAAAGAAACACTAAATGAATATCTGCTTCTCGGGTATTTGGTATAACTCATGCGGGCAGCCGGACTATAAACACCACTTTCCTCTTCTCGCAAACGTTCGATAAGTTTGATTTGCAGCACATTGCCCAAAGCAGTCAATTGATTGTTAGTTTCTTCATTGTAATTATAATCGCCTGAAAACACAATTCTCACGGTAGCCTTTGGCTCCTGCCCTTTGTAAACGAACTTATTTATTTTACCTGTAGGCGGAATGATACCTAAATCTTTGAAGTTTTCTTTTTGAGCTTTTGTGGGTAAAGAGCCCAGATATTGCTCAAGTAAAGGCTTAATCTCATCTATCTTGAAACTACCTACAAAAGTAAAGGTGAAGTCGCCGCCGTTAGCAAAGCGCTCCCTGTAAATATTATAGGCCTTATCAAGATTAACTTGTTCCAGTTTAGCCAGATTTGGGCAGGTTCTTCTAATATTATTATTCCCTAAAACAGCAGAAACGGTATCGGAAAAAACACTGTTAGGGTCATTACTTCTATTTGATAAAACTCCTTTTATCTGAGTAATTAAAGACTTGAGTATTTCAGCATCTTTTCGTGGTGCTGTAAAATATAGATGAGTTAATTGTAGTGCAGTTTCTAAATCTTTGGGTGCTGAAGATCCGTTTATTCCTTCCGTTAATTCTGATATATAAGGAGACACATATACTTGCTTTCCCGCTAATAATTTAGGTAGCTGAATAGGATTAAATTCACCAAGTCCAGCGCGGGTTACCACTTCGGAAGCAAAGTCTGCAGACTGAAAATCAGAGTCTGGATATAATGATGTGCCACCTTTACTAAAAGCGTTGAATTTGATTTCGTTGTTTTTAAAATTGGTTGGTTTTAGAATTACTTTCACACCGTTACTTAATTTTAACTCTGTTACGCCGATTCCGTCAACTCTAGTTTCGCTTACTACCTTACCGGCTACGGGTTTTATTGACATCAAAGGCTTATCTGAGACCTCGTCAACATACGCAGTCAATTTATTATTTTTTGCCTCAGAGATCCATTTGCTTACGGTAGTTTCAGATGGCAGAGCAGCGGCATCTTTTTCAGGCGCTAAAATCAGTACATCGCGATTAGCGTCTACAAGATATCTCTTTGCAAAAGCATTTACTTCCGCCAATGTAACAGTAGGCGTAACTTCCCTGGAAAAATTATATTGATATTCTATTCCAGGGCTAGCTTCTTCATTTAAAAACAAACGCACATATTCTCGAACATACTTTTCTGAGGAAGTTTTATCCTTTTCCTTAAATGAGGCTTCCACAGACGTTAAATATGATTGCTTTGCTCTATCCAGCTCCGACCCGGTGAAACCAAATAACTTTACGCGTTCTATTTCCGAAAGAGCCGCTTTTAAACCATTTTCTAATTCTCCGGGTTTGGCAACTACTTGTGTCGAAACAACTTCCAACCCACCGTAAAAGCTTTCTATACTACTCCCTGCATGTAAAAATGGTGGCGTTGTCTGCTTCATCAACTCCGAAAAGCGGGCTCCCATCATTTTATTATAGACTGACCGAATGGTAACATCTCTCATATCGCCGATAGTTTTTAATGGGGCTTTAGGATGTTTGATAAAAATCTGTGCAACGGTATATGGAAATTCTTTATCGGTAACGACGATGGACTGATTTCTATTTAAAAGCGAAATTTTATGTTCGGTACGCTTCAGTGGAGAGGCCGGCATTTTGAGGTCTGAAAACATATTTTTGACCATCGCTTCCATCTCCGCTACGTTGATATCTCCCACTACAATGAGGGCTTGCAAATCCGGACGATACCAGTCTTTATAAAATTGTTTTAGCGTTTTATGTTTAAATCCGGTTAGCACTTCTTCTGTACCGATAGGTATACGGTTTGAGTATCGCGAATTGTTAAACATCACAGGCAGATATCTATTTGCCATCCGTTGGCTTGCACCCAATATTGAACGCTTTTCTTCCAAAACTACACCTCTCTCCTTTTCAATTTCTATTGAATCTAAGCTTGCATCTTGAGCCAAATCACGGATAATTTGCATACCATTTCTAAGTACCGAAATATCGTCTGTTGGGATGGGTAGTTCGTAAATCGTTTCGTCGAAACTCGTTTTAGCGTTGAGATCCGCACCGATTTTCACGCCCGATTTTGAAGATAGTTCACCAATTCATTCTTTGGAAAATTTTTTGTGCCATTGAAGTTCATATGCTCTATAAAATGAGCCAGGCCCCGTTGGTTGTCGTTTTCTAAAATAGAGCCAACCTTAACAACTAGATATAATTGGGCTCGATTTTTAGGTTCGGAGTTTTTTCGGATATAATAAGTAAACCCGTTAGCTAAGCTGCCGGTTTTAACAGCGGTGTCTAAAAGTAGATATTCAGCATTGGTTGATTTAGGGATAGCCTTATTATGAGTTTGAGCTTGGCAGTACTGGCTATAGCCCATAGTTAACCCGGCTATAAGTAAAATTAGCGTTCGTTTTATATGATATTGAAGATTTAGAGGTTACATTAAATGAGAATGGTATTAGCGTTATTTCTGATATTCTAATATATCAGCAGGCTGGCAGTCCAATTCTTTACATATGGCTTCTAAAGTTGAAATCTTATCGCTTTGGCTTTTCCGTTTTTTAATATTGAAATGTTAGCCATATTTATTCCAATCCTCTCGGAGAGCTCTGTGACCTGCATTTTTCTTTTGGCGAGCATCACATCTAAATTTACTATAATCGCCATTGTTATATAGTTAGTTGTGTTTCTTCAGCTAAATCTTGTTCTTCTTTAAAGATTTCAGATAGTCCTGTCTCCTCATCAAAAAGTAACACTTCCTCCATATCTTCAGGTAGTCGTTCAGCTGCAATTGTCCACTCCACCCTTGTAATACTTACAATCGAACTCTGAGATTTTAAAAATTTTAAACCAAGTAATTTTACTAATTAACTTTCGGTTAATACTTACTTAATTATATCTTTATAGTTAAGATTGTATCTTAATATTATACAACAAACTTGGATGAGCAAGAAAATATTAGTCATCGATGATGACGCAGACATACTTGAGTTTATTACGATTACCCTTGATTGGGAAGGTTTTGAAGTGATACCACGAACTGGTTTTCCCGTCCTTTCGGAACTTGAAGCAATTAAGCCAAATCTAATATTGATGGATAATTGGCTTAATGGTACCCGTGGATCTGATCTGTGCAAAACCATAAAGGAAAACGAAGGGCTTAGACACATACCCGTCATCTTGTTATCTGCCGTTAATGACTTAGAGAAGCTTGCCCATGAATGCGGCGCAAACGCTTATTTAGCTAAACCATTCGATTTGATAGAACTTGAAACTCTGGTGCAGCAGTTTACTTAATTAAAAAAGCCAGACTCAACGAATCTGGCTTCCCTTAAATATACCAAGTAATGTAGGATTACTTACTTTCGCTTGCGGCAGCTTCATTGATAAAACTTTCAGCAAGTTCGGTAAGCAATATATCAGTTTTCTTTTCTTCTTCCAGTATTTCTTCCAATAGCGCCTGAGCATCTGGTAACCCTAACACTCCCGCTAATGTTTTTAAGGTACCGTAAGAAGCGATTTCATAGTGCTCAACTTTTTGAGCTGCTGCGATTAATGCTACGTCTCTAACTTCGGTTCCTTCTTCAGTGCTTTCGGTCAGTTCCTCTGCTTCTTTAGATAAACCAGCCATTGCTTCACATTTTTTTGCTACGGCTTTTTCTCCTATCAGTTCAAATACTTGTTCAAGCTTTACTACCTGTGCCTGGGTTTCTGTAGTGTGTGTTTCAAACGCTGCACGTAACTCATCTGAGGTTGCAGCCTTGGATAGCTTTTTCAGATCCTTCGCCAAGTGCTTTTCTGCCCAATAAATATCTTTTAGTGAATCGATGAATAATTCTTTTAGTGCGCTTTCCTGCTCTGGGGTACGAGAACTACTTGTCGAGTTCTTTTTGGTGGATTTAGTAGTTGCCATGTTGGTTTTTTATTAATTATGTTTCAATCCTAATAAGAAAAAGCAGAATTTTGTTTTCAGAGTTTGAAGCGGCTCCGAAATTCGCTTGTTGATGACAATATATAGCATCAAATTTTTTCTGACCATGTATTACCTATATCATCTTAAGCCAAAGGCAAACTAAAAGAAAACGTACTTCCTTTACCAGGTTCGCTGTCTACCCAAATCGCGCCACCAGCATGGGTGATGATTTCCTTTGATATATAAAGGCCAAGGCCTAAATTAAATCCGGTTCCGGTATTGGTTCGTTCAATCTGGTGAAACCGTTCAAAAAGATATTTCTTCTGATGTTCTGCTATTCCTATTCCAAAATCAGTCACTGAAAAAATAAGGGAATTTCCGCTTATCTCAGAGCAGATTTTGACTATTTCACTTCCAGGAGAGTATTTAACTGCATTAGTAACAAGGTTAGTTATTACCTGAATTATTCGGTTCCTATCGGTGGTTATGTTTACAGAATGATTCTTTTCTACTTCAAGGGTATGCCAGGGAGTGATAATCTGCAAATCACTAATTAGACTTTGGATGACTTCACTTATATCAAACTCTTCTTCTTTTAAGCTAAATTTCCCTGCCTCGATCCTGCTAATATCAAGCAAATCTTTAATCAGGGATTCCAGATGAGCAATCTGCACGTTCATGCGTTCAAGGAAGCTTTTTTGTTCTTCGGTGTTTCGTTCCTCTTTTACCGATCGGTGCAGTAACTGCGCGTATGCTTTTATAGAAGTAACAGGCGTTTTTAATTCATGACTAACAGTGCTTATAAATTCGTCCTTCTGTTTTTGCAGTTGCCTTTGTTTGGTAATATCGCTAAAATACCATGCCCATCCGTAAGAAGTCCCATCTTCACTTTTAACACTATTTCCGAACCGTTCGATAACTCTTCCGCCCTTAAAAAGCACGTCTTCATGGGCCGCTTCGTTTGGATGCGCATAACAATATTTAACCCGGTCAATAAAACCCTGAGGATCTAATAGTTGGGTCATTGCAAACTGGAGAGCTGCCGAATCATCTTTGCTTTGGGCAATTTCACCAGGAATCCTCCATAGATCAATAAAATGTTGATTATACGAGAGCATTTGGCCATCTGTGCCGACTATTAGTAAAGCGTCAGGTATTGCTTCATTTTGAGCTTCAAGAAGTGCCTTTCTATATTTTAAAACTTCTTCCTTGTTTTTCTGAGTTGTGATATCAAGAATAGTTCCTAACACATAAACGGAAGAACCAAATTCGTCATAAAAGGCCTTTCCGGTAGACCGTATCCATTTGGAACTGCCTCCATCCATGGGATGGATAAGATATTCAGCCACAAATTTTGCCCGCGTTTTAACTGCATGTTCGATTGCCAGGAGTGTTCTATCACGATATTGAATATCAATTAACTCAGCCGTTTTCGTAAAATTTATAGTAAAGTTCTCCGGAATTCCGTGAATAGTTCGCGCCTCTTCAGATATAGTCAATATATCGCTAACAATATCGGCTTTCCATGTACCCATTTCAGCACTTTCTAAAGCAAGCTTCAATGAATCTGCAACTTCTTCTAACTTGGCATTTGCTGTTTCCAGGGCAATAACATTATTTTGCTTCTCTTCTTCAATCTTCTTGCGTTCGGTAATATCTATACAAGAGCTGATATAACCCGCAAACGATCCGTCGGGGTTAAACCTGGCGGGAATATTTGCTAATAGATAGCGGTACTCTCCTTGTTGGCTTAATATTCTAAACTCTCCCTGAACAGATATTTGTTTTTCAAAGGCAGCCATATATTCCCTTATCCATCGGTCTTTATCATCAGGGTGAATCAAGTCGGCCCAGCCAAATTCCAAAAGATCTTCCATCGACTTACCCGTTAGTTCTTGCCAGGCCTTATTGAAATATACACCGTTACTGCTCTGGTCGGCTACTGCAATTAAAATCTCGGTGTCCTCGGCCATCGTCCGAAATCTTCTCTCGCTTTCCGACAATTGCGAGGTTCGTTGAAAAACCCGCTCTTCGAGCTCTTCATTCAGTAATTGCAAAGTTTCTTGTGTGTGCTGCAACTCAAGATTAGTTGCAATTAATTCCTCGTTGGCAGCTGCAATTTCATCATGTAAAGCTTGATTCTTTTGCAATCCAAGGATATTTTCTTCTGCTTCAACAAGTGCTTGCTGTTGTAATACCTGAGTTGTAATGTTAGCTGTGGTATTGATGATGTAGGTAACTTTACCAGCCTCATCTAAGATTGGCTCATTAACATTCGACCAGTAAAACGTATCGTTCTTTCCAGATTCT
>DASVRX010000101.1:0-12115 GCA_036388375.1 Pedobacter sp. | reverse complement strand
CTTAAAAGCTAATTGTTTATCGCCTGGTTTTACATCACCGTCAAGGTGCCAAACCGCCTCATTGTTATTGAGGATTATGTTCGATTTTAAATTTCCATCTTCAATTGTGGCATGGGTTGTAAAAAAACGTAATTTCTCATTATCATGATTAATGAATACATCCAAGTTATTCACAGACATATCCTCGGGTATCTTCGATAATAGCTGATTTAAAAGATTATTAGCCAGCTGGGCTAAATCAGCTTTGCTGGTTTTAGTGCTATCGCGATCTTTCTTTTTAAACAAAAAGTCATAATTGCTGATGCTATCTTGCTTAACAAGGTTGATTTTTCCACTCTTAATTTTTAAGCTTGCTATTTTAAGATCTCCGGTAATAAGCGGGAAGAGTTTAATTCCTACATGCAGATCGTTGATATTGATCAGGCTGTCGCGGTTTTCGGGTACGATAGAAATGTTTGAAAAGGCAACTGTGGTTAAACCTTCAAAACGCGGATTGGCGACTTTCAGATCCAGATTATAATCTCTTTTGGCTTTTTTTACAGCTTTAGATAGTACCGTTGTTAAGATCGCTTCGCGCTTCGAGTAGGCAATAAACACTCCCGTAAGGAACAGCACTAACAAGGTTGATAATGAAATAATTGCGATTTTTAGATACTTCGACGATGCCCGGTTATGCATGTATAAACAGAACTTTATAATTCATTAACAGGTTTTTTAAACGAAGGGGAGAGAGTTTTATTTCCAAAATGTAAATATCTGCAAATTCATTTTCCAAACAAGTATAATAGGCATAGGTTTCATAAGTTTGCAACTTAGAGAATTTAATGATAACAAAAGAAGAAGTTTTACGCGCTTTAAGCAACGTGGAAGAGCCGGATTTAAAAAAGGATCTGGTTACCCTGAACATGATTGAAGACATTCTTATCGACGGGAATCATCTTACATTTTCAGTGGTTTTAACCACACCTGCCTGCCCGTTAAAAGCGCTTATTGAAAACGCCTGCCGCAATGCTATTGCTCACTTTATAAGTAAAGATATTATAGTCGATGTGAAGATGACTTCGAGAGTAACCACTCAGAAGAATCAGCCGCTTTCAAACATCAGAAACATTATTGTAGTGGCATCCGGAAAGGGAGGAGTAGGAAAGTCGACCGTATCAGCAAACTTAGCGCTTGGATTAGCTAAGCGTGGCGCCAAAGTAGGTTTGATCGACGCAGATATTTATGGCCCTTCTATTCCGATTATGTTTGGTCTGGAAACTGCCCGGCCAAACGCAACTCAGACCGAAGATGGAAAAACCCGAATCGAACCCATTGAAAAATACGGTATAAAACTTTTGTCTATCGGATTCTTTACTGATCCAAATCAACCGATACCATGGCGAGGGCCAATGGCATCTAATGCTATCAAGCAATTGTTTAACGATGCCGACTGGGGCGAACTGGACTACTTGGTTGTTGATCTTCCTCCGGGTACGGGCGATATACATATTACGCTTACACAAAACTACCCGGTGGCAGGGGCAGTAATTGTCACCACACCGCAAAATGTTGCACTGTCGGATGCTAAAAAAGGAATTGGTATGTTCTTAATGGAATCGATCAATGTCCCTATTTTAGGGATTGTGGAGAATATGTCGTACTTCACGCCGGCTGAACTACCCGATAATAAATATTACATTTTTGGTGAAGGTGGAGGCCGAAAGCTGGCTGAATTATACGATACGGCTTTTATTGGAGAAATCCCATTAGTGCAAAGTATTAGTGATGCCGGTGACGCAGGTACTCCGGTTATATTAAATGAGAATAGCCCTTTGTCGGTTGCTTTTTTAGATATTGCAGAAAGGGTTGCACAGCAGGTTTCTATTGTAAATGCAAAGTCTGCAGGAAGCGCTGTTTAAAGATATTTTTATTAATTTTATAAAAAACAAAAAATGGATTTGTTGCAAAAAGTGGAGACTGCTTTGGATACTATCCGTCCTTATTTAGAGGCGGATGGTGGCAATGTGTCGGTGGAAGAGATTACATCTGATAATATCGTAAAGCTTAAACTCCTTGGTGCTTGCGGCTCTTGCCCAATGAGTATCATGACTTTGAAGGCTGGTATAGAACAAGCCATAAAGAGAGCAGTTCCCGAAATTGAAGGAGTTGAAGCAGTAAATCTTACAGATATGGATGATCCTAATGCGGTAATGCCTCAAACAGTTAATTAATTATATTAAAATATAGCAGGAGCGATACCGTTTTAAACGTATCGCTTTTTTTGTGTTAAAGGAGCAGGAAATTATATTTGATGACGCTCTCTTAACAGTTTTTAACATTACTCTTGCACTATTTTTGCGTAGGTTTACATTGATGAAGCATTGGCTGACCATATTTATTTTACTTTGTACTTTGAGTTATGCCAAAGCGCAAGATCCTACAATTGTTCAGTTTTCGGGCGTAATTTATAATGCTGATTCGAACATGGTGGTTCCCTACGTTTCGATCACGAATAAATCTGATAATAATAAAGCAGCATCAGCAAATCATCAGGGATATTTCTCCTTTGTAGCGCACCAAGGAGATACCATTGTTTTTAGCTCGATTGGATACCGGAGGGAGGCCTTGGTCATTCCTAAAACGGTTACCGATAAAAAATACACTGTACTTGTAAGGATGAAGGCTGAAGTTGTTAATCTTCCTTTGGTTCATGTATTGCCCTGGGCTAGTATTGATGAATTTAACCGGGCATTTATGTCGATGAAATTCGCGGATGATGATCTCGAAATTGCAAGGAAAAATGTGTCAAGAACATCGATTCTTGCAAGTGCTAAAACGCTTTCGCGTGATGGTGCAGAAATGGATAATCTCAATTTCCAGAATAATCACATTGCATTAACCAATAAAAATATGAATATGCGAGGTGCCAACCCGCTATTAAATCCGTTTGCCTGGGGTGCGTTGATGCAGCAAATTTTCCAGGGAGATAAAAGCAGAAGTAATAACTAGTTGCTGATACTCTCTAAATATACCTTTCAGTTGAATAGCTAGTGTAAATAATTATCATTATGAAAATCACTGAATTACCGTTCAATAAATTAATTGATTTGAACTTTGCTGGTGATGACGACAGTTATATTTTAACACTAGAGGACAATAATAAATACACCAACCATTTAGGGACGGTTCATGCGAGCGCATTGTTTTCTTTAGCGGAGGCTACCAGCGGCCAATTTTTGTTGACGAATTTCCCGGATTATAAAGGAAATTTGATACCTGTAGTAAGAAAAGCAGAAGTCAAATATAAGAAACCAGCTTTTGGACAAATTTATTCTACCGCTACAATTTTAGAGGACACAATTGAAAATATCAATGAACAAATAGCTACAAGAAGTAGAGCTATAGTTAAACTGAAAGTAGACCTCTTCGATAGTAAAAAGGTGAGTGTAATGACTGCTGATTTTGAATGGTTTGTATCAAAATCCGACACCTTCACCTAACAGTACATTTAAATATGGGGATCTCGTCTATTGAAGCTTCAAATAAAAGCAAAATATTAATAATAGCTAGATGAGAGGCAATCATTCCCCTAGATCTCTTTATCTCTTTTTAGACGCCGCCGGAAACTTCATACGATAATCCACTTTAATCGTACCTCTTGAAATAGAATCCAGCCTGCTTTTCAACATAGCGCGTCTCAGGGGACTTAATTTATCAGTAAACAACTTGCCTTCTATATGATCATATTCATGCTGTATAACTCTGGCTTTAAAGCCGGAAAAAGTTTCGGTGTGCTGGTTCCAGCCTTCATCATAATAAGAAAGAGTAACCGTTTCGTTCCGGCTAATATCTTCCCTTATCTCAGGGATACTTAAGCAGCCTTCGTTAAAATCCCACTTTTCGCCTTCTTCGCTTAAAACTTGCGCATTAATAAATACTTTCTTAAAATCTTTTAATTCAGGATCTTCTTTATCGCTAAGGTCGATTACAAAAAGCCTGATTGAAAGTCCGATTTGCGGGGCGGCAATACCAACCCCGTTAGCATAATACATCGTCTCAAACATACTGGCAATCAGCTCGTCGAGGTTGGGATAATCTTTAGTAATCTCAACCGCCTTCTTCCTCAGAACCGGATCGCCGTACGCTATAATCGGTAGTTTCATTAAAATGGATGTGAGATGTGAGACATTAGATGTGAGAGCCTGCAAGTTTTCATATAGGTTTGTTTTGCTATGGTCATGGTTGTTTTTGTACTGCAAAAATAGATAAATAAGCAGGGATTGGAAACATCCTGAACGTTTAAGTACGTTATTCTGACGGTTCGAATAATAAGGTTGTCAGCTTTGCAGGATCGAATATTTCATTTGCTATTTGAAGCATATGTTCGGCAGTAACGGCATTTACTTTTCCGTAAACCTCTTCAAGCGTATCGGCTTTGCCGTAATCGATAAGACTCTTAGTCATCGAAATAAGGAGGCCAATTCTATTCTCTTCGCCCAAAGCAATTAAGCCGGTAAACTTTTGTTTAGCTTGTTGTAAGGCAATTGAAGAGAGTTTATTTTCCCTAAGCTTCTTTAATTCCTTATGCACCAGGTTTAACGCTTTCGCGGATTTCTCGGCGTCGGTTCCAAAATAAATCGAAAAAATCCCGGTATCGCTGAAAGGCGTGTAATTAGATTCTATGGTATAGGCGATACCATACTTTTCGCGTATTTGAAGGTTAAGCCGCGAGCTCATTCCCGTGCCCCCAAGAATATTGGTTAAAAGCAAAAGTCCGGTTTTACTGGCGTGATGCGTTGAATAAGCCTGGTTGCCCAACACACAATGTGTTTGTGAAATCGATTTCTCTACTCTCTTTTCAACTGGCTGATAAGTGGGCAACGCTTGTCGGCTCGGGGTGACATTGTTTTCAGGTATGGTCGAATAGAGTTTGGAAAATATCTTACAAAGCTTTTTGAAGTCGTAATTCCCCAATACCCCGATCACGATTTCATGCGTATTGTAATTACTTTTCAGGAAACTGAGAATGTCATTTCTATCCAAACCTTTTACAGAATCGGCGGTGCCTAAAATATTCCGCCCCAGCGGATGCCCGGCGAACAGCAAATCTTCAAAATCATCTTGTATAGCTTCTTCAGGCTGATCCTGATAAGATGCGATTTCATCCAGTATCACACTCTTTTCTTTTTCAAGTTCATCTTCCGGGAAAACCGAATGAAAAACTAAATCCTGAAAAAGTTCGATAGACCTTTCAACGTAAGCATTTAAAAATGAAGCGTGAATACAGGTGTATTCCTTAGTCGTGTAAGCATTCAGATCTCCGCCTACAAGCTCCAGACGATTTAGGATCTGGTTCGTGCTCCGTTTTTCGGTTTTCTTAAACAGTAAGTGCTCAATGAAATGCGCAAGTCCGTCTTTGCCATTTCCTTCATCCCGGGAACCGGTGTTCACAATAATGCATGCATGCGATATTAGGGAAGAAGTGGGTTTATGTAAAAGACGAATGCCATTTGGCAGGGTAAATACCTGATAATCCATTAAAGGGCAAGATAATTAATATAGCTTAGGGTTGACTGAAGTAAGTAAATTCAAAGGTAAAAATTCAAAACGTACTATTACTGATAAATAGTCTTTACTGCGCTAGTAGGTTTAATGAACTTATTATTTTTCTTTGAGTTTTAACTTACATTCCCGTTTAAATAACTCAAAACGGGGCATGGAAACATTGCGAATGTATCCGCTACCTGGATTTTGAACCGCGTAATTTTGATGGTATTCTTCGGCTCTGTAAAATTCTTTTAAAGCAGCTACCTCCGTTACAATCGGCTTTTTGAAAGCGGGCGTCCATTTCATAATTGCTTTTCTAACCAGTTCCTCTTCGGCGGCATTGCGGTAAAATATAGCCGATCGGTAGGAAGTACCAACGTCTGGTCCCTGGCGGTTTAAAGTTGTAGGATCATGTGAGGAGAAAAAGGCGTCTAATAGGCTGGAATAAGAAACAATTTTTGGATTGTAATACACCATAATAGCCTCAGCGTGGCCGGTAGTTTCGGTGCAAACCTGCTCGTAAGTCGGATTTTTAACATGACCTCCGGTGTATCCAGAAACGGCAGAATCTACTCCGGCAATTTCTTCAAATATATGCTCAGAGCACCAAAAACAGCCCTCGGCAAAAACAGCAACGGCTGTTGAGCTGGATGCGACAGGATTAACAACTTTTGTTTTTTGCTGTCCTGATGAGTTGCAAGCTAGCAAAGTAGAAATGGCAAGAGTTAAAAACAGATATCTCATGGGATAATAACGTTAATACCTAATGTTGGTATACAACAAGATACGTTAATTTAACTCCGGAAGATTCTTTATAACTCCGGATTAGAATTTAACTGCAAACTAGAGTTCGACAGCTGTCTTTCGATGCGGTTTAACAGCGTTGTTTCATCAAAAGGTTTTGATACGACATCATTTGCTCCTACATCATTTATTGCATTATAAACATCCGGAACACCGGACAACATAATAACCGGAATATGAGTGGTTGGTGGGTTTTCTTTGATCGATTTGCAAATGTCTCTTCCGTCCAGATCATCCAACATCACATCTAAGAGGATAACATCCGGATGAAACTCATCTATAGTGTCGAAAATTTGACCACCAGTTGCCAAACTTCTTACAGAAAAACCGGCGTTTGTTAGAAGAATATCAAGCGTTTCCCTAACATTTTCTTCATCTTCTACTACAATGATTCTCTTCTCCATTTTTATGATTATTGTGCCATTGGTTACAATAATTACAAAAAAAGCGTGAAGGTGTTTTTCAGAAGAAAAATTAAAAATTAAGCCTTTTGATCGATCGTTACCTCGAGATTCCAGCTAAAGCCAGTATTCAGTTTGCTCTTTATAGCTTTAATTTCGATTCTCTGGTTACTTACCATCGCATACTTGCTAACAGATGCTATCCGATCAGCACCGGGTTCGGGTAAAACTTCGAATAAGTAATTGAATACTTCGTCTAAATTATCATATTGTGTAAAACCTCGCATAGCCTTTATCTATTACAATGATAAAAGCTGTAGTTTACTGCAAAGGCGATTTAGTATGAACATTTTGTTAAATTGTTGGCTGCGGGGAAGTTTATACTAATCGTTTTTTATAATTTCGGAAAAATTAATTTTTATGAATCAAGATCTGTATTCGATAATTCTTCAAGCCCATTCGGGGTTGCGTTACGTGGTAATGCTTACGCTTATCCTGGCTATCTTACAAAGTTTTGGGGGATGGTTTGGCAATAAAGACTTCACACCAGGGAATAAAAAAATCAACCTGTTTGCTTTAATAAGTGCTCATATTCAGTTTGTGTTGGGCCTTGTACTTTATTTTTTAAGCCCATTTGTAAAGGCCGGCGATATTGCTGTGGCGATGAAAGATGATAACCTTCGTTATTGGACGGTTGAACATATTGCTATGATGCTTATTGCAATTGCCTTGATTACGGTAGGTTATTCAAAATCAAAACGGATTTTGAACGATGTATCAAAGCATCGCACTGTTGCCATATTTTATACTTCAGCGTTAATACTGATTATAGTTGCCATTGTATTAAGTAACAGGCCTCTTATCGGAAGGTAGATAATCGAATAATTTGTTGGCAGTTCTAAAATTCTTTTTAAGTTTGTAACATGATGAGCAATAAACATACTAGTTGGTGGTGGCATTCCACAAATTGCGTCTGGTAAAGGTATGTTTTGTATTAAGAATTAAGTAAACGACATTATATATCAAGCCCGACGTAAAACCGTCGGGTTTTTTTTTGCCTAATCCTAACCACTACAATAATTTACGATGTACACTTTACATACAACATATAAAAAGTTACTTGCCGATACTACTACTCCTGTGAGTATCTATCTGCGAATGCGCGATGTATTTCCCAATAGTATTTTACTCGAAAGTTCAGACTATCATAGCAGAGAGAACAGTTTAAGTTATGTTTGCTGTGATCCGATTGCGGGGATTTCTCTTAATGACAATGTCTTATCAACGTACTTTCCAGATGGGAGTCAACAGAGTATTCCGGCAGATGATCTGGATCTTACCAAAGAAGTAACTAAGTTTAGAAGCAGCTTTACCTCTACCAAAGAAACGCCGTTTAAGTTTATCTCCAATGGTTTGTTCGGATATTTTACTTTTGAGAGTATTGAATATTTCGAAGATATCAAACTTCAAACCAAGCGCACGGGACCAAGAAAAATTCCTGTTTTGCAATATCATATTTACCGTTATGTAATTGCAATAGATCATTTTAAGAACGAGCTGTATTTATTCGAACATCGCACACATGCAGATGAAAAATCTGGGATAGAACGAATTCAATACCTAATTCAAAACAAGAATTTTCCGGAATACCGCTTTGAAAGCAAAGGCGATGAGAGCTCAAACTTTACTGATGAAGATTTCCTAAAAGTAATCGCAGATTTGAAAAAGCATATTTACCGTGGTGATGTATTCCAAATCGTGCCTTCGAGAGGTTTTTCTCAGTCTTTTGGTGGTGATGAATTTAATGTTTACAGGGCATTGCGCTCCATTAACCCGTCGCCCTATCTGTTTTATTTTGATTACGGAGATTTTAAGCTTTTCGGCTCTTCGCCGGAAGCGCAACTGACCATTAAAAAGAATGAAGCAA
The DNA here is from genome assembly GCA_036388375.1 of Pedobacter sp. Lineage (GTDB taxonomy): Bacteria > Bacteroidota > Bacteroidia > Sphingobacteriales > Sphingobacteriaceae > Paradesertivirga. The sequence continues at coordinate 3,454 of DASVRX010000101.1, read as the reverse complement.
CTATTTACCCGATAGCAGGTACGTTCAGGCGAACCGGGAATGATGCGTTGGACGCAGAGCTGGCTGAGAAATTAGAAAACGATCCGAAAGAAAGCGCCGAACATGTAATGCTTGTAGATCTGGCCAGAAATGATTTAAGCAGACATTGCGCCCAGGTAGAAGTGAGAGCTTTTAAAGAAATACAATACTATTCGCACATTATTCACCTTGTATCAAGAGTAACCGGTCAGTTAAAGCCGGACACTGATCCGTTTGACGTGGTGGGTGATACGTTCCCGGCCGGTACATTGAGCGGAGCACCAAAATATATGGCCATGACGTTAATTGATAAGTTTGAAAACGGCCCGCGTGGTTTTTACAGTGGGGCGATTGGCTATATGGGTTTTAACGGTGATTTTAACCATGCTATCATGATCCGGTCGTTTATGAGCAGGAATAATGTGCTTCATTATCAGGCGGGTGCGGGAATTGTAGCTGATTCTGATCCGCAAAGTGAATTAACCGAAGTGAATAACAAAATTATGGCTCTTCGAATGGCAGTAAAACTGGCCGAAACCATTGTACCAACTATTGATAACGCTTAGTATGAATATTTTAGTAATAGATAACTACGATTCCTTTACTTTTAATCTTGTTCATTTATTAAACGAATGCGGACACAATCCTACCGTTTGGAGAAATGACAAGTTCGATTTAAAAGATATTGAAGCGTTTGATAAGATTGTTTTGTCGCCGGGTCCTGGAATTCCATCGGAAGCGGGCCTATTGCTGGATGTGATCAAAACCTATGCTCCCACAAAAAGTATTTTAGGCGTATGTTTAGGAGTTCAGGCCATCGCAGAAGTTTTCGGCGGAAGCCTTTATAACCTTTCTTATCCCGTACACGGGAGAGCGACTGCAATGCAGGTAATGGATGGAGAAGAAACATTGTTTGATGAATTACCTCATACTTTCAATGTTGGTCGATACCATTCCTGGGCGGTAACTCGCGAGGGACTTCCTGATGATTTGAAAGTAACTGCAAAAGACGCCGAAGGGGTTATTATGGGTCTCCGTCATCTTAAGTATGATGTTCGCGGTGTGCAGTTTCACCCCGAATCTGTGTTGACAGAACACGGAAGGCAAATGATTCAAAACTGGTTAAATGAACCTGCTCAATAAGCATCATGACAATAAACACAGGTACCACCATTCTTGACAAGATAGTAAAACAAAAATTAGTGGAAATAGCCAATGCAAAAGCCACCGTTTCGGTATCACAGCTGGAAGAAAGGGAGCTATTTAAAAGAGAATGCTATGGGTTGCGGGACTTTATTTTGTCGCCCGAAAGAACCGGAATTATAGCCGAATTTAAACGTGCATCGCCATCAAAAGGCATCATAAACGATCGGGTTAGTGCCGCCACTGTGACTCATGGTTATGCCGCAGCGGGAGCATCTGCTTTATCTGTCCTAACAGATTCACAATTCTTTGGTGGCCGCATTGCTGATCTAGTAGAAGCAAGAAGTGCTAATGTCATTCCCGTTTTACGGAAGGAATTCATTCTCGACGAACACCAGATTATTGAAGCCAAATCGATTGGTGCTGATATTATTTTGCTGATTGCGGCGATCTTATCTCCTGATGATATTTTGAAATTCAGCAAGCTTGCAAAGAACTTGGGCTTAAACGTGTTGCTGGAAGTTCATAATCAGGCAGAATTAGAGCGTAGCATCTGTGATGATCTTGATGCGATAGGTGTTAACAACCGGAATCTTGCAGATTTCTCCGTGTCATTACAACACTCCTATGATTTGGTAAACCAGATTCCTGATAAGTTTTTGAAGATATCAGAAAGTGGAATCAGTAATCCTAAAACCATCAACGAATTGAAAAAAGCTGGATTTAACGGCTTCTTGATAGGAGAAAATTTCATGAAGGAAGAAGATCCCGGCAAGGCAATGCAACAGTTTGTAACTGAAATGAATGCACTTTTATAAATCTGTACCTGTCTTTTAGTGTTATAATCCTACAAACGCCTTTTAATTATAGAATATGGGTAAACAAAAATTCTTCGATACAGAGATTAAACCTGAGCGTGCCGTTTTGGTGGGTATTATTACTCCAAATGAAACGGAAGAAAAGGAACGTGAATATTTGGAAGAGCTTCAGTTTTTGGTTGAAACCGCTGGTGGAGTTACCGAAAAGACGTTCACCCAAAAAGTGCAGCGCGCAGATAGGGCCACTTTTGTGGGTACCGGTAAACTGGAAGAGATTGCCGAATATGTCAAGTCTGAAGAGATTGACATGGTGATTTTTGACGATGAGTTAAGCCCTTCCCAATTAAGAAATATTGAAAGAGAACTACAGGTGAAAATTCTTGATCGCAGTAACCTGATACTGGATATTTTTGCTTCGCGAGCGCAAACATCTCAGGCAAGAACCCAAGTAGAATTAGCCCAGTTACAATATTTGCTACCGCGATTAACGCGTATGTGGACTCACCTTGAACGTCAAAAAGGTGGTATTGGAATGCGTGGTCCGGGAGAGAGTCAGATTGAAACCGACAGGCGGATAATTCAGGATAAGATAGCGTTATTAAAGGAGCGCTTAAAAATCATCGATAGACAGAACGAAACGCAGCGTAAAAATCGCGGACAATTGGTTCGAGTTTCATTGGTGGGATATACCAACGTAGGTAAATCAACCATCATGAATATGCTTTCCAAATCAGATGTTTTTGCTGAGAATAAACTCTTCGCAACATTGGATACAACCGTTAGAAAAGTAGTAATCGAAAACCTTCCTTTCCTGTTATCGGATACTGTAGGTTTTATCCGTAAATTACCTCACCATTTGGTGGAGTGTTTCAAATCAACTTTAGATGAAGTTAGAGAAGCAGATATTTTGATTCATGTGGTTGATATTTCTCATCCAACGTTTGAAGATCAGATTAAAACTGTTAATGAAACTTTAAAGGATCTGGGTGTTGTTGATAAGGAAATTATCACCGTATTTAATAAGATTGATGCGTTTAAACCGGAACAATTTCAAGATACAGAAGCTGCTCCTCTAAGCCTGGAAGAGTTTAAAAATAGCTGGATGGGTAAGCATAACAGTCCGGCGGTTTTTATATCGGCAGCCAATAAAGAAAACATTGAAGAGTTTAAAGACCTGTTATACTCAAAGGTTAAACAGATACACCAGGAAAGATACCCTTACGATGCCCTTTTGTATCCGGATCTGGAGGAAGAAAATTAATATTTATAGTTATTTTATGGAATCTAAACGTCAGCAGAAGTTTGCAGGGGTAATACAAAAAGATTTAGCAGAAATATTTCAGAGAGAAGGCATGAGCTTTCTTCCAAATACGCTGGTTACAATAACTAAGGTGCGCATCACGCCGGATCTGGCTATTGCACGAGTATTCCTAAGCTTTTTTAACACAAGCAATACCAGTCTTTCTTTGAATACT
>DASVRX010000100.1:0-1535 GCA_036388375.1 Pedobacter sp. | reverse complement strand
TCAACGGCATTTTCTTCAGGGGTACTACATATGCTGCATTTCCTTTTTGGTAAGTAACTACCCTGTTCAGCATAATGAAGTTTTTCTTCTCAGTAGTGACGAAGAAATTGTTGCCTTTATAATTGTAATTAGAACGGAGCGAAAAGTTTTTTGAACTATAAGGGAGTATAACGGAAGAGTTATCTTTTTTCGCCTTCTTACCACCATCATCGCCCAACGTAGCAAAAGCGCAAACCGAAGCTGAAACCAGCAGGAGGGTTGCGATTTTTCTCGTTACAAAGCGTTTGGTTATTTTAGACGATAGGTTCATTCTTCTGCAAAGATAGGTTTAATTATTAACATTCTTTCTACTCCAAGCCTGCTTCTTTACAATTACATTAACGGCTGGCCTGAAATTTTGTTGTCTTATAATAATTATTTACTGAATTCAGCTTAATTTGTAAAAGAGGAGATCAAGCGTATGAAATCAGACCCACACGAAGACCAGGAAAGCATTGACGAACTATTAAAGCTCTACAACAACCTCCGAAACGGCTATAGTGGATTTATTGAAGAAGAAGCGTTTGAAAAAATCATCGATTATTATGACGACCAGGAAGAACTGAGCAAAGCAATGGAAGCCGCTGATACTGCTCTGGAATATTTTCCATTCTCTTCTATACTACTTATAAAAAAAGCTGATCTCCTACTGGCCACCCGAAAATACCACCATGCACTAGAGATTTTGGAAAAAGCGGAACTGTTTGATTCTAAAGATATTAATCTTTATATTTTAAAGACAGACGCTTACCTGGCGCTTGATCAACAGGAAAAAGCAGTCGAACTTTTAGAAAATGCCATACACAATTTCGAAGGGGAGGAAAAGGTGGAACTTCTTTTTCAACTAGCTGATGTTTATGATGATTATGAGGAGTTTGATAAGGTTTTCGATTGCCTAAAAGTGGTTTTGGAGGAAGATCCCACAAGTGATGAGGCGCTTTATAAAATTTGTTTCTGGACGGATTTTACCGGAAGAAATGAGGAAAGCATTCGCCTACACCTTAAAATAATCGACGAATACCCATTCAGTGAACTAGCCTGGTTCAACCTCGCCGCAGCATATCAAGGGCTGAAGCTTTACGAGAAAGCGATTGATGCTTATCAGTATGCTATTGCTATTGATGAAAAGTTCGACTATGCTTACCGGAACATTGGCGACGCATACATTCGCATTCGGAAATACAAAGAGGCGATTGAAGCGCTTGAAAAGGTTTTAGAACTATCCAAGCCGGAAGAGGTTATTTACGAAGCAATTGGCCATTGCTACGACCGGATGAAAAACTACGCACAGGCAAGATTTCATTACCGCAAAGCTTCTCATCTAAATCCCGAGGACAGTAAGCTCTATTATAAAGTAGCTTGTACTTATTTTAATGAAGGTCAATGGAGTAGTGCAGCAAAGCAGCTTGATTCGGCTTTGAAGATTCACCGCTCCCAGCACGAATACAATTTATTGATGGGTGAATGCAAACTTCAATTAAATGAGATCAAAGAAG
>DASVRX010000099.1:0-5585 GCA_036388375.1 Pedobacter sp. | reverse complement strand
TTTTTGGATAAGATTTTCCAGCGTCAGGTATCTGTAAAATGCTTTAATGCCGGATAAAACTCTTGCTTGTGTTGGAGGCAGCATCCCAAGTTCATTTATCCAGATCAAAAAGTTTTTTAGATCTTCATTTTCAATCTTGTCGGGAGATTTACTCCCGATAGTTTCTGTAAATTGGAATAACTTTTCTACATCGCGTAAGTAGGCTTCGATAGTGTTCGCCGATAAAGATCGCTCTAGTCTTAAATAAGCCTTAAATCCTTTTAACGTCGAGTTCCAGTCGGCCATTAATTTTTAAAAATTAATTAATTAAGTTTGAAACGATGAAGATACAAATCATTAATGGCCCAAACTTAAACCTCTTAGGTACAAGAGAAAAATCAATTTATGGCGAAAGTGGTTTCGAGCCGTTTTTGAAAGGACTACGCTCGAAATATCCTGCTGTTGAGTTTTCTTATTATCAAAGCAATGTTGAGGGCGAATTGATTAATAAACTGCACGAAGTTGGTTTTACATTTGATGGTGTTATCATGAACGCCGGCGCTTATACACACACTTCAATAGGCATCTCCGATGCAATTGCGGGCATTAATACTTCGGTTGTTGAGGTCCATATTTCAAATGTTTATGCCAGGGAGGAGTATCGGCATGTATCTTTAATGGCTAAAAACTGTAAAGGCATTATAACAGGGTTCGGATTGAAAAGCTATGAACTGGCGTTGTTGAGTTTCCTGTGATGATTATAATCTAAACCGCAGCTCAACAAATCTCTGCTTTAAACTCCGGTAAAAAAGTGCACCATAGTTTTTGTAAGTAAGGTCTTTAAATTAGATTAGGTGAATCACTTTCAATCGCCTTCCCTAATTTCACTAAATCTTCCTGGTCTAGATTTAACGAACCTTCATTTAAAATTATCCAATCCTGCGATTTAGTTTTCTGAACAATCATGCCAGGTTCCTTCCTGCCCGATAGGGTTTCATGCTTCGGATCACGGTCTTCCTCGAAAGGATCAGCACTTTCAAGTTCAATAGTAAACATACTTTCTTCGACCTGTGTAACAGTCACATCGGTTCTTACACCCTTTACAGGGAAATGAGTTTTGAAAGCTCGCATAATCCATTTTTCATAGAAGACAATTATCTGATAGTATGGTTTTCAGGAATGAAAAACTGATCCGCTCAGGGCTGTGCCAGTATAATTTTAAGATGGTCCGGCCCTACATTTTCTTCGATAATAGGTAATCCTTCAACTATCGGCGACTTAATCCCTTTTCCCCACAGCACCGGCGAAGTAAAAATCCTAGCTTCATCCCACAATCCAGCCTTAATAAAAAGCTCTAATGTTTTTGCCCCACCTTCAACAATAAGTGATTGGATATCCATTAGGTATAACTGGTAACATATTAACTGTGGAAGTAAATTATCGAAATCTTCCAATTCAAGGTATTTAATATTGCCGTCAACATTCGTCCTTTTTGCATTAAAAACGATGGTGTCCTGACTGTAATCAAACAGGTATAGAAAAGTGGGTAACTCGAGATTGCGGTCAATTACGATTCTTACCGGGTTTTTGCCTTCAACGCCACGAACATTTAATTGCGGGTTATCTATTAAAGCAGTGTTTTTTCCCACCAAAATGGCATCTTCTTCTGCCCGCCATTGATGAGTTAAGGTTTTCGCTTCTGCTGAACTTATCCAGCGTTGGGTTCCATCATCAGGAGCAAAAAAAATATCTTGAGTTTGTGCCCACTTTAATATGATATAAGGGCGTTGCTTTTTAATCCTGGTAAAAAACCGACGGTTTAGAAAGTCACATTCCTTTTGTAGGATACCAGTGGTAACTTGAATTCCGGCTTCCCGTAATTTTTCAATACCTTTTCCATTTACCTGTTCAAATGGGTCGGCGCTACCGATTACTATATTTGGAATCCCGTACTTTATTATCAGATCTGCGCAGGGAGGTGTTTTCCCCAAGTGCGCGCAAGGTTCTAAACTTACATAGATGGTGCTTTGCCTGAGGATGTTTTCTCCATCCGGGTACCGGCTCAAAACGTCATTAACCGCATTTACTTCAGCATGTGCTTTTCCGTATTCGTGGTGATAACCTTCACCAATAATCTTATCTTCAAATACAATTACAGAACCCACCATTGGATTCGGACTTACCTTACCGGCTCCCATATTAGCCAGTTCAATGCATCGCTGAATATATTTTTCGTGTGCTAACAAATTTTGAGACTTTGCTGTTATTTCCAAAGCCACTAAGTTAGTATATAATACCTTTGCCGTATGACAATAGCCGAAATCGAAGAAATTTTTCTGGAGCAAATGCCTGGCTTTTATGAGAAGGAAGAGATCAAAACTATTGCCTTGCTTGCTGTCCAGAATGTTTGCGGAATAAGCAAAAGCTATTATATGCTTCATAAAAGGAAGGATTTATTGTTGAGTGAGGAAACTGCTTTAATTCGTATTCTGGATGAGTTAAGATTTGGCAAACCAATTCAGCAGGTACTGGGCGAAGCAGATTTTTTTGGCTTGCGTTTTAAAGTGAATTCGCGCGTGTTGGTACCACGCCCCGAAACAGAAGAATTAGTTCACTGGGTTTTAGAGAGCATCAAGTTAGATAATATTTTATCTTCAAATATTTTAGATATTGGAACTGGCAGTGGTTGTATTCCAATTGCCATTAAGAAAAATCTTCCTCTATCAAGTGTAACAGCTATTGATATTTCTAAAGATGCTCTGGAAATAGCCCGCCAAAATTGTGAGCTCAATGATGTAGAGGTAAATCTTTTAGAAGCAGATATTCTAAATGCGGATTATTCAATCAGTAATTCCGGGTTTGATATTATCATAAGCAATCCTCCTTATATTACTTATTCTGAAAAAGGCGCGATGCATCCAAACGTGTTAACCCATGAGCCACACGAGGCATTATTTGTTCCCGACGAGAATCCACTTCTTTTTTATAAGGCAATAGCTGATTTTTCAGTTTCGCATTTGAACAAGCCTGGGTACCTTTTTTTTGAGATCAATGAACATTATGGCGATGAAACCATCGCATTGCTAGTTAAAAAAGGATTTGAAGCGGAATTGAAGAGTGATTTGCAGGGGAAGCATAGAATGATCCGTGCATTTAAAGCCTGATTTAACGTGTTTAGGTTACATTCATCTTTCCCATTAAATGTCGTTTTGCTGGCAGAATTGAGCCTTTTAATTTTCCTGTAAATGTTTTTCCTTGCACTGTACTCGGGGTGTAACTTAATGGAATAATAAGAGGTATAAGAGCTACTCAAACTCAATTATGACCAAGTGTAGATCAAAGGTTCTTAATCTCGTTTTATTAGGTGTTTTTTTGATATTCTCCAGCCTTCAGGCTTATTCTAATAATGCTGATTTTAATGTCGTTCCTTCGAAAGAAGTTATTTCGATTCCTTTTCCTGGATATGAAAAATATACAGAAGAGTTAAGTCCCATTTTTTTCAAGATATATCAGGGAATGGATATCAACACCGGGGCAACAACTCCTTCAGAAGATACTGCGAGTGGCTTTTGGATTAACACCTGGTGGTTTAGATTGGCAGGCGCCTTTCTGGCTTTAGCATTGATCTTCTCCTTCTACAAATTTAGGATGAATAGTGTGAAGGCACAGAAATATGCTTTGGAAGAAGAGGTTAAAGCACGTACAGCAGAGGTTAGGAAACAGGCAGAAAAACTTCAGGAGCTAAACGAAAAATTGCAGGTTCAGTCAAGTGAACTAAAGACTCAATCTGAAGATGTACAAAAACTTAATCAGGAATTGCTTGCCCAGACAGAGCATTTACAAACGTTAAACTCACAGTTGCTTGAGCAACGGCAACAAGAGCAGCAGGCCCGTAAGGAGGCTGAAGCTGCCCGTAAGGAAGCTGAAAACGCTAACCAGGCAAAAAGTACTTTTCTCGCTACCATGAGCCACGAAATTCGTACGCCCATGAATGGAGTTTTGGGCATGTCCGCCTTGTTATGCGAAACGAAACTAGATAAAGAACAACGGGAATATGCCGATACCATCCACACCAGTGGCGAAGCTCTGCTGGGAGTGATAAACGGAATTTTAGATTTCTCTAAAATTGAGTCGGGTTTAATGGAGCTGGATTATCAAAATTTCGACATCAGGCAGTGCATTGAGGAAGTGTTGGATATGTTTTCAGCGAATGCGGCACAAATTGGCATCGATTTAATTTATCAGATAGATCATGAAATACCGGCAAATCTGCTTGCAGATGGTACACGTTTGAGACAGGTTTTAATAAACCTTATTGATAACGCCTTAAAATTTACCCATGAAGGCGAAGTGTTTGTGGTAGTGAGTTTAATCGAAGCACCAAAAGATAAAAAACTGGCGATTGGATTTGAAGTAAGGGATTCTGGTATTGGTATTGAACCAGAAAAGGTGCCAACGCTATTTACTCCATTTACGCAGGTAGATTCATCGGTTACTCGAAAATATGGTGGTTCTGGCTTAGGTTTGGCAATTTCACAACGCTTAGTAAACCTGATGGGTGGTGAAATCATCGTAGAAAGCGAATTAAATAAAGGAACATCTTTCAAATTTTTCATAGAGAGTGAAGTAAGTTCTGGCTCAGTTGTTCAATACGTAAACCTTACACTTGTTGGCTGCGAAGGCAAAAAAGTGCTTGTAGTTGATGACAACAGTACAAATAGAAAAATTCTTAGAATCCAGCTTGAGCAATGGAAATTGGCACCTACGCTTGCATCGTCTGCTATCGAAGCATTAGAAATTTTGTCGGTAGATAGTAAGTATGATTTGATTATTACCGATATGCAAATGCCCGAAATGGATGGTGTGCGATTTAGTACAATTGTGAAAGAAAAGTATGCAGATGTGCCGGTCATTTTGTTGAGTTCAATTGGTGATGAAAGCAAAAAAAGATACCCGCATTTATTTTCATCCATTTTAACGAAACCAGTAAAGCAACAGCATCTTTGTAAGGTAATTCAGATTGCGCTTAAAAATCAGATGCAAATTGCTAATCCACAAGAAAAGCCTACCAATGTTTTGTCGATAGAATTTGCTGAAGCTAATCCACTAGACATTTTAATTGCCGAAGACAATCCTATCAATCAAAAACTTATCATTAAAGTTTTAAGCAAACTAGGTTACAACCCCGACCTGGCAAACAACGGACAAGAGGCTGTTGATAAGCTACTGAAGCATCCATACGATCTAATCTTTATGGATATTATGATGCCCGAACTTGACGGTCTGGAAACCACCCGCCACATTAGAGCAAACTTCGAAAAGCAACCCATGATTGTTGCCATGACAGCCAATGCCATGGCGGAAGACAGGGAGGCCTGTAAAGATGCCGGCATGAACGATTATCTATCAAAGCCTATTAAACTTGATGAACTATTGGTTATGTTGCAAAAGGTTCATAGCGAAGTTATGGCCGATGTCAGTTAGGTTAAAACTGGCAGAATAATTGATAATATTTGTATACATGGAATTCCGTGTGATTTTAAAAACGACTTAGCGAATGAAACGTGTTCTGGTATGCGATGATGATGTAAATATCTCTGAAATAG
>DASVRX010000098.1:0-12630 GCA_036388375.1 Pedobacter sp. | reverse complement strand
AGCTTCCAAGCTGCCTTGCGCTGCTCTTCTTTCTAACACCCCCGTTTTGTTTGGGACTGCAAAGGTGAAGGTTTTCCCCGACTATCGCAAATCTTTTTTCAAATAATTCAAACATTGAAAGAGAATTGCTGTAAGTCAGGAGTTTAAAATTTAGAGCAACGGATTAAACAAATTAATCCAAAAAATTAACCCGCATTTTAATTCGCTGATTTATACAATTGTTGCAATTACAAGAACAAGTGTGCTGATTTCAATCAAGCTATAGACTAACGATACTGTGATTTTGTTTAGTATTTCAAAACTGAAAAAAGTATCGATATAATTAGATTTGTCTTCCTCTACGTCCCGCCTTTACTGTTATCAAAAATTAAAGAACTGTCTTAATTTATATAAGCTCTAGAGTAACGGTCGGATTTTTTCTCTTAGTATTCATTGAGATAAAAAAATTAAAAATTCTATTCAGAGCATCAAAACTTTAAAAATAGGACAGCGTTTAAACAACATAACCGTTTCTACATGGATATTTTTTCGATTGAAATTACAAAGGACGCAGATGTATTAAACTTTCAAGTGGTTGACTACCCGCACCATGAAGATGATGACCGGTGCAAATTTGAGGTTTTAAAGGATGGAAAATTAGTGGCAAGCTTTGAGCCGGACAACAGAGGATATTTACATATCTGCAAGAACACGGGAGCCGTTGATGAAGAGATTCTCCATTTGATTGCTGACAAGCTTGAGGTTATGGGCATTTAAGGTATCCATAGAACCGAAAAAGCTGCAATTTAAACCTGATTGAAGTGAATACCGGCCTCGAGCGTAATGCCTGAAGGCGTATAAACGAAAAGCAGGGCTAGCGGAAAATAGTTTGCGAAATTTGATTTTCTAAATGAAAAGTGTATCGTCGAGGCTGTTTTCGCGAAAGGCCGCTATCTTGAAATTTTGGTTTAAGAACAGGAAACGGGACATATACAGATTGGCGATCACGAAGCATAAAGTAGCGACGATGATTTTAGACGTGCTGTCTAGTGCAACCAGTTTTGTTAAGGCAAAATAGGCGGACCAGATGATCATTAAAAAGCCCAGAATTAGGTTGAGATACCGGTTGTTCAGGATCATTTGTACTATAAATACAAGTACAACCAGGCTTAACCACATATTTTGCTGTTGGAAAGCGAGCCAAATAGCTACCGCGCTGAAATAAAGTCCTGGTAAAAATTGCTTAACACTTGCGGAATTAGGGAATGATAACGTCATGATCGGGTATTGAATGTGCTGACAATGCTAATATTCGCCTGTGGAAAGCATTACCAGTGTACACCCTAATACGGCTTCTATTCCTTTTTGTTCCGCCATATTTATAAGTTCGTTATTTTCGGTACCGGGGTTGAAAATAATGCGTTTTGGATTGGTTTTCAGGATGTAATCGTAGAGCGATTCCTGGTTTCTGGAACCTACATATAATGTTATTGTGTCTACTCCGGCGTGGATATATTCAGGCTTTTCGATCGGCACGCCGGCAACTTCACCGGTTTTGACCCCCACGTTGATGATCTCGTGACCATATCTGCTTAGTTTATTAGAGGCCAGATATGCGTAGCGGCTTGAGTCGGGGGTTGCACCTAAAACAATGGTCTTCTTCATTATAAAGTGTTATATTTTAATGCTGCCCCTGCACAATTCATGCCATCTCTGGCGGCAGACACGATTCCGCCGGCGTAGCCGGCACCTTCGGCACAGGGAAACAATCCTTTGAGCTGAGGGTGCTGTAATGTAATTTTATCTCGCGGGATTCTGACCGGACTTGATGTCCTGGACTCTACACCGACTAAAATAGCTTCGTTAGTAAAGTAGCCTTTCATTTTTTGACCGAATACAGGGAGTGCCTTCTTTAAACGATTATAAATAAAGTCCGGAAGGATTTCGGCTAATGGAGCAGATCGTGTGCCGGGGAGATATGAGTTTTTGGGAAGGTCTGCCGATAGCCGACCTTCCACAAAGTCAATCATTCGCTGGGCGGGAGCAACAAGCTTACCACCACCAAAGTGATTCGCTTTTTGTTCTATTTGTGACTGAAAGTTTAAGAGAGCTAAGGGATCTTGTAATGATCCCGGCACGTCTTCCAGATTTACTTGCACTACTGTGCCAGAGTTTGCATAAGGATTATTTCGTTTGGAGGGCGACCAGCCGTTTACAACTATTTCATTATCATCTGTAGCACAGGGCGCGATGATTCCTCCCGGGCACATGCAGAAAGAAAACACTCCCCTGCTTTCGACCTGTTCTACAAAGCTATAAGACGATGGTGGCAGGTAAGGATCGCGAATATCGCAATGGTATTGTGCCTTGTCTATTATTTCCTGCGGATGCTCTATTCTTACTCCCAACGCAAAAGGCTTGGCTTCTAATAACAAGTTGTTTTTTGCGAGCATATCATATATATCGCGGGCGGAGTGGCCGGTGGCGAGGATGACGCGGTTGGAATGGAAGATTTCGCCAGAAGCAAGTTTAACGCCCTTCAACTCTCCAGCCTTAATCAAGAGATCGTCTACTTTGGAATCAAAACGAATTTCGCCGCCTGCATTCAAGATGCTTTCGCGAATAGCAATTATAATCTGAGGAAGTTTATTCGTGCCGATGTGTGGCCGGGCGTCTACTGTGATATCGGAGTTTGCGCCGTGGGCGACCAAGGTTTTGAGTACGTATTGAATATCGCCGCGTTTGTTGGAGCGTGTGTATAATTTCCCGTCGGAATAGGTTCCGGCACCGCCTTCCCCGTGGCAGTAATTTGAGTCGGGGTTGATTATTCCCTGTTTATTAATTGTAGCAAGATCTCGTCGGCGTTGTTTAACGTCTTTTCCGCGTTCGAGTATAATGGGTTTAAGGCCTAGTTCAATACATCTCAGAGCGGCAAATAATCCCGCTGGACCAGCACCAACAATTATGACGGATTTTTTGTCTGCTACGTTTGGGTAGTTTGTGATAGCAATTTCTAAAGAAGGTTTTTCATCGATGTATACTTCGGCTTTGAGCCGATAGACTACTTGCCTACTGCGGGCGTCGATGGAACGTTTAATGATTTTTACAGAAGTGATTTTATCAAGCGAAAGCCTTAAAGCGGAAGCAGCTTTTTTTTGGATCAGATCTTCGTTTGATGCTTCCGAAGGAAGCAAAACGAGTTCGATTTCTTTAATCATGTTAAAGCCAGGTTTTTATCCCGGATTCTGCAAAAATAAAGTTTTGGATGGAATTCTATTTAAAAAGATCATCGGCAGCAGTGCTGCTGGTTTGTTCTGCTGCTTGAATTTCGTCGAGCGTTAAAGCTTCAGCGGGAAGGCTTAAATCTTTTTCTCTTGATCTTCTACGCGACAAGCCCGAAGACTCTCTTTCGTTGCGTGGATTTTGCGAATTGGGTGTGGCTGTTGCTGTTTCGCCGACAGCTTCATTTACTTTAAGGTATTCTGTTCCAACTTCGGGTTTGATTTTGTACGGTTGTAAATAATCTATTTTGGAACTTTCGCTGGTATCAAAAAAATCTGTGTCGGTGAAAAGACTTTTAACAGTAACGGGAATTACTATTGACATAAATAAGCCTAAAGGTAAAAGCACTTTGGTGGATTGCTTCATTTGTTATATATACCTGAGCGCTTTTGGTTTTTTTACGAAAGTTTTTGAAGTTAGTTACAACGTTTAACACCTCGAATTTACGCGCAAATGAAACAAAAGCACCTCAAATTACCTTAACTGACATAATGTCTATTATTGGGATATAATTCTGATAATTGTAACAAAGGAATAAAATTTGATATCTAACAACCATGAAACATTTAACTCTTATTTCAATGAGAAAATTTATTTACACGCTTACCGGTTTCTTCGCAATCCTGTCACTGTCTTCCTGCGGGTATAATACAATGGTTGATTTGGATGAACAAGTACAATCGCAATGGGCGCAAGTTCAAAACGTATATAAACGCCGGGCTGATTTGATACCGAATTTAGTTGCATCTGTTAAAGGAGCAGCCGCTCACGAGAAAGAAACACTTACCGCAGTAATCGAAGCGAGAGCAAAAGCTACAGCAGTAAACGTAGATCCTACTAAACTTACTCCTGAGGCTATCGAGAAATTCAATCAGGCGCAAGGTCAGTTGAGTACTGCTTTAGGCCGGTTGATGATGGTAACAGAAAATTATCCTCAGTTGCAAGCCAATCAAAACTTTCTTCAATTGCAGGAGCAAATTGAAGGAACTGAGAACAGGATTACGGTTGAACGTCAGAAATTTAACGAGGTAACAAGAGTGTACAATTCAAAAATTCGTTCTTTCCCGAATAACCTTACCGCTGGCATGTTTGGTTTCCAGAAGAAAGGATATTTTGAAGCCGATCCGGCGGCTCAAAACGCGCCGAAAGTTGAATTTTAAGTAAGGAAATTTTGCAATGGCTTTATTTACAGATACAGAACAAGAAGAAATTCGGAAGGCTATCGAACGTGCCGAAAAAAACACTTCTGGTGAAATACGCATAAGTGCCGAAAAACATTGTAAAGAAGATCCATTGGATCGGGCAGCAAATTATTTTCATAAAATAGGCATGGATAAAACAGCACTCCGCAACGGAGTGCTTATTTACATTGCAACAGAAGACCACAAATTTGCCATAATAGGCGATGCCGGAATAAACAAGGTGATTCCTGAAGGCTTTTGGGACTCGACCAAAGAGGCAATGTTAAATCACTTTAAATCTGGTGATTTGATTCAAGGTTTAACTACCGGAATACAGATGGCCGGAGAAAAACTTCAGCAATTTTTCCCTTGCGCTGATGACGATAAAAATGAGTTATCGGATGATATATCCTACATGTGATGCTTATCAAAAACACATTATCTGTACACTTAGCCAAGACAATGATTCAAAGAAAACTTAAATTATTTTTTGTCTTACTACTCATCAGCCTTAAAGGCTTTTCGCAGGAATTCCCTGCCAAGCCTAACCAGCTAGTCAACGACTATACCAGTACACTTACTCCGGAGCAAGTTCAGCAGTTGGAACGTAAGCTGGTAACGTTTAGCGACTCTACCTCCATTCAAATTGCAATTGTGCTTATTCAATCTGTGGGCACTTTTGATATTGATGATTACTCTGCACGTCTTGCTGAAAAATGGGGCGTTGGAGAAAAAGGCAAGAACAACGGCGTTTTAATACTTGCAGCCCTTAAAGACCGAAAAATAACCATCCAAACCGGTTATGGCCTTGAAGGTGCTTTGCCAGATGCAACGGCTGCCCGGATACGGGTTAATGAGATTACACCCAGCTTTAGACAAGGGGATTATTACGGCGGCTTAGATAAAGCTACTGATGCTATTATTGCCCATACCAAAGGGGAGTATAAAAATACTGCTCCTAAAAAAACGCAAGGCTCGAAGAAGTTCCCGATGGGACTAATTTTCCTGATCATCATTGTAATCTACTTTCTTTCTAAAAAAGGCGGCGGAGGTGGCGGCGGCCAGGTTATTGGCAGTCGTGGCGGCTCGAGTTTAATGTGGTGGAGCTTATTATCGGGAATGGGAAACAGAGGCGGAGGCGGCTTTGGTGGTGGCGGTTTTGGAGGTGGCGGCGGCTTTGGCGGTGGTGGAGGCGGCGGCTTCGGGGGTTTTGGAGGCGGCGGTTTCGGCGGTGGCGGATCAAGCGGAAGCTGGTAATACGACAAATACTTTTATAAGGCGGCGGCCACGTGAGGGATTGAAGTGGAAAGCCCGCAGCGCCGATTCTTCATCGGTGCGAGGACTTGGAACGAAAAGCCCGACCCCGATTTTTCTTCGGGGGCACGCAAAAATCTTAAAAAGATAATCCTATATATCTATGATACGAAAAGATTTTATTGATACAGAAATACAGAAGCTTGCGCAAGTTCTTGCAAAAATTCTTCGCTTTAAAAATGATGGCAACCTCGATGAGGCTTTAGAGGTTAGTGAGCACTCATTAAAGGAAGACTTCGGCTTTGATAAGCAAATGTTGGAGCAAGGAACGGTGGAAGAATTTGAATCGCTTTTAAAAAGCAAAAATTATTCGGCTGACAAGTTTAATATGCTTGCGCAGATACTTTTTGAAAGTGCTCATCCTTTTCAGGATACTGAAGAATGCAAAGCTATTGCTCACAAAACGGCACTGGTTTTAAACCTGCTTGAAACTGAACATCATCAACAATCTTTCGAAAACCTGGGCAGGCGGGAAATGATTGATAATTTTTTGAATAATGAGCAATACGAGTGATGCTATGATTTGGGAGAAACTTTCTTCCAAATACCTTGTGAAAGAACAATGGGCCACGCTTAGAGTTGATACTTGCCGGTTGCCGGATGGCCAGCTGATTGATGATTACTATGTTTTGGAGTATCCGGGCTGGGTAAATGCAATCGCCCTGACTGAAGATGACAAGGTGATTTTGATTAGACAATATAGACACGGTGCAGAAAAAGTGATGCTTGAATTACCAGGCGGCTGCATAGATCCGGGCGAAACGCCGGAGGAAGCCATGAAAAGAGAGTTGCTTGAAGAAACCGGATATGAATTCGATTCGATTGAACCGTTGGGTGAAGTATATGCCAATCCATCTACTTCCGGAAATGTTACATCGAGCTTTTTGGCTACGGGAGGAAAGAAAACTCAGGAACAGCATTTGGACAGTCGCGAAGAAATTGAAGTAATTATTGTAAGTCTGGATGAATTCATAAAGCTGGCCGAGGAAAACAAGTTTCCGCATGCGCTGCACGTTAGCACCATTTTTTATGGCTTGTTAAAACTAAATAAATTGCGCTCTTGCTGATTATTAAGTAAAAAGTTAAATTCAAAAAGTATAGCAAGTCTATGAGATTGAATTAACTTACTGGTTTTATTTTGCGACTATGTATGGAAAAATTTGATTCGCGTATTGACGAGTACATTTCCAAATCTGCTGAATTTGCCAAACCTATTTTAAACCACCTTCGAAAACTAATTCATCAGGCATCGCCTCAAATATGTGAGACTATCAAATGGGGTTTCCCTCATTTTGACTACAAAGGCACCGTTTGCAGCATGGCTTCCTTTAAACAGCATTGTGCATTAGGCTTCTGGAAAAGTTCTTTGCTACACGACGAACGCCAGTTCTTACAAAAAAATTCTTCTGAAGCTATGGGGCAATTCGGGCGCATCCGGGTGTTATCGGATTTGCCGGAAGATGAAATTCTTATTTCGTTCATTTTACAAGCAGTTGAGCTGAATGAAAAAGGAGTTAAGCTGGTAAAAAAGCCAAAGCCGGTTACGGACAATGCCTTAGACGTTCCTTCCTATCTTAAAGAAGAGTTAGAAAAAAACCATCAGGCACTTTTGAACTTCAATAATTTTAGCAACTCGCATCGTAAAGAATACATCCAATGGCTTGAAGAAGCTAAAACCGAAGCTACTCGAACCAAACGTTTAGCTACCGCTATCGAATGGCTTAGCCACGGCAAAGGCAGAAACTGGAAATACGAACGTAAAAGCTAATGAACGTACAAGACCTTTATATTTATCCGATAAAGTCTTTAGGCGGAATCAGGCTTGAAACGGCGGAAGCTTTACAACGTGGTTTCCGGTTTGACCGGCGCTGGATGTTGGTTGATAAAAATGGTAAATTCATTACTCAACGAGTTGAACATCAACTTGCCCTGCTGACAACACAAATAACTGATGACAAGCTTCAGATTTACCACAAACGTTCCCCGGAAAATAAACTTGATATACGTTTAGATCAGCATTTTAAGTCAGCTATTGACGTCTCTATTTGGGATGATAGCGTTGAGGCTATCCATGTAAATGAAGAAATCGACATTTGGGTTAGTACAGTTCTGAACAAACCTTGTAAACTGGTTTTTATGCGGGAGGACGGCCTTCGGCCTGTTTCGAAAGCTGATTCCTTTAATGACGTACATGTTAGTTTCGCAGATGCTTTTCCGTATATGCTGATAAGTCAGGCTTCTTTAGAGGATTTAAATAGCCGACTAGCCCAGCCGGTTCCAATGAACCGATTTCGCCCCAACTTAGTTATTTCCGGCACTGAGGCGTTTGAAGAAGACGCCTGGTCTGAAATTAAGATTGGCGAAGTTTGCTTCAAGGTTGTTAAACCTTGTGCCCGCTGCGTTTTGACGACTGTAGATCAGGAAACGGGCTTCAAGGGAGTGGAACCGCTACAAACGCTATCTAAATTTCGCAAAGCGGAAAATAAAGTGTTATTCGGGCAGAATCTTGTGGCGTTGAATGAAGGTGTAATCAGGGTGAAAGATTCGGTGGAGATAATACGTTATAGGTAGCTTTATTAACGGCCGTGAGTAGCCACTTCAACATCTGAGATCTTGCGAAATGAAAGCAACAAAAAAGGCCTTGCTGATTTAACAACAAGACCTTTTTTTCTGTAATGAGTCAATCTTAGCTCATCTTCAATTTCTTTTGGATATCCTGAACGTAAGCTTTAAATTTCTTATCAGTATCGATTAGGTCTTCTACTGTTTGGCAGGCATATATTACGGTTGAGTGATCTCTGCCGCCAAAGAACGCACCAATTGATTTTAAAGAAGTTTTGGTATGGCTCTTGGAAAGATACATCGATATCTGCCGGGCCTGTACAATCTCCCTTTTACGGGTTTTTGATTTCACCATTTCTACCGGCACTTCAAAGTATTCGCAAACCAGCTTTTGTATATATTCCATCGAAATCTCTTTCGAGGTATTTTTAATAAAATTCTTGAGCATTGATTTGGCAAGGTTCAAATCAATTTCCTTTTTGTTAAGCGTAGATTGCGCTAGTAAAGAAACCATCGCTCCTTCCAGCTCACGAACGTTATTGTCGATGTTATGAGCAACGTATTCGATCACTTCGCCAGGAAGTTCAATACCATCGGTATACATCTTCATTTTCAGGATCGCCATTCTGGTTTCCAGATCAGGCACCTGTAAATCGGCCGAAAGGCCCCACTTAAAACGACTAAGCAAACGCTCTTCTAAACCGGCTAAATCTTTAGGCGCTTTGTCTGATGTTAAAATAACCTGCTTGCCCGACTGGTGTAAGTGATTAAAAATATGGAAGAAAATATCCTGCGTCTTTTCTTTACCTGCAAAATTGTGAACGTCGTCCATAATGATCACGTCCATTGCCTGATAAAAATTCACAAAATCATTGATGGTATTATTTTTCAAAGAGTCTACAAACTGCTGGCAAAATTTTTCGCAGGAAACATAAATAACTAACTTATCGGGATGTGAACGTTTGATCTCGTTGCCAATAGCCTGCGCCAGGTGAGTCTTCCCTAATCCAACTCCTCCGTAAAGCATTAATGGATTAAATGACGTACCTCCGGGTTTGCCTGAAACGGCAAAGCCAGCAGATCTTGCTAACCTGTTACAATCGCCTTCAATAAAATTTTCGAAGCTGTAATTTTGATTCAGCTGAGGATCAACCTGAAGCTTTTTTAAGCCCGGAATAACGAAGGGATTTTTAATGTCTTTATTTAAAGCAACCGGTATTGGCATTGATTGCTTTTTCGCATCAGAACCATTGCCATTTGATGGCATGTTGGTAGTGTATGGCTTGTTGTTCGACGATTTTTCTACTACAATGTTATATTCTAAACGACCTTCATCACCCAACTGCTTTTTAACAGTCTTCCGTAAAAGCCCAACATAATGCTCTTCCAACCACTCGTAAAAGAATAAACTGGGTACTTGTATGGTAAGCACGTTACCTTCCAATCGCAACGCATTGATTGGTTCAAACCAAGTCTTGTAGCTCTGTGTAGGGATGTTGTCCTTTATGATTTGCAGGCAGCTATTCCATACATGTGTACAAGTTTTTTCCATATTATAACTTTAATAAACTGATTTACAACCTTAACGCCGATGAAAAAATAGGCCGGTTTGGAACATCGAATATTCAAAAAAAGATCTACTTAATAAACTAAAATTTGAAATAAGTTTTAATCAGCTCACTCGCAGAAGTATAGGTTGTTTTTCCTCTTCTATCTCTTTCCGACACGAATCTCAACTTGCCGAAACTAGCGGCGGATTTGAAATTAATGCCCTTAACTTTTCTTCAATTTGTTTCAACTGGCGCAGAAAGGACTACCAGAAAACCCCTCAATCTTGAAGGGTCAATATAGAGAGAATTTTAATATTAATCCTACATCAAATTGCGTTTACTTTTAGAATCCAGAAAAAAAATTTCCTTAAGAAGTAAATGCATTTACCAAATCCTGGATAACAGTTAAAAGATTATTTGATGTTGAAAACCTATAATACATCTTTCAAAACTTCCCAAACATTATTAGCTACAATTTTATACCCCTCGCTGGTTGGATGAATACCGTCCTGCAAATTAAGCTGTGGATTTCCAGCCACTCCGTTCAACATAAAAGGAACAAACGGGATATTGTTTTTCTGAGCAATTTCACGAAAGATAACTCTGAACTCAGCAGCGTATTTGCCACCAAGATTGGGTGGAATTTCCATTCCAAGTAATATCCTTTTCGCATTCGGGTATTTGGCTTTAACAGCATCTAAAATGAGTTGTAGATTTTTCTTCGTTTGCGATACCGGCATTCCTCTCAAACCATCGTTTGCGCCAAGTTCTAACACGAAAACATCAATAGGTTGTTTTAATAGCCAATTGATCCTGTTTACACCGCCCGCTGTGGTTTCGCCGCTCAGACCCGCATTTATGGCTTTGTAAGGAAGCTTGAGTGAATCGAGCTTTTGCTGGATAACCGAGGGGAAGGCCTCATCTGGATCTTCAAGTCCGTAGCCGGCTGTTAAGCTGTTGCCAAAGAACAGAATCCGCTTTATCTGTGTTTTTTCAGCCTTACCTTCATTGCTGTTATTATTCATCTGCGGCTTACTGTCATTTGTGCAACTGCTCATTATTATTAGTGCTATAAAGAATATAGTGTGTAGAGATTTCATAGTGTGTGTTTAATACCCATAGTTTTAACCTTACTGATTATCGTTTGGTTTACGATAAATGCTTTTGAATTGTAATAATTCCAAAAGATAAGACTCAAATTTTTGCGTATGTGTTTATGCGTTATAACTTACGAATGTGGAGAAAATTCTTAACATCAAAAATCTCGGTAAAACTTATTCTAGCGCAGGCAGAAATCTGACTGTCCTTGAAAATGTAAACTTTTCGGTAGAGGCTGGTTCTACTGTTTCTATCGTTGGCCCTTCGGGGAGCGGTAAAACAACATTGCTAGGCCTTTGTGCCGGACTGGATCGGTCATCAACCGGTATGGTAGAATTAAACAATATTCGTATTGATCAATTAAGTGAAGATAAACGTGCCCAGGTTCGCAACAAATATGTAGGTTTTATCTTTCAAAACTTTCAGCTTTTACCTACACTAACGGCTATCGAAAATGTGATGGTTCCGTTAGAGCTGCGAGGTGAAAAAAACATCAGACCAAGGGCTTTAGATTTGCTCGAAAAGGTAGGATTAGCAGACCGCGGCCACCACTACCCTTCGCAATTATCCGGCGGCGAGCAACAGCGTGTATCCCTGGCAAGGGCATTTTCAAACAGTCCGAAAATTTTATTTGCCGATGAACCTACCGGCAACCTTGACGCAGAAACGAGCGAGAAAGTGGTAAAGCTACTCTTCGATCTTAACAAAGAAGCGGGTACAACTTTGATCCTGGTAACACACGATATGGAGTTGGCTTCAAAAACACAACGCATTATTCGAATTAAGGGTGGAGTAATTACTGCCGACGATCTAACAGGAATGATTAATGGTTAACGAGAACACCGAAACGCCTTTAAAAATGGGATGGCTTTTTAAAATGGCCTGGCGAGATAGCCGCCGAAGCCGGTCGAGGTTATTCTTGTTTATTTCATCCATTATCCTCGGAATCGGTGCCTTGGTTGCAATTTATTCCTTCGGGGATAATCTACGCAACGACATTGATATGCAGGCGGCAAGTCTGCTGGGTGCAGACTTATCGATTTCTGTTAATAAAGAAATTTCAAAAGAGCTACAAGGTTTTTTAGATTCCCTTGGAGAGAATCGCTCAGAGCAAAAGAGTTTTGGCACGATGGTGTTGTTCAAAAGCGGGGGGACAAGGCTTGTACAAGTTAAAGCACTCGGTGGAGATTTTCCCTATTACGGAAGCCTCGAAACCATGCCTGTTCGTGCAGGAATAGATTTCAGAAAACAACAGGAAGCTATTGTTGATAAAACGTTAATGCTTCAATTTAACGCTGCTGTTGGCGATTCGGTTAAAATTGGCGAAATAAACTTTAAGATTGCCGGAGTTCTGGAAAAGGCTCCCGGGCAAACCGGACTTTTTGCCTCCGTTGCTCCCGCTATTTATATCCCATTAGGGTATCTTAAAAAAACAGGCTTATCAAAAAAAGGCAGCAGAATAAACTATCAGTATTTCTATAAGTTTAAGGATGAACGCGAGGTTGAAACCCTTCTTAAAAAAATTGAGCCGCGTCTTGACAAATCAGATTTAGATTACCAAACCGTTGCTGGTCAAAAACGCGATACTGGCAGGGCTTTCGATGATCTCACGCGGTTTTTGTCGCTGGTTGGTTTCGTAGCTTTATTATTAGGCTGTATTGGAG
>DASVRX010000097.1:0-3610 GCA_036388375.1 Pedobacter sp. | reverse complement strand
GTTTTGGATTTGATTTTTAATTTTTATATACTAGTGCTTAGCATAGCGTCTTTATTCAAGAAAAAAGTTAAATGGAAGTAAATCCGAATTTTTCAGCAAACGCAGTAAACGATTTTAATCTGGTTATTAGGGCTAAGGAGGGCGACCAGAAAGCGTATGCAGAATTAATGCAGCGATACAAAGACTCAATATATTTCATGGCTTTGAAAATGGTTAATAACAAAGACGATTCTATGGATCTAACCGTAGAAACCTTTGGAAAAGCCTTTGAAAACATTGATAAATATAAACCCGACTTTGCTTTCAGTACCTGGCTTTTTAGAATTGCTACCAATAATTGTATCGACTTTATCAGGAAGAAGCGACTCAAAATGGTTTCCATAAATTCGATGGTTGATGACGAAGGGGATGAAAGACCATTGCAAATTAAGTCTGATACACTAAACCCTGAAGAAACCTCAATTAAGAAACAGCAACAAGAGCAGTTGAAGATTATCGTTGATAAGCTTCCGCAGCGATATAGAACACTTATTGTTCTCCGTTATTTTGAAGAACTTTCTTACGAGGAAATAGCTCAACAACTCGATCTGCCATTAGGAACAGTTAAGGCGCAATTGTTCAGGGCGAGAGATCTACTTCATAACGTTCTCAGCAGACGAAAGAAAAATCCGGGAAGTGACTTCTGATATCCTTTACAAGTACTTTCCCAATCTTACTGAAAAGCAAAAAGAGCAATTTGATAAGCTTGAAGAGCTTTATCGTTTTTGGAACGCACAAATAAATGTAATATCCCGTAAGGATATTGATAGTTTGTACCTGCACCATATCTTACATTCCCTAAGCATCGCCAAGGTAATGCCTTTTCTTCCGGGAGAAAAAGTTCTTGACGTAGGTACAGGAGGAGGCTTCCCTGGTGTTCCCTTAGCCATATTATTCCCTGACACTCACTTTCATCTGGTGGACTCGATTGGGAAGAAGATAAAAGTTGTGCATGAGATTTCGATCGCAATTGGCCTGGAAAACCTGGTTTCTACCCATGCGCGTGCAGAGCAAATAGACGATAAGTTCAATTTCATTATATCAAGAGCAGTAACTCAGTTAAAGGATTTTTATCCATGGGTGAGGGGTAAATTTGCTAGAACGCCATTGAATAAGCTTCCTAATGGTGTGCTTTATTTAAAAGGGGGAGATTTAGAAGAAGAGTTAAAAGCAGCCGGGCTTACCGAGGTTCATTTGTATCCACTTAATACTTATTTTGAAGAGGATTACTTTGAGACGAAGTATGTGGTTTATTTTCCTGCTCAGTAATTGATTTTATTGTATTATAATCACCAGTCGATTTACTATGTCGCTCCTCCACCAAATCGCATTAACTCTTATTCCAGGCGTTGGCTCAGTGAATTCGCGACTTCTATTGAAGCACTTTGGTACTGCTGAAGAGGTATTTAAAGCCAGGAAACCAAATTTACTGGCCATTCCTGGAATAGGAGAGAAGACCACACAAACCATTCTGCAACAATCTTTTTTTGAAAGGGCTGAAAAGGAACTTGCTTTTGTAGAGAAATACAAAATCCAAACATTTTTTTATGCTTCAGATGACTATCCTAAACGGTTAAAGAACTGTTATGATGCACCGATATTACTTTATTACAAAGGGAATGCAGATCTCAATTGCAGTCGGATAGTAAGTATTGTAGGCACCAGAAAAGCCACTCCTTACGGGAAGGAGCTTACCGATTCCCTGGTAGATGAACTAAAAAAGCACAATGTTTTGGTGGTAAGCGGACTTGCCTATGGTATTGATGCAATGGCTCATAAAGCTTGCTTGAAACAGGAAATTCCTACAGTTGGGGTTGTCGGTCACGGTCTCGACAGGATTTACCCTGCTCAGCACCGCTCCCTGGCCGAAAGGATGGTTAATAATGGAGGCCTGCTTACCGAGTTTGTTTCCGAGACTAACCCTGATAGGGAGAACTTCCCAAAAAGAAATAGGATCGTAGCAGGCATGGCCGATGCAACTGTAATTGTTGAGGCAAGCTTAACGGGTGGTGCTTTGATTACGGCTGAGCTTGCTAACTCTTATAATAGGGATGTATTTTCCTTTCCGGGAAATATCAAGCAAGAATTTTCGGCAGGATGCAATTACTTGATTAAAACACATCGCGCAAATTTGATAACTAGTGCAAAGGATCTGGAATACTTATTGGGATGGACTACTACTCAGCCAATAGACGAAACTAAACAGCTCAGTTTGCGATTAAATTTGAGTTCTGATGAAAAGAAAATAGCTGATGTATTAATAGCTCAAGGGCAAACTGGCGTAGATGAGCTTGCAATACAAACCGGCTTTCCACAGAGTAAACTCGCCGTAACTATTCTTGGATTAGAAATGCAGGGAATTGTAATTTCCTTACCGGGGAAAACATATAAACTGGCTTAATCTTCTTCACTCTTCGGATAATCATAAAGCGTTTGCTCGCCGGAATCTTTACTAACCATTTTCCAGTCGTCTATTGGAAATTCGATTAAGATCATTCCGCAAGTTGGAATATCGTAAACATCAGTATTACACAGGTTAATTGCCAAATTGGTTATTCCTGGGTTATGCCCAAACAAAGCAATAAAATTGTATCTATTATCGAATGCATTAATGAGGTGTAACAGCGAGCCGGACGATGCTTCGTAAATTGCTTTATCAGTTTTAATCTCTTTGGTATGAATGTTAAATATTTCGGCAAATATTGAAGCAGTTGTGTAAGCCCGTAGGGCAGGACTGCTTACAAGTAATTGTGGTATCAGGTGTTGACGAAGTAAACGATCCGCCATTTCAGGTGCATCTCTAAAACCTCTCTTGTTTAGCGGACGATCAAAATCTTTTTGAGCTCCGCTGGTCCAATCAGATTTGGCGTGGCGGACTATTAGTAGTTGTTTCATAATCAGATATAAAAAAGAGGCATCTTATTTAAGACGCCTCTTTCAAATAAACGATTTTATTTTAGAATAAAAAACCTAGCGATATCGAAAAAACTTTGTTTTTGATTGATAAATCTTCTTCATTGTTTACTGCAACGTTACTAAGTCCTAAACCATAGTTTGCATTAAATGTAATTCCGTTTTTAAATTCCAGACCACCTAAAAAGTTCATACCAAAGTCCCCTCTTTTATAACCTCCTTCTTCAGAGAAAAGATCGTCACTATCCTCTTCCCCATCAGCGGTACCTTTACCAGAAATACCAATTGCAGCATAGGGGCCTGCACCAATAAAGAATTTTCCAAGTGACTTAATAGGAAATTTTGCAACTGCATTAATCGGGATGTCTAAATACATTAGATTAATTTTACCTGTAACATCCTCTACATCAAATTTGAAGCCTTTTCCAGATATACCTAATCCTGGTTGTATTGAAAATGCCGGGCTAATACTATAATCAACTAGGCCCATGAAGTGAAAAGAAGTAAGTGATGAAAATGAAGCACTTATTCCCTGAGTACTTACCTGTTGGTTTGCAAAGTTAACCCCTGCTTTTAAACCAAACTTTGTTTGCGAGAAAAGCAGAGTGCTGCTAATCAATAGTGTAGCTGTAAATAAAATTTTTTTCATGATGATTGT
>DASVRX010000096.1:0-3545 GCA_036388375.1 Pedobacter sp. | reverse complement strand
AACTCTCCAAAAGTTCTAAACTTTTGGAGAGTTTTCATTTCACAAATAAACATACGTAATCCCGTCTCCACCCCTGTCTGCATGTTCATCTTCCATTTTGGTTACCTGAGAATATTTTCTCAAATAATCACGAATCAACTTCCTCAAAATACCATCGCCTTTGCCATGAATAATTTTAAGATTTGAAAAACCTATCATTAAAGCGCGATCGAGATATTTTTCAATCTCATATAAAGCCTCTTCACCCCGCAAACCTCTTACATCAATCTCGGGATTAAACTGAGCGATAGCATCGGTAACTTGCGAAGAGTAAGACCTTCTAATTTCCTTCGGCACTTCTTTATTCGCTATTTTTTGAACACGTTTTCGTTTAACTACCGAGCGCAAATCTCCCATGGCAAGTATTACGTTATCCTTTGCAATATCAATAACCTGTGCCACCGTTTCCGAATCTTCCAAGCGAACCCAATCGCCGGGCTTTAAATCAGGAGTATCGTCAACTGGTTTATGTTTTGCCTCTTTAATAGTATTTTTCTCCAACTCCTGCTGAAGATTCTGCCTCATTTTCTGCGTTATATCTTTATCAGCTTTGCTCTCCCTTATTTCCGATATAGTGTTTTCAACTAGCTTATTGGCATTTAGGATAATATTCTGAGCCTCTTTTTTTGCATCCTTAAGAATCGCTCGCTTATTTTCATCCAGGTAAGCTTTCAGTTTTTCGTTTTCCTCCAATAGTACATTCACACGCTTCTGTTGCTTCTCCACCGAGATCTTTTGTTCTAAAATCTCCTTCTTATCCCGTTCGAGGTCAATTAATAACGTATCGACTCTCTTCTGATGAACGCCGATTTTACTTTTTGCGGCATTTATTACATGCGGTGGTAAGCCTATCTTTTGTGCAATCTCGAAAGCATAAGAACTTCCAGGTTTACCCGTTTCCAAAATATACATGGGCTGCATTTTCAGATTATCAAAAATCATAGAGGCATTTTCCAGGCCTTCCGCAGCATTTGCAAACACTTTTAAATTGGAGTAATGTGTGGTTACAATCCCGCGAATGTGTTTCCGGTTCAAAGTCTCAAGTACAGCTTCGGCTATCGGGCCACCAAATTGAGGATCGGTACCGGTACCAAACTCATCTATTAGAACAAGCGTTTTACCACCCGCATTTTCAACGAAATATTTCATCTTCGAAAGATGCGCACTGTAAGTACTCAAGTCGCTTTCGATAGACTGGTCATCCCCTATATCTGCAAAAACCTGTTTAAAAACCCCCACTTTAGAACTTTCGTCAACCGGAATCAGCAGGCCCGCCTGCACCATAATTTGCAGTAAACCTACCGTTTTCATAGCCACCGACTTCCCTCCGGCATTGGGCCCCGATAACACCACAACACGCTGTTGTTCATCTATTTTTATATTCAAAGGCACAACCGTAACCCCTTCTTTTTTCAGATTAAGAAACAGTAAGGGATGACGGGCATTGACTAAGTTTAGTTCGGGTGTTTGAACAAGAATCGGAAGTTCTGCTTCGATGTGCTGCGAAAAAAGTGCTTTAGCTCGAACGAAATCAAGCTTTGTAAGCAAGCCATGATAAGCTAAAAGTAAAGGCACATATGGGCGTAATTCGTTACTTAATCCCGTCAATATCCTTACAATCTCTCTGCGTTTATCAAATTCAAGGTCTCTTACCTGGTTATTTAAATGAAAAACTTCTTCGGGTTCAATATAAACGGTTTGTCCTGAAGCTGATTCATCATGAATAAAACCCTTTAATTTTCGCTTATTTTCTGATAAGATGGGAATACACAAACGGCCGTCACGGATCGTTAAGTTTCCATCAGCTGTCCAGCCGCTGTTTTGCGCGCTTTTGAAAATCTGATCTACTTTTTTTCGAGCCTCCGATTCCGCTTTCGCGATGCCGGAAATAATAGTCTGTAATTCAGCGGAAGCGTTTGAACGAATCGATCCTTTTTCATTTATAACAACTTCGATACTCTTAATGATTTTCTTCTCTATGGGAAGATGTTCGAATAATCCTTCGAGGTTTGGATAACGGCCTTCGCGCTCATTAAAATAGCTGATTACAGAAAAAACAGTTTGCAATGAAAGTAACACCTGATGAAGTTCTCCTTCGGTTAGAAAAGCGCCTTCCACACGAATCTTTTCGGCCAAAGATTTGATATCAAACAAGTGCCTGATGTGCAAGGGCGCATCATTCTCAAGTATATCTTTGAATTCCTTGGTTTGATAAAGAAACTTATTTATCAGGTCAAAGTTGGTCATCATCTGGATCCGGTCGACCATTTGGCGGCCCATTTCGCTTAAGCAATGAGCCTTGATCAGCGACTTTATCTCAACAAAACCAAGTTTCTCAGAGGCGGTTGGGGGGTAAATCATTTTTTATTCAGCTTCTTGGATAAAGAAGCTTTTTTTGTGGAATCGGTTTTTGAACTTATGGTTTTATACGGTGCTCTACTGGTCATATTCCAGTTTGTAAAATAAACCGCACCAGGCAATGTATATTCAGGCAAGTTAAAATCGTAAATTCCTTTTAACATTTCTTTCCCGTCTGCGGCCACCTTTGCCTTGCTCATTTTTATCGCTTCAAGCCGTTGTTGACGCTTTGCAGCTAATTGTTGTATCCGAATTTCGCGTTCTCGCTCGAAATTTTGCAATTTGTTGAGATTTAACTCAACCTGTTTATAAATCAGATCAAACTTTTCCGGATTGCGTGAATAATAAGCCACACTTTTTTTTACAGTCGCAGAGTCGGTTTTGTGCTTCTTATATATGGATTTGTAAACGATATCAATATCGAATTTAGTACTATCCGTTGTCTTCGCATAAGCAAATCCACCGGCAAGATGTAAATCAGTAAGTACATTAATCATGGCTTCTTGCGGTATTATACCTTTGGGCACACCTTCAGAACATGATGATATAAAAACGAAAAGAAAAAACAGTAACAGTAAGCGCCTCATTTATTAATTTAGCAGAAATTTCGCTAAAAATACACATAAATGAGCATTGCAGCCAACCTCGCAAAACTAAAGAAGGAAATGGATTCGTATGATTCGAAACTCATTGCGGTTTCGAAAACGAAATCTAGGGAGGAAATTATGGAGGCTTATAATGCCGGGCAACGAGTGTTTGGCGAGAACCAGGTACAGGAACTTGCGGAAAAGCACGAACAGCTTCCTAAAGATATCGAGTGGCATTTAATCGGGCACCTTCAAACAAATAAGGTTAAGTACATCGCACCATTTATAAATCTTATTCACTCTATAGATAGCTTAAAACTCTTAATTGAGGTAAACAAACAAGCGGCCAAGAATAATCGTGTGATAGATTGCCTTTTACAGATTTACATAGCCGATGAAGACACAAAGTTCGGTCTGGGTTATGATGAAGCGATTAAGATGCTACGTTCTGAGGAGTATTCTGAATTGAAGAATATCCGCATTGTGGGATTAATGGGTATTGCAACAAACACTAAACTTGAGAAACAAATAAATGATGAGTTTACTGAGTTAAAAGTATTT
>DASVRX010000095.1:0-3742 GCA_036388375.1 Pedobacter sp. | reverse complement strand
AGGAGCAATACGTTCCTTAAAATAAGTCGTGCGGAAATAGAGAAGGAAGTGATATTAAAAGCCATCTCAAGCGTGAATAGTTTAAAAATCAATGTTCAATACCCGAAAGACTTGCGTCTTCAGGGCCCTAATAACCACCTCACGGTTAGCCTTAAAGTTTATGTCCCAAAACAAACTACGTGTGATTTAAAAACATCGGATGGGAATATCTCGATTTCTGGACTTATTGGTGATCAGGTCATCAAAACGGGTGATGGAAATGTTCATGTTTCAAATATTAAAGGAAGTATAAAAGGGAACACATCCGATGGAAACATTCAGATAAGAGTAATCAGGGGCGCTGTAAGTTTCAAAACCAGTGACGGGAACGTGAGCCTGGAAGACATTATTGGAAATGCGCATTCCTCGACCGGGGATGGCGACATGAAAGCAAGCAAAATACAGGGAGACCTTTCTTTAGCAAGCTCCGATGGCGATATTGACTTTGACACCACCGAGGGCTCGGTTACTGCAATCACCTCGGATGGGAACATTAATGGAAATGTAGTTGAATTACGAAAAAAACTATCCTTAAAAACAGGTGACGGAAATATTAAGATAACGATTCCTGACCGTTTAGGTTTAAATCTTAATATAAGAGGCAGTGTTGTTCATACTCCATTGAAAAATTTCTCTGGAACATCGGCGAAGAATTCAATACAAGGCAAACTAAACGGAGGAGGAATTCCGGTTGAATTAAGAGCAGGTGATGGGAATGTTAATTTGAGTTACCGATAGTTGAGAAATAACTATTAAGCATAATTTAAGCTGTTATCTATCCCTTTGTCTGTGTCATCACAGGCCAACACAGATAGTGTGATTCACTTATTAGTCTTTAAGGACACAGACTATGTTGAAAGATTGAAAATCCTTCTTAAATATCGCATTGTAAATCCTAATGACGGAGAGAAGGGTAAAAGGATTGCTCTCATACTTTAATAATATGATTAAGAATTACTTTAAAATAGCAATACGCGTTTTATCAAAGAATAAAATATTCGTTGCATTAAACATTATTAGTCTGGGCTTCGCGCTGGCCTGCTGCATCCTATCATATCTTAATTATGAATATCGGTATAGTTTCGATGCTAATTACACTGAAACAGAAGATGTTTATCGCTTAAATACCGAAAAGCTTGTAGACCGATCAATCCAGCAATGGGGCGTTTCTCCGTTGCCTTTAGGGCAGGCTATTGCTAAAAATAATTCGGGAGTGAAGCAAGTTGCAAGGCTATACAGCACAAGTGGTGTGGTTAAAAATCACGAGCATTCGTTTAGCGAACGGATTCACTATGCTGACCCTTCATTCTTTAAGTTGTTTAAGTTTTCTTTTAAGGGAGGTAATGCTTCACAATTTGCTAATCGAAATTCGGTAACCATAAGTGAAGCTTTCGCTGCCAAGCTTTTTAAGAACGAATCACCTTTAGGCAAGCAAATCACACTGGTGAATAAAAAGGGAGAAGATGAATTGTACACCGTCTCTGCCATTTTGGAAAAGGCTCCTGAAAACTCAAGTTTTCAATTTGATATTATCACTTCATTCAATAATTACTTTTCGGATACAGAGCAAATTGATTGGAGAAGTAATGCGGATGTAAGCACATTCGTGCAGATTCCGAATGCAAGCGCAATTACCAATATTGAAAAGCAGCTTCAAAGCTATGTTAAGCTTTATAACCAAACAAGGGAGAATGGAGAACTAACCAGATTTCACTTCCAACCATTCAACCAGATAGCATTAAGCTCTGATCGTGATTTGAAAGGGTACGTTTATGGAAGCGCTTTAAACGCCAACCCACGTGGAGTGATTGTAATAGGTCCGGCAATTATGTCTATTCTTATTTTGTTAATTGCCTGTTTTAATTTCACCAATATCTCTATTTCGTTTGCTAATAACCGCTTAAAAGAAATAGGAATCCGTAAAGTACTAGGCGGAGTGCGCCAGCAATTAATCAAGCAATTCCTGATTGAAAATTTACTGCTTTGTATTATTGCATCAGTTATTGCAGTAATTTTTGTTGGATTACTATTGCCCTCTTTTAACTCAATTTCGAACTTAAATCTTCGTTTTAAATTTGATAATTTATCATTATATATATTCTTACTAGGCCTGCCTGTCTTCACAGCGATTATTTCGGGGGCGTATCCTGCTTTATATATCAGTTCTTTTAAACCAATATCTATTTTGAAAGACGAGACCGGATTTGGGTCCTCTAACAACTTCACGCGAGTTTTGCTCACGCTACAATTAAGCCTTTCTTGTCTGGCATTGATAATAGGCATCAGCCTAAGTAAAAACGCATCGTTTCAGCAAACGGTTGATTATGGTTATGCAATAAATGAGCTTGCAGTGTTGCCGATTGAAAATGGATCGGAATATAAAACACTAAGTAACGCATTGAAACAAAACGCTCAAATTGTTAGTGTTGCAGGCACCGTAAATCAAATTGGTGAAGGTTCTCCTCAACTAAAAGTTCAATCGGGGACAGGTAATATAAACGCAACCGTTTCATCTGTCGGTGGAGAAGATTATTTACAAACAACGGGCGTTAAGCTGATCGAAGGGCGTCACTTTTATCCCGGGAATAGTCTTGACATAGATGCTTCCGTTATCGTTAATCAAACTCTTTTAACCAACCTAAATGTAAAATCCCCGCTAGGGCAAAAAATAAAAGTAGATAGTGCGTGGTATTCGATAGTAGGTGTAGTTGCTGATTACAAAGAGCTGGGTTTGCATGGAAAAGTACCATCAATTGTTTTAAAATCTGCGAGTGCATATGATTACAAATACATAACGCTGAGGGCAGAAAAATCGAATTTGCTGTCGGTGTATAAATCGATTCAAGATACCTGGCATCAGGTTTTACCTGCCAAACCTTTTAAAGGGTTTCTGCAAAGCGAACTCATTGAAAAAGAGATTTACTTGAATGATGGTTTCAAATCTGTGGCGTTCTTTCTTGCTATATCCACAATTCTACTATCAGCATCCGGAATTTTTGCATTGGTTTCCTTAAACATCATCAGACGCAAAAAGGAAATTGGAATACGTAAAGTTTTGGGAGCATCTGTAATATCGCTAATCGGGTTGATGAATAAGGCTTTTATTAAGCTGATCCTAATTTCTGTTGTAGTTGGTTCTGGTCTGGGTTTTCTGTTTATTGATAAGATACTATTCCGGTTCATATATGTTTACCATCCAGAAATCGGAGTAATGCCTTTCATTTTAACATTATCCATTATTTTATTTACATCAGCAATCACTGTAGGTGTTAAGGTTTATAGAGCGGCGGTGGCAAATCCTATAAAATCTTTAAGAACGGAATAAGATGCTTAGAAACTACTTCAAATCCGCCTGGCGCTCCCTCTTAAAGAACAAAGGGTTTACAGCAATTAACATCTTCGGATTTTCCCTTGGATTGGCTGCCTGTATGCTGATTGTATTTTATGTGATTGATGAATTAAGTTACGATCGCTTTCATGTTAATGCCGACCGGATTTATCGTGTTAACGAAGACCTTAAACTGGGCGAGAATAAAGTTCAGTATGCAGTAGCTATGCCTCCGCTGGCGCAAACTTTAAAAAGGGATTTTCCGGATGTAGAAAGTGTAGCCAGATTAAAAAGGGCATCCATTTCTATTAAAAAGGGCAGCCAATACATGATAGAAAATGACGTGCTATTTGCTGACCCGTCGGTATTTGATGT
>DASVRX010000094.1:0-7418 GCA_036388375.1 Pedobacter sp. | reverse complement strand
GTAACTGAACATATACGTATAGGAAATTAGGTTCCGAATCCGGGAAGAACACAATTTTCTGAACCCCGGCTCCAACTAAAGCTCCGAATAGAACAAAAGAAGCAATCAAAAGTACAAAGGTTCCCAAAATGAGCCTTTTCGGCCGTTCCACTGCCCATGTTAACATCCGGGTATACCAATCCCGGAATCTTGGCCAGGTTACATTCTGAAAATGTTTAACTGCATTTGTTAAAAAGAAATGATTCAGCAGGTAAAGTATCGCTAAAAGCACTACAAAATTACCAATTCCGAAATTTACGACATACCCCAGAACAGCCAGAGCCGCAAGGATCAGGAGTGTACGTTTAACCGTACGATCGAAAGTAGGGCGGCCGTGATCGTCGTCGTGGTGCGGCTTCATAAAATCAACAGCAAACACCGGGTTAATAATATAGGCAACAACCAGTGAAGCCAGTAAAGTAACTATCAGCGTTGCCGGAAGGAAAAACATAAACTCCCCAATTATTCCCGGCCAAAAAAGCAGTGGAATAAAAGGTGCAAGAGTGGTTAATGTACCCGAAAGCACCGGAAGAAAAACTTCACCTGCGGCTATCTTCGCAGCTTGTTTGATAGGAACTTTTCCATTATCAAATATTCGGTGAGTATTTTCGATAACTACAATAGCATCGTCAACTACAATCCCCAATCCTAACAGGAACGAGAACAATACCATCATATTCATAGTGAAACTGAAGTCGAATAGACTACCAAGAGCAGGTAACGCTAAAAAGGCAACAAACATGGAAAGTGGCACCGACAACGCAACGAATAATGCATTGGTAACTCCCATAAAGAACATCAGGATAATAGTTACCAGAACAAAGCCGATGATGATTGTATTAATCAAATCGTGTAGGGTTACCCGGGTCTGATTTGACTGGTCTCCTGTGATTGTGATGTTTAAGTTTTTTGGAAGCGAAGTTCCTTTCATTTCGGCAATCAGACTATTTATTTTATCCGATGCTTCAATAAGATTCTCGCCTGCACGTTTTTTCACCTGGAGGGTGATTACATTTTTGCCGTATAGCCGGGCGTAACTTTCCTGTTCTTTAAATGAATCTTTAACCTCGGCTATGTCTTTTAGATAAACGGCAGCCCCCGTAGGTGTTTTTACGATAATATTTGCGATCTCTTCTGCCGATTTGAAATCCTGCTTTACATTAATGTCACGGCGAACACCGTCCATCTTAACCGAACCGCCCGGCACCGTTAAGTTCTCATATCCAACGGCAGCCTCGATGTCGTTAAAGGATATCTGTGCCGCTGCCATTTTATTCAGATCCGCATTAATTTGAATTTCGGGATCTAATGCACCCACGAGTTCTACTTCAGAAATTTCCTTCATGCCCTCAATCTCATCCTTCAGATCATCGGCATACTCTTTCAAACGTTTCAAATCATAATCGCCCGAAACGTTAACATACATAATAGGCAGGTCTGAAAGGTTGATATCAAAAACCTGCGGGTCGTTCGGTAAATCCTGGGGCAGATCTTGTTCCGCTTTATCTACTGCATCTTTAACACGTTGTTTGGCCTCGTCTATATCAATATTAGTGTTAAATTCTGCGGTGATTAACGACATACTTTGTATCGAACTAGAGGTTACTTTTTTCAGACCCTCCTGACCCCGCAACTGTTTCTCAATATGCTTGGTGATTAAATTCTCCATATTTGCAGGAGAAGTACCCGGATACAAAGTGTAAACCATGATTTTTGGAATCACGATTTCGGGGAAATTTTCTTTTGGTAAATTATTATAGGCCATTAAACCCATAATAGTGACAATCAAGGTGAGCACATAAATAGCTGTTTTATTTTCTATAGCCCAGCTTGACGGCCCAAATTCTTTATTTACGTCTTTCATTTTCTTTGTGTTTAGCTGTGCAGGTTAAAACTTAACCGGGTCACCCTCATTCAAATCCTGCATTCCATGTACAATCACCTTATCTCCCTCTTTAAGCCCCACCAATATTTCGGCCTGGCCTTCAGAGACTTTACCGGTACGCACATTTACGCGTTTCGCTTTTCCGTTCTCGGCTACATAAACATAATCGGCTGTCTCAGACTTTTGAATAGCGTTGATAGGAACTGTAAGAGCTTTATCAATTTTATAATCAACAATACGAAGCACCGCAAGCATATTCGGGCGATAACTTGCTTTGGCAGGAAGCTTAACTTCTACGTTAAAGCTCCGGGAAACGGGATCAATTACACGTGAAGCATAGGTTACCCTGGTTTTTACACTATCCGGTACGTCAGGTAAAATAATCTCTACCTCGTCGCCCTGGTTAACACGACCAGCATATGATTCTGCTACAAGGGCCTTTACCCGTAAATTACTTGTATTCACCACTGTGATTCCCGGCATACCCGGAGAAACCGCCTGCCCAAGCTTCAATTCCATTTGGTCGACTGTTCCAGAGATCGGTGATTTAATCCTGTAGAGTGATTGCTGAGAACGTAAAACCCCCATTTGGCGCTCTAATCCTTCTTTTTGACTTTTAGCCGTCAGAAACTGAACCTCCGTTCCAATCTTCTGATCCCAAAGGTTTTTTTGGCGGCGGTATAAAGAGTTTGCAAGTTCTAATTGTGTTTGCAATTGTGAGATACTTTGACGAAGTACCTTATCATCAAGTTGAGCTAACGTCTGGCCACGCCCAACACGCTGACCGGCAGACACAAAAATTGCAGTTATTACACCCGGAGCTTCCGGGTTAACCTGCACATTTTCTTTTGCATCTACTTTTCCTTGTACCTCAACATAATTTCTAAAAGTTGCAGGGCTGAGTTCAATAACTGACACGTCCGCAGCGTTCTTTTCAATTTTAACGCCTACTTCTTTCTCAAGCGCAGCAATTTTGATATTCAGTTCGTTGCGCTCTTTTTTATATTGTTCTAATTCCGCCTTTTTATCTTTTGGCTTGCCACAAGCAGCTATTACTACAATTACTGCCAGATAAATTAATTTTTTCATATTCATTTCGGTGATAAGGTTATTGGATACGTCCGTAAGCATTGTCTAGATCTACTTTAGATACCAAAGCATCATATAATGCCTGGATATAATTATTTTCAGCTGTTTCTAATGCGGTTTGAGCTTGGGTAACTTCGATGCTTGAACCTACGCCCTCTTTATATTTTATGCTGGATACGCGAAGTACTTCTCGGGCGAGGTCCATGTTGGCTCGCTGATTACTTAAAGACTTTAAACCATTCTGATATCTTATTTTAGATTGCTCCTGCTGGAGAAGGAACCCGTTTTTAGCGATATTCAAAACGTTATTCGTCTTCTGCGACTCGATTTGCGCCTGCTTAACTTGATATGTTCTTTGAAAACCAGAAAATATTGGAACATTAAGTTGTAAGCCAATAAAGACCGATGGTAAATTCATATCAAAAAGATTGTTGAATTTAGCTGCCTGGAATGAGTTCCCCGCACTTCCAATTGCAGCCAAACTTGGCAAAGCAAGCGACTTTAATCGCTTAACATTCAGATCGTTCAAACGAGCCTGAGTTTCTAATAAGCTGTACTCTACTCTGTTTTTATAAGCAGCCGTATCTACATTTATTGTTGAAGCCAAATCTAAATTCACATCAGTAATTCTTTCTTTTACCGCTAAGCTTTCCGTGATCGGCATACCCATTTGAAACTTTAAAAGTTGAGTTGCAAGAATTAATAAGCGTTCGGTGTTTTCTCTTGTAGTGTTTAGGTTATTATAAACCACTCTTAGGCGATCTAAATCGATTTTTTCTACGAAACCCTGCTTGTTAAGCTCAGTTGTTTCTTTTAGCTGCTGACCAAGTTGCTTGATGTTTGCGTCTAGTAACTTCAACTGTTCATTACTCACTAAAACCTGGTAATAGGCCTTGGTGACAGCCACGGTAGTAGCAATTTTGGTACGGGTAAAGCTCTTTTCGCTTAATTCTTTATATGTCCTTGATGCTTTTAGGCCAACAAGGTAAGTTCCGCTGAATAATAGTTGGTTAACACTGATGCCGTAATTTGCGTTGTACTTTTGTTGGAAACCGATCAACGAAGTGCGCTCTCCGGTAGGGGGATCTACGATGCCTCCACCACTGGTTGTAACGTTTTGTTGAAACAAGATATCTTGAAATAGATATCCAAAATTTGGAAATGGGATCTGAGGAACTTTAATATAATCCTGAAAACTTGCCGTTCCATTCACTTGTGGAAGGCCAATTCCTACAGTTTCTCTTACTCTATATTTCGCACTCTGAATATCAAGTTGCGCATTCTTCAACGAATCGTTGTTCTTATAAGCGTACTCTAAACATTCCTGCAGATTAAACCGGAAGGTTCTTTCTGCCGGCACAATCTCCTGTGCTTTAGCAATGATTGAACTTAGAATGATTAGTATGGATAAGGTAAATCTCATATTCTTATTCTTCTGTTATTTGTTTGTATTTATTAATTAATTTATGACCTTTTAAGGTGCAGAGACCATATAAATAATGCTCGGTTATTTCGATCATCACCTCCGAAATCATATACTTGCCAGGCGGAAAAACGATCTGATTGAAGACCATATCACACTGTTCAATCCGCATGGTCGCCATTATTTCAAAATTCAAATTATCTCTAAACAATCCCTCTTCAACACCACACTTTAAATTTTTCAACAGGCAATCCTTCATATAGGAGTACCTGAAATTTTTAAACAAGGTCCACACTTCCGGATGATACTTCTGCAAATCGTAAAAAATCATCGGGTTCATCTTAGAGAGCATATCTTGCAAATGTGTTACAACCAGAAAAACTTCCTGCACTGCATTTTCTGCGGAAGCAGCCTGTTCATCCATCACTTTCATCTGCGCTTCAAGCATATTTTGAATCAGTACATACACTAATTCATTTTTGTCTTTGAAATGCTGGTAAATGGTTTTTTTGGACATTCCTAATTGCTTAGCAACGTCGTCCATTGTAATCCTCTTTACACCGAACTTACAAAACAGGTCGTCTGCTTCTGTTAATATTCTTTCCCTTAGCTCCATTTTAATCCTTACGATTCAACACGCGCAAAACTATGGAAACTTTTTTTAATAACAAAGTTTCCATTATGTTAAATTTATCTTAAACAAAACCTTGCTATCCCGATAAGCTTGAAAAGCGTAAATTGCGCCAAATTTTGAGTTCTATGAGTTTATCGCCTTTAAATGCCATTTCGCCAATAGACGGTCGTTACCGGAAAACTACCGGAGAACTGGCAGCTTATTTTTCTGAAGCAGCATTAATTGAATACCGGGTTTATGTGGAAATAGAATATTTCATTGCGCTTTGTGATTTGCCGCTTCCGCAGTTAAAGGACTTTTCAAAAGACAATTATGAGGCGCTAAGATCTATTTACAAGAATTTTAATGAAGACCACGCTCAGCGTATAAAAGACATCGAAAGCATCACCAATCATGATGTTAAAGCTGTTGAATACTTTATTAAGGAAGAATTCGATAAACTAAATTTTGGAGATTTTAAGGAGTTTATCCACTTCGGACTAACCTCGCAGGATATTAATAATACCTGCATCCCCCATTCTTTTAAACTTGCCGTTCAAAACGTTTACCTTCCTGCGATAGTCGAGCTGATTGAAAACCTAAAAACTCGGGCAGCTGAATGGGAATCAATTGCCATGCTGGCACATACACATGGACAGCCGGCTTCTCCCACCCGTTTAGGTAAAGAAATTCGGGTTTACGTGGAACGACTCGAAGCCCAACTAGCTCAATTTAAAACGATCCCGTATTCAGCGAAGTTTGGCGGTGCAACGGGTAATTTTAATGCGCATACTGTAGCTTATCCCCAAATCGACTGGACAGCCTTTGCCAATAAGTTTGTAAACAACACACTGGGGTTAAACCGTTCGCAATACACCACTCAAATTGAGCATTACGATAATTTCGCATCTCAATGCGATGCCTTAAAGCGAATAAATAACATTATTCTCGACCTTGATCGGGATATGTGGACCTACATCTCAATGAACTATTTCCGCCAGAAAATTAAAGCAGGCGAAGTGGGCTCATCGGCTATGCCGCATAAGGTCAATCCTATCGATTTTGAAAACTCAGAAGGTAATATTGGTTTAGCTAACGCGATGTTTGAACACCTGGCGGCGAAGCTTCCGGTATCCAGATTGCAACGCGATTTAACCGACTCCACCGTTTTAAGAAACATCGGCGTTCCGGTAGCTCATACTTTAATTGCGATTAAGTCGACTCAAAGAGGATTAGCAAAGCTATTACTAAATGAAGCTGCAATAGCCCAAGATCTTGAAGATAATTGGGCGGTAGTTGCCGAAGCGATTCAAACGATATTACGTCGCGAAGCGTATCCAAACCCATACGAAGCGTTAAAAGAGTTAACCAGGACTAATCAGAAAATAAGTGCTGCGACAATTTCGGAATTTGTAAACACGCTTGATGTTTCGGATGTTGTAAAAGAGGAAATTAAAAAAATCACTCCGTCGACATATACCGGGGTAGTTTGAAGCAGTCATGCTGACGTAAAAAGGCCTCAATTGGAATTTAACTGCTAAGAAAATAAGTAAATTTGTTTCCGTAAAGATCAGAATATGGCTACAATGGCAAGTAATATAAATGTATATACAGAAACAACGCCGAATCCGGCTACTATGAAGTTTCTGGTAAATAAGCTCTTATTAAATGGAAGTGCAGATTATGCTACAAAAGAAAGTGCAGAGTCGTCTCCGTTTGCCAAAGAATTATACAAGTTCAACTTCGTTAACGGAGTATTTTTTGCAAGCAACTTCGTGACAATTACTAAAACTGAGGATGCTGATTGGGTTGATATCGAACCAATGTTAAAAGAATTTGTGAAAGGTGCGGTTGAATCAGAACTTAAAATTCAGGAAGTTGCCAACTCCGAAGAAGCGCCTGCTTTTGAAGGAACAGAACAGGAAATAAAAATCCAGCAAATTTTGCACGACTATGTACGCCCGGCTGTTGAGCAGGATGGCGGTGCCATTAGCTATAAATCTTTTAATGAAGGTGTAGTAACAGTTGAATTGCGAGGTTCATGTAGTGGCTGTCCATCATCAACTTTTACCCTAAAGGCGGGGATTGAAAGTTTGCTTAAGAGAATGGTTCCTGAAGTTCAGGAAGTTGTTTCTGAAGCGATGTAATAGTAAACCATCCGAACTTTTATGGTTCGGATGGTTCTTTTCTCTTAATCACCCCGATTAAGATTTCTAATTAATATTTCCCTCCCTTCCAACTGCTTTACCTATAGTCCAAATCTCTGGCCCGTTCCAGTATATATATTATATTTTCAGTTTAAGAACTCTTTAAATAAAAGTTTGTTAAGGGAATTGGTGTTATCAAGAAATACTTATAATATATTTAGG
>DASVRX010000093.1:0-5865 GCA_036388375.1 Pedobacter sp. | reverse complement strand
AAGTTTAATTCTTCCCAGTTCTTTCTTACGCCTTCTAGTCTTTTTTCAGGGTCTTTTGCTTCTAATGAAAACGTAAGGCCGCCTCTGTCTTTAGGGTCAACTAAAGCCACAAGTTTTTCTCGGGTTTCATTAATTTTATTTTTCAACTTCTCACCCTCTTTATTATTAATCATAATACCGGTAGCGATATCAAGATTTGACCGTTCAACTAAATCGCCGGTTTGCACATCTATTCCATTTCCGGCAGTAGTAAACTGTTTTTTAAGATCAATGATGTACTTATTCAGTTCTTCCCCAATTCTTAAAGCCTCTTTTGCTTTTTCGAACACAGGTCTGGCCCTGTCGGGTTGTTCTTTCAGTTTTGTATTTTCAAATGATGTCATCAACTGTGCAACACTAGATTCTACATTTGTTGACGATGCTATTAAACTATCGTTGATATTTTTAAAGGCATTTAATATTGTATCGGAAACATTCAATGCAAGCATTGCGAGTAATACCAAATACATGATATTAATCATCTTCTGCCTTGCAGATTCTTTACCTCCAGCCATGCGTTATTTAGATTTTTGTAAGATCAATTAAACAATTAATTAAACACGAGGCTGATTCATTGCAGAAAGCATGTTTCCGTAGACAGCATTTAAGGAAGCGAGATTTTTCGACAAGCGACCAACTTCTTCTTTAAATTGTTTAGAATCATCCATTGACTCGTTAAAGTTTTGCATGGTTAATGAAAGATTCTGGTAAAATTTGTTCATTGATTTTAAGTGAGCGCTAGAGTCTTGTAATTCAAGTTCGTAAACTGCGTTTAATGCTGAAAGATTTCTGGCCAGGCTATTTACCTGATCATGGTAAGCTTTCGAATCAATATTTGAATTAGCCATTTCCTGTAAGTTGGCAGATGCTTTATCGAAAGACGTGCTCAACTTATCATAACTTGCACTAGCAGTTTTAACTTTATCTGTAAATTCATTTGTAGCTGTTGAAGCATCGGCAATATTCGATATTGTCGAAACTTTGTCGCCAAAAGTTCTCAAACCTGTTCCTAAACTTTCAATCAATTCAGGGCCAATTTTTGCATCTTCCAGCATTTTATCAAGGGCTGCTGTAGAAGAGGGGGATGATGATACATTAGAACGAACCGATGATTTTGGCAGTTCTCCGTTATAATCTTCACGTAATTCAGGATAAACCGTATCCCAGGCTGGATCTTTTTCAGGGGCAAAGAAACCAGTAAGAAAGAACAAAAATGCTTCAACACCAAGTCCGGCACCAATCATGTAGTTTCCCCAGATACCTCCAAGGTGAAGGATTTTAAATAATGCACCAATGATAACCACACTTGCACCCCAGGAAATTGCTGTGTGAAGTGGCTCTAATTTGAAAGATGATTTACCAGCCATAATAAGATTTGAGATTGTTAATAGATTAACTAGATGTGTTTAGATGTTCGAGAGATGATTTTATTGCCTTTTGTCCCTTA
Source organism: Pedobacter sp. (assembly GCA_036388375.1). Lineage (GTDB taxonomy): Bacteria > Bacteroidota > Bacteroidia > Sphingobacteriales > Sphingobacteriaceae > Paradesertivirga. The sequence continues at coordinate 4,379 of DASVRX010000093.1, read as the reverse complement.
TATCCCTTCCAGGGAAGTGCGTTACGCAACGGAAGCCAACATAAGATTTTGCAGTGTCTTGATATTCAAAACTTCTGGTAGAGTTTTGTAAGAAGTAGCCAATGTCTTTCCAAGATCCACCTCTAACCGTTTTACGTTTCAATACTTCAGGGTCATTTCCTTTAGCTTCGTAATTGAAAGTGGGGTTCAAGTCATGGGTAAATGTTGAGGCAGATTCATCAAATGCAGACGAAGTCCATTCTGATACGTTTCCAGCCATATTATACAGGCCAAAATCATTGGGGTAATAAGACTTAACGTTTACAGTAAAGGGGCCACCATCATCAATATAATTACCACGGCCAGGCTTAAAGTTAGCCATTAAACAGCCTTTAGCATTTCTGATATATGGGCCTCCCCATGGGTAATCGTTACCAATCCTTCCGCCGCGTGCAGCATATTCAAATTCCGCCTCAGTTGGAAGCATATAAGCTGCACGGATATATTCAGGCATTTTCCGGCTATGTGCATAAGATGAGTACAAGCGGGTACGCCATACAGTAAAGGCACGGGCTTGACGCCAGGTTACACCTACAACAGGGTAATCTTTGAAAGCAGGGTGTGAAAAATAACCCTGGGTTAATGGTTCGTTCTGAGCATAAGCAAAATCGGATAACCATACAAGTGTATCCGGGTATATAGCTACTGTATCACGTAATATATTATCAGAACGTTTTCTTGATTTATCAGTACGGAAGTTTGCAGCTTCCCTGAATTTCATAATTGCGAAATTGTATTTAAGAATACGTACATCAATCTCATTCTTATCAAATATTTTATCTTCGCCCTGGTAATACATTGCCTGTAGTTTTGCTGCATTACCTGCTGCCGCTCCTTTTTTATTGCTCCAAACCGTTCTGGCTTTTTTCCAATCAATATATTGCGGTGTATTTGGGTCAGGAGTTCCTTTTTTAGGCTTTATGAAATAATTAGGATCTTGTAGATAATCTTTTATAGCTATCGAATCTCTAACCCAATTTACGAATTGACGATATTTACTATTAGTAATCTCCGTTTCATCCATAAAAAAGGCCTGAACGGTTACTTGTTTATTTTGAGCTATTTGGGCAAATGTGATATCCTGATCGGTTTGTCCCATTACGAATGTACCGGCTGGTATATAAACCATGCCTAACGGAACTTTTGTGGTGGAAATGTTTTTGGTCTTTACACCAATCAGTTCACCACCTGTCCCTCTTCCGCATCCGCTGGTGAGAGCCGCTATAATTGAGAGAGCGATAATGTAAATTTTTTTCATTCTATTTAAGGGCATACACATTTTTCAAATTGGAACTATCGACAATAAATCTATTTATTAAATATCATTATCCAAACAGTAAACTAATGAAAGAACATGTTTTTATTTCATATTCCATGACATTCAGAGTTCCTGTTACGCAAACTATCCAAAAAATGTTACTGGATTTTAAGTTTTTTTTGACGAGCTGATAGCGAACTATTTATTCACTTGTTTGATATACTGCTCTATAGCCATAGTCATGCTTGGAGCACTCGGGGTAGGGGCAGGAATATCAACAATCAGGTTTCTATCGCTAATAGCTTTTTGCGTACTAACCCCAAACGCAGCAATTCGGGTATTATTTTGCTCGAAGGTGGGGAAATTTTTATACAACGATTGTACGCTTGAAGGGCTAAAAAAGACGATTACATCGTAAAAAACATTGGCAAGATCAGAAAGATCACTGCATACGGTGCGGAACAAAACGGCTTGGGTAAATTCATAGCCGTTCTCGATGAGGAATTTTTGGGTTTCTTCGGCAGATACGTCAGAGCAGGGGTATAAAAAACGTTCGGAGGTGTGCTTTTTAAGCACTTCTGCTAAATCACTGGCAGTTTGCTTTCCGAAAAATATTTTTCTTTTTCTATACTGAATGTATTTTTGAAGGTATAAAGCGATAGTTTCTGATAAGCAAAAATATTTCATTTCTGCAGGTACATCGTACCTCATTTCTTCGCATACTCTAAAAAAATGATCAATAGCGTTTTTGCTGGTGAATATTACAGCAGTAAAATCAGCGAAGTTTAATTTTTCTTTTCTGAATTCTTTAGCCGGCACTCCTTCTACATGGATAAAAGAACGGAAGTCTACTTTAATATTCAGTTTCTTTGCCAATTCGTAATAAGGTGATTTTTCAGTATCTGGCTTTGGTAGTGTAACCAATATACTTTTCACCTTTGTTTTTCTAGCATCTGTTGAGTGCATACTTCTAAAACCTAAGAGCTTTAATTAGAATTAATAATGGGCAAATTTCGAGGGCACAAAGATAGAAAATTAAATATACAATGGGAAACCTGTATCCCGACAAAATATTTGATGCAGCCCTAAAAAACTGAACAATGAAAATACAAGCTATTAATATGAAGCACAGATAAATATATACCGGTGCATACCTTGCCGGGGTGAGGCAAAAGGCTATGACAATTGGCAGGAAAATCAATGCCGTATTAAAGTAACTTAAGATTAAAATCGACACATATTCTTTTACAACTTTTGCTGCGTCAAGCAAGAATCCTAAAATTCTAAGGATCAGTATTTTTGCAGTGAACATTATGATAACAATAACCGAAAGGCGCATAAACCACCCAAAGCCACTGTAGTTGTAAGATAGTTGGAAGTACTTACCACATTGGTATAAGAACATGCCGATTATAAAACCGAATAGGAGATAGAGAAAGATAAATGGCCAGGAATTAAAAAACTTCTCTTCTTTATTAATTTGTCCTAAAACCCGATTACTATAAAACGCCTGAATAATTGCCGAAAGTTCTTTTGAAAATGCATTTTTCAATAACGCGAAACAGAAAAGCAGTACTACCACAAAAGCAATAATCCATAGTTCGCCTTTAGCCCGGGGATTGCCTTTGTCAAACGGGTCAATCTTTTTTGGAAATTTCTTGATCCATGATTGAAAGTCTGCATCTTTTACCGAATAAAGCTCGATCAGGCTATCTCTAAAACGGTTTGGCCTGTTGGGATCTGGTCTTTTAATGAAAACCATGCTGATCGAATCGCCTGCTGCCTTTATCGAGTCTTTGAGATGCTGAATAGAATCTTTTCTCAATTGCCATCTGGCAAGCGATGCTGAATCGGCGAAAGCCAAACGCCGGGGCCTTATTAATGAATTTGTAGATTGACCCGAGGTGATGGAATCAGTTTGGGCACTTACACCAAGTACAAACAGCCAAAACCCTATAGTGAGAATGAAAAATTTCCCAAACATCAATTTATCCAAACAGGTATAATATCTCCTGCAAAAGTACCTCAATATATTCTTGTTTTCCTATGGTTGAGGGAGATTATAGTATGATTGGCTATACTAAGGTTTTTTTAGCGATCATCCGAATAATATCGTCCAGCTCATGTCCGCTTTCATCCAGCAAACTTAGTAACTCGTTCAATTCTGCCGGATCGGCTGCTTTAAGCGCATTAATTATTCCAAGAACGTTTGCCAGGGGTTTCCTTATCTGATGCGAATTGATCATAGCGATTTCTTGTAAACGATTATTCTGTAGAAGGATCTGATTTGCATTTTCTTTAAGCTTTGTAAGATCTTTCATTGCACCAACCATTCGAATTGGAACGTGATTTTCATTTCTTAAGATATAACCATCATCCATTACAAATGCAAAAGTACCATCTGCTCTTTCGTACCTGTATTCTTCATGCCAGTAATTAACTAAAGGATCTTCAAGCGCTTTGTCTAACGACTCATTAACTCTGTCACGCTCCTCAACATGGATTCTGTTTCCCCAATCAGCAATCTTACTTCTTAACTCTGAGTATCCAAAAAGTTTACCTGCACCTTCACCCCAGTAAAGGTACTCATCATCCATATTCCAATCGTACGTAGCGTCGTTAGTTGCATGAGTAATGAATTTGTATTTTTCATTACTAATGATGAGGTTGTCTTTTACCTGGTGGCTTTCAATCAGGGTTTGCAGGAATGCGCTTACTCGTTTAATTAGTTCCCTTTCCTGGTCATCAGGCTCTCTTACAGATCCGTGGTATACTGCTAACGTGCCTATCAGCTCATCTTTTGAGCTAACCATTGGATGCGCCCAGCAAGAACGCAGATTGTTTTTCAAAAGAATTTCTTTATACTGCTTATAAACCGGATGATTTATAATATCGCTGACAATAAAAGTCTGTTTGGTAAAGCCTGCTGAGCCACAAGCCCCATTATCTGTTGTAGCAGGAAACCCTTTTGAATGCGCTGCGATATACTCCTGAGGAAAGTTAGGTGCAGAGAACGGAACGAGCAGTGATTTTTGCTTATTATATAAACAGAGTAAACATTGTAGGTTATAAATTTTGTTTA
>DASVRX010000092.1:0-6729 GCA_036388375.1 Pedobacter sp. | reverse complement strand
CTTAAGCATTTCTCTTAAATTGATTTCCATATCTGATGCTACTCCCTGAGCACCGCCAGATGGCTGGTGAATCATTACCCTTGAATGCGGCAAAGCAGCCCTTTTACCTTCTGCACCGGCACATAATAACACAGCACCCATAGATGCAGCCATACCTGTACAAATCGTTGCTACATCGGGAGTAATAAACTGAATGGTGTCATAAATCCCTAAACCGGCATACACAGAACCACCCGGAGAATTTATATAAATCTGAATGTCTCGTTTATTATCAGTAGACTGAAGAAAAAGCAGTTGTGCCTGTATAATATTCGCATTCTGATCGTAGATAGCATCGCCTAAAAAGATGATACGATCCATCATTAAACGCGAAAAAACGTCCATTTGAGCAACATTTAACTGACGCTCTTCAATGATATATGGTGTCATCGACTTTGGATAGTTTGATTCTACCCTGCCAATAAACTTATCTACATGCTGACTACCAATTCGGTGGTGCTTTACAGCATAATTACGGAATTCATTTTTATCAATATTCATCTCAATAGTTATACAGTTTTATAAGTGGAAAGTTTAACATATGTTCAATAAATCAATAAGAATTTCTCCCTTTCACTACTAAACAACCACTACTTTAACTCTATGAATTTATTGTAATCGATTTCTTTCTTGTCTAATGTAATCACACTTTTCAAGTATTCAAATACTTTCTGAGCTTTAACTTCTTCAAACGTTCTGTTAGCATTTTCTTTGTTCTGCAAAAACTGAACAGTGTATTGTGCTAGTTGCTCTTCAGGAAGTGCCTGCGGGCTATACATTCTGAATTGAGCATCTAATTTTTGCTTTGCAGAAGCTAAAACATCCTCATACTTAATTTCAATTTTATTTTCCTTAATGATCTTGTTTTCAATCAAGGTCCATTTAAGGTTTTTGGCGAAATCATTATAACCGCTTTCTAATTCTTCAGCAGTTATATTTTGATTTGTTTCTTTTAACCATCGCTTTAAAAAATCATCAGGTAACTCGAATTGTACTTTATCCAAACCATACTGGATCAAATCGCTGTGAAGTTTCTGATCAGCATTTTGAGCCATCATACCTTCAATCTCCTCGGTTACCTTCGCCTTAAATTGCTCTTCGCTAGTCACTTCGCCACCGGGATATATTTTATCGAAAAACTCCTGGTTATAATCAGCCTCTTCTAAACGGTTTATATTTTTAACGGTTAACCGGAAGTTTGATTGTAACTCTGCAGCATCTTCTTCCGGAATATTTAAAACTTTTGCAATGGCCGCTGCATCATTATCAAACGCTTTTTTAAGGTCTAATTCTACAACATCATCAATTTTCAAACCCACTAAAGATTTGCCGATTGCTTCGTCCTTAATTGAGTCTAATCTTATAGACACCGTATTTGAAATACCTTCTTCAAATACAGAGCCATCCGGAGATAACTGTGCTAATTCAGCATATAAAACATCATCTTCTGCCGAAACTTCCGGGTTTGTCATTTTGCCATAACTCTTACGCAGATTTTTGATTCTGGATTCAAGAGTTTCAGCATCGGCCTTAATTTGATAAGCAGTTAACTTGTCAGCCTCCGATAAGGAAATTTCAAACTCTGGGGCTAAACCCAGTTCATAGTTGAATTCAAACTCCTCGTTATAATCCCAGTTAAACTCTTTGCTGGTATCGACTTTTGGAAGCGGCTGCCCCAAAACCTCAATTTTATTATCGTTAATATAAGAAGTAAGAGAATCGCTTAACAAGTTATTGATCTCATCTACCAAAATACTTTTACCGTACATTCTTTTAATGTGAGATGCAGGCACCATACCCGGGCGGAATCCCGGAAGCTTTGCCTTTTTGGCTTGCGTCTTAATTGCCTTTTCCACACGCTCAAGGTAATCTTCTGGTTGAATTTTAACAGTAACAACTGAATTAAGGTTATTGATTTTCTCCTGGGTGATATTCATTATAAAAAGTGTTTACGTTCGTATCTATACAAAAATTCCCCCCGATTACTCGGAGGGAATGGTGTGCGGAAGAAGGGACTCGAACCCCCACGCCGTGAAGCGCCAGATCCTAAGTCTGGTGCGGCTACCAATTACGCCACTTCCGCATTAGGATTTTAACAGGACTGCAAAAGTAAGGTTTCTGCCGACATATCAAAACATTTTTTCATAAGAATCTAATTTGTTTTTTTAATGGCTATGAAGCTATCATTGGTATTGAGCATGGTTGGTGATCAGCATACTCATGATGATTTTAGTTGATTTTTATTTTCCGTAGCTATTGGTAAAGCTGTCAGATATTTAAAGCTTATCAAATTACTCCAAACTCTTCGCGGTACTGATTCACGAGCTTCTGAATCTTATGATGGAGCACACTTAGATCGAAAGGTTTACTCACAATATCATTTACTCCTGCGTCATAAGCTTCCTGCAATTCTTCTTCCAATACAGCTGCCGAAAGTGAAATAATCGGAATATTGTTTACACCATCTGGCAAGGTCTTTCTGATTCTGCGTGTAGTTTCAAAACCGCCCATTACCGGCATATGCGTATCCATCAACACAATATCGAATGGAGTATCTTTAAGTGCTTCTAGGGCCAGTTCGCCGTGTTCTACTATAGTTACCTTTAGATTCCAACTGGTGAGAATCTTCTTAATCATAAATTGATTAATGGTGTTATCCTCTGCAACCAAGACTGATACGTTGTCAAATTTGGCCAAGTCGGCAGGATTGATGCGAGAGGTTTGCTTTTGGTTAGCGGCAATATCATACCAGTTGCTGAAAGCAAACGTACTTCCTTTACCAAACTCGCTACTTACATGCAACTCGCCACCTTTGAGCTCTACCAGCTTTTTAACAATCGACAAGCCTAAACCTGTACCACCGTATTTGTGGTCGGTATCATCATCTGCCTGCTCATAAGACTCGAATATCTTACCAATCTTATCTTCCGGAATACCGATACCCGAATCAATTACACTGAATTTAAGTTTAATTCTTCCCTCATCTGATTCAAGGACATTTAGTTTCAATACCACGGTACCCACATCAGTAAACTTAATGGCGTTAGACAGTAAGTTTAAAAGAATTTGGTTCAGTCGCATTGAATCTGCCATTATGAGTTGAGGAATCGTATCTTCAACTTCTACATCAATGGTAATTCCTTTTTCTTCAGCTTTATATTTAAGCAAATCGATAACCGATTTGCAAAGATTGGCTACGTTGGTTTCTGTACGTACTATTTTAAACTTACCGGCTTCTATTTTTGAAATATCAAGAATATCGTTGATTACACCCAATAATGCTTCAGAAGATAACTTTAAAAGATCCAGCATTCGGGTTTGTTCGGCGTCGAGCTCAGTATTTTTAAGTAAATGAGCAAGTCCAAGAATCCCGTTCAAGGGCGTTCTGATCTCGTGGCTCATGTTGGCCAGAAAACGTTCCTTAATTTTTTTCCCTTTTTCAGCCTGATCACGTGCGATAATCAATTCTTCCTGATACCGCTCAAGCTCAACATTTTTATGCTTAATCTCGAGTTGGGTGCGAACAAGATTAATTAGTGAGTCTACTTTGGCATTGGTAATATACGGATCTAGAGGTTTGTACAAATAATCTACAGCGCCGGTTTCCAGACCTTTAACGGCATACTTTGTTTCCGTTGAAATAGCGGTTACAAAAACAACGAGAATGTCCCGGGTTTTAGGATTACTTTTAATTATATCAACCAGTTCAAAACCATCCATTTCTGGCATTTGAACATCGACTAAAGCAATAGAAATCTCTTTCTGCCAACATAGCCTTAAAGCTTCATTTGGTGAAGTAGTTGTTATGATGTTGATATCATCGCGTTGTATAAGTGCTTCAAGAGCAATTATATTCTCGATTTTATCATCAACAATCAATATGTTAACCGGTTCAGTCATGATGCTAAGTTGATGGTTGTTGCCAGAGTCTCCATAAATGAAAATATTTCTAAATTAGTTAATATCAAGTCTGCACTGCACCTATTAATTGCCGCTTCCGGCATCGTTCTCACTTCTGCACTATCCGGATTTTGTATTATTGTAAATCCGTTTTTTTGGTGTATGTAACAAATCCCTTCGGCGCCATCGCTATTTGCACCCGAAAGAAGAATTGCGATAACATGCTCATTATACACATCGGCCACACTTTGAAAGGTAACATCGATGGAAGGCCGCGAAAACATTACCGGCTCAGAACTATCCAGCGTTAATGATCCGTCAGGCTCTAACAAAAGATGATAGTCTGAAGGAGCAAAATATACATTTCCCTTCCTCAACTGATCCTTTTCGCTCGCAACTTTTACCATTGCCTTTGACTTTGTGTTCAATAATTCCTCAATCGAGGATTTATGTTTTCGACTGCGGTGTATTACTACGATAACAGGCAGTGGAAAGTTTTTTGGCAATTTTGATATAATATCAAAAACCAACGTAAATCCTCCGGCAGAGCAACCCATCACAACAACTTTGGCCTCCTTAAGCCGATTTTTGGTTAAATCACCTGGGTCAACCAATTTTCTGGTAAATATTTTCTGCTCTGTCAATTACTTTAAACTTCTTTGAAAGTTCGGTACTCCTTAAACTTTCTTTTGAACCAAGGCACAAAAATCCTAGAGGACACAAACTTTCGTAAAAAAGATTGATCACCTTACTTTGCAATTCCACATCGAAATAAATCATCACGTTTCGGCAGGAGATTAACTGAAATTCGTTGAATACTCCGTCTGATACAAGATTATGAACTGAGAACAGTATATTTTTTCTCAAATTATTTACGATGGTTGCTGCATCGTACTTAGCAACATAATAATCAGAAAGCGAACCTGATGCTCCGGAGAGCATATAGTTTTCTGAATATTGCTTCATCAACTTTAAGTTATATATTCCCTTTTTCGCAGTATTAAGTACATTTCTATTAATATCTGTACCATACAAAAAAGAGCGGTTATATAAGTTTTCCTGATCGAGAAGAATTGCAAATGAATACAGTTCTTCGCCTGTAGAACAACCCGCATTCCAAACCTTTATTCTTTGAAAAGAAGAAAGGTAAGGCAATACCTTTTCTCTAACGCCTCTAAAAAAGCTCGGATCACGAAACATCTCTGTAACGTTTACAGTCACTTCGATCAAAAACTCCTCGAAGAAAGCTGCATTGTTTACGAGCAGAGATTTCAATTCGTACATGGAGAGTTGCTGAAGCTGCATGATACGCGTTATTCGCCTTTTTAAAGAAGCTCTTGAATAACCGCTAAAATCAAAACCGTGAATTTTATTAACCCACTCTATAAGCTCTTCTATCTGCTCAAAAGATATTACGTCAGTCACAGTATCTTTCATAAAATTAGCTTAACCAAACTCTCATCATAGAAAGCAATTTGTCCATGTCAACTGGTTTCGAAACATAGTCATTAGCGCCTGCCTCAATACATTTCTCCCTGTCGGCTTTCATTGCCTTGGCAGTAAGAGCTATAATAGGCAGCTTAGCAAAGCAGTTTTGTTTCCTAATCTCTTGCATCGCCTCGTATCCATCCATCTCAGGCATCATAATATCCATTAATACAATGTCTGTATTTGGAAATTCTTCGAGCTTTTTCAAAGCTTCCAAACCATTATTAGCAATTTGGATATCAAGTTCATACTCCTGTAAAGCACTTGTTAAAGCGAAGATATTTCTCATATCGTCGTCAACAACTAATACAGATCTGTTCTTTAATGCCTTCTCTAAAGTTGAAATATCTGTAGAGGGTTTTCCCTGAGCCTGGTAAGGTAGGGGTTTTGTAGGTACCGGCTCGTTTGTTCTGATTTTATTCATAAACAAATTCACTTCATCAAGAATCCGGTCGTTTGATTTGTTATTCTTTAACACCATTACGTGAGTGTGTTTAAGAACCCGCGCCATGCTGTCTTTATCCAACTCCATTGCCGTATTGATAACTACCGGGATTTTAACTAAGCGTTCGTCCGCTTTGATCTTTTCAAGAAGATCAAGTCCCGATATATCCGGCAATTTTAAATCAAGTATAATACAATCAAATAATACATCTTTAGATAAAATTTCCATGGTTTGAACACCATTGAAAGATTGCTCGACTTTAATATTTTTCGATACAAGTTCCAGCGTTAGGTTATCACTTTGAATTTGCTGATCTTCTACCAACAACACCCTGGATAATTTAACATTTCCTGTTTCCTTAATTAAAAGGTCGAATGCGTTTTGCAATTCTTCTTTTTCTACCGGCTTGCGCAAAAATCCTAATGCACCTTCTTCTTTAGCTTTAGAGGCTTTTTCATCTTTGGCAGACATAAGATGCACCGGTATATTACATGTATCCGGATCATCTTTAAGCTTTTTAAGTACAGACCAGCCATCAATAACCGGAAGCATGATATCTAATACAATCGCGTCTGGCTTGTTTTCTTTAGCCATCTCAAAACCTGTATCACCCTGGTAAGCTGTTAAGGTTTTAAAGCCTCTGTTCTCTGCATAATCTTTCAGAATGTCGGCAAAATATGTATCATCTTCAATTATAAGAAGCGTGTATTCCTTATTAGGATCAGCAAGTTTTAAGGTTTCAAGAGGAGCGGCAAGTGCCTCAGGTTTAGTTGCAATAATTGGCGGTGCTTGCTGACGTACTTCTTCTACTTTAGGCTCAGCGCTTAAATCTCTCTTTACGTAATCTTCGATAGGTA
>DASVRX010000091.1:0-2724 GCA_036388375.1 Pedobacter sp. | reverse complement strand
CCAATCTTCAATTGTGCTTTTTGTCTCAGAATATCCAAAAAGTTTACCTGCGCCTTCTCCCCAATAAAGAAAATCATCATCCATATTCCAATCATAAGTAGCATCATTGGTTGCGTGGGTGATGAATTTATACCTTTCGTTGCTTAGAATTAGATTGTCTTTTACCTGATGGCTCTCAATCAGCGTTTGTAGAAATGCGCTTACCCGTTTTATCAATTCTCTCTCCTGCTCATCAGGCTCTCTTACAGAGCCGTGGTAAACAGCAAGGGTTCCTATTAACTCATCTTTGGAGCTAACCATTGGATGAGCCCAGCAAGACCGTAAATTGTTTTTTATCAGCAGCTCTTTAAATGGCCTATATACAGGATGATTTATAATATCACTAATAATAAAACTTTGTTTTGTGAAGCCGGCCGAACCACAGGCGCCATATTCTGTAGTTGCAGGAAAGCCTTTAGCATGGGCATTTAAATAGTCTTGCGGGAAGTTTGGTGCCGAGAAAGGAATTAACAGTGCTTTTTGCTTATTATACAAACAAAGTAAACATTGCAAATTGTAAATTTCATTCAGACCTTCTAAGTATCGCTCTACAGTATTATTGAGGGCTTTGCCCGATATGATATTAAGTTCTAATACTTCTTTTTCGAGGTTCACCAGCAATTGCTGAAGCTTTTCATGTGTGGTTTCTTTAAAGAAAACGGTCAGGCTTTCTTCATAAGGATATGCTGAAATCAAAAACCAACGGTTTGTGCTGAACATTTTCTCCTCAAATTCAACAAACTTATTTTCTTTGATAGCTATTTTATACTGTTCGTAAAATTCTGATTCATGATTAGGAAATAACTCGGTTATCGATTTATTGAGCAACATTTCTTCTGTAGCCCCGAGTAGTCTTAATGTTGCCGGATTAACACCTCGAACGATCCAGTCTTTATCTAAATTAAGATAGCCTTGAGTGTAATTTTCTATAACATTATTCAGTCTCCTAATGGCATTCTCTTTCTCACTTTCTGCAAGAAGTTGTTCAGTAACGTCTCTTGAATTCGCTACAATGCCCGAGATGGAAACTTCGTCCATCAAGTTGGTGACAATGGTTTTCATCCAACGCCATTCGCCGGCTGCATTTTTAATTTGATACAGCGGCAATTCAACGCGGTATTGTTGAAGTACACGTTTAATAGAGGTTAAAATTAGGTCATGATAATCCGGATGCACCAGATCGAACAGATTTTTGCCTAATAACTCGTCAGGATCATAACCTAATACATTGTTAATAGTTGGACTTATATATTGGTGCACTCCCTTTTTGTCAAGAATTGCAATCACATCTGCCCCGGTTTGTACCAAACCTTTAAAGCGCTTTTCGTTGAAACGTATTTGCTCCTCCTGTAATTTGCGTTGTGTGGCATTTCGGGCTACACAATAAAATATTTGATCTTCTTTTGAAAATTTAGCCGACCAAATAACTGGTACGGTGTAACCATTTTTATGAATATATCGATTTTCGAAGTTTGTGAATTCAGCGCCATTGATCAGGTCAATCGCCATTTGGCCGGTAATTTCGGTATCCGCCGGGTGAAGAAAATCTCCTGAAAGCCTCGAAGTCATCTCTTCAGGAGTATATCCCAGCAAATTTTCAGATGCTTTACTCACAGTCACAAATCTGCCTTCCATGTCAATAGAGCAAATCAAATCCAGCGAACAATCCAGCGTTTTTTTATGTGAATTCAAGGCGTCTGTAAGGCGGTGCTCTAATTCTTTTTGTGCAGAAACATCACGCAAGTAGATATAAATGGAAGACTGATTTTCTGGCTTGATGGCATTCCATGAAAGCCATTTGTAGCTTCCGTCACTGCATTTTAACCTGTTCTCGAGAATATCATAAGCCAACTTACCTTTATAAGTTGTATAGAAATTGGTAAAATTGTTGAAATCCTCTTCGTGTAAGAAATCAGAAAAGGGCTTGGCAAGCAGTTCTTCTTTAGAGTAACCCACGAGCTCCCGAAATGAATTATTTGACTTTTTCAAATAGCCATCACTGCCGATAATGCAAAATAGATTTTGCGCTAAATCAAAGAGTTCTGCTTCTTCAAGAAACTGCATACATAAGGATGTTCTTCTAATTTACCTAATTAACTTAGGTTAAACTGATTTTTTTATTTAAATCGGTTAGAAACATCCTTACGTTCGGTGTAGTTAAAAGTTACGGTTTGGAGGTAACAAATTATGATGTATTCTTAGGTAAGAATACTTTCATCCCATTGTAATGGATGCTCTATTTCTTTTTAACAGCCGTTATCCGACTAACATCCTGACTCATGGTTTCAAAAACCAATTTAGCATCAGTAATCTCCTTAATCAAAAATGGAAACTCTCGGGTTGTGCCGCCAGGCAGACTTTCTTTATAGCGAATCATGCGGTCTTCAAGTCTAAACTTCCCGTAAGAAAGCGTTTTACCACCCCAGATGATGACAAGGTCTTTGTTTCTGGTAAATTGAATAGACGGATTTTCTTTTTGTACTTCCTCCGGTGGCATACTATAAGGCGGATTTTGGTTCGGGCTTTCCACTTTGGTGTATTTCCATTCACCATATAGTTGCTCAGGCTTAACGGATGGCGTGCAGGCCAATGTTAGCAAGACAATGAAAGTGCATAGGATATTTAAGAGGTTTAATTTCATTATTTAAATGTTGAAAATAGTTAAGGCGACAGACTTTTAATTTT
>DASVRX010000090.1:0-15258 GCA_036388375.1 Pedobacter sp. | reverse complement strand
CACAGAAGTAAAAACCCTGCTTCCTATATTGTTTTGAAGCCTCCTCAAGCGGTAAATAGAACTATCAAAAACTTTTACTTCTGCGCCTAGAGCAATGGCAGTGCGAGCTGCATATTCACCTACCGTGCCGGCTCCTAAAATTACCATTTCTGTAGGCGGAACACCGGTAATTCCACCGAGCATTAATCCTTTTCCGTCGAACACATTGCTTAAGTATTCGGCGGCAATTAAGACAGAAGTTGCTCCTACAATTTCGCTCATAGAACGAATCACGCTGAGCGAACCGCCTTCATCACGTAAGTATTCATAAGATAAAGCCGTAATCTTTTTCTTCATCATTGCTTCAAGGCATTCCGCTTTAAGCGATCCCATTTGAAGCGTAGAAAAAAGAACCTGGAAAGGCTTCATCATTTTAATTTCTTCCTGTGTTGGAGGACCAATTTTGATGATGATATCTGATTTGAAAACTTCCTTTTTATCGTACTGGATTTTAGCGCCTTGTTCACTGTAATCGGTATCAGAAAAATTGGCTCCCATTCCTGCGCCCGATTCAATAACCACTTCGTGGCCGTTATTTACCAGTACTGCGACAGAAAGTGGCGTTAATGCTATACGGTTTTCCTGGAAGGAGCACTCCTTGGGTATGCCAATATATAAGGTGTTTTTGCGTGTTTTAGTCTCGAGCATTGCCTCCTGGGGCTGCATCATGGCTTGCTTTGCAATGTCAGACAATTCACTCATCATGGCGTTATATTTTGATTGGGAAGATACGAAAATCAGGTTTAGGCAAAGATAATATAATGTTAATTAACCTTTTGTATTTTAATTAAACGTTCATTCTCAGATATTTCCAGTAATCTTAATTCTACAAATCTATCGGGAATCAGATCAGGAATTTTTTCTGGCCATTCAATCAGGCAATAATTGCCTGAGTATAAATAATCTTCATAACCAAGATCTAATGCCTCTGTTTGATTTTTTATCCTGTAAAAATCGAAATGATAAACCGTTTTGTTCGGGCCAATATATTCGTTAACAATGGAGAAAGTCGGGCTTGAAACTGTATCGCTTATTCCCAACTCGTCACATATGGCTTTGATAAAAGTTGTTTTACCGGCACCCATTTCTCCATAGAAAAGGAAAATTTTGTGATCTTCAGAATATTCTAAAAGTTTGGCCGCTGCATGCGGGATTTGATCCAATCCGGAAACTTCCAATTCCATCCCCAAAGATAAAAGCTATTTAGGATTGTAGACAGCGTAAGGCACAATCATTTCTTCAAGAGAAATGCCTCCGTGCTGAAAAGTTTCATTGTAATAGTTCACAAAATGATTGTAGTTGTTGGGGTAAACAAAATACATATCCTCTTTCGTGAAAATAAAACTAGAACTCATATGAAGCTTCGGCAGGTTGGCTTCGTGAGGGTTTTTAATATGCAGCACATCTTTGGAAACATAGTTCAGGTTTTTGCCCTGCTTGTATCTTAAATTAGTATTGGTATTTCTGTCGCCAATTACTTTGCTCGGATGCTTTACTCTGATGGTTCCATGATCGGTAGTAATTACCAGACGCACATTTTTATTAGCAAGCTTTTTGATGGCTTCTAATAGTGGCGAATGCTCAAACCATGACAAGGTAAGCGAACGATACGCCGCTTCATCATTAGCCAGCTCTCTGATCATTGCCATATCCGTTCGGGCATGCGAAAGCATATCAACGAAGTTGTATACAATAACATTCAGCTCGTTTGTTAACAAATTATTGATGTTTTCTACAACTGCTTTTCCTTGCTCGAAGGTCAAGACTTTGGTATACGAGTGCTTTAAATCTTTTTTAATGCTTCGCTTGATGTGATCTTCCAAAAACTGTTCTTCGAACATGTTTTTGCCGCCTTCATCTTCATCGTTTTGCCACATCGTTGGAAAGCGTTTTTCCATTTCCAAAGGGGTTAGTCCGGCAAAAATTGCGTTACGGGCGTATTGAGTTGCTGTTGGTAAAATACTGTAGTAATGATCCTCATCCTCAAGCCTGAAGTGTTCTGTAATCATTGAGTTGATCATTTTCCACTGGTCGTATCTTAAATTATCTATCAGGATAAAGAAAGTGGTTTTGGAATCGAGAATTGGGAAAAGCTTTTTCTTTAGTAACTGATCTGATGTAACAGGCCCCGAAGCAGGATTTTTACACCAATCTAAATAGTTTTTTTCAATAAACTTACAAAACTGCATGTTTGCCTCCGACTTTTGCATGGTTAAAATTTCATGCATGCCGTTATCTTCCAGCTGTTCGAGCGATAGCTCCCAATAAACTAGTTTTTTATATACATCAACCCATTCCGTGAAGCTGAGGTTATCATTCAAAGTCATACCAAGCGTTCTGAAATCTTGCTGATAAGCCATTGAAGTTTTTTGGTTGACTAGCTTTTTATTCTCAGTAAGGCGTTTTATGGTTAAAAGTACCTGGCGCGGGTTTACCGGTTTTATCAGATAATCATCGATTTTGGAGCCGATGGCATCTTCCATTAAATATTCCTCTTCGTTTTTTGTGATCAAAACGATTGGAACATCGGGATTGATATTTTTTATTTCTGCAAGGGTTTCGAGGCCGGTTAATCCGGGCATGTTTTCATCTAAAAAGACTAAATCAAAAAACCCGTTCTTAAAGGCATCCAGTGCATCATTACCATTTGTTACCGTTTTAACAGTATAGCCCTTCTCATTTAAGAGCATAATATGAGGCTTTAGCAAGTCGATTTCATCATCGGCCCAAAGAATAGTAGTTTCCTGCATCTGTACGCTGTTTTTATAGTCAGCTTTGGTATAACAGTAAAAGTAATTTTTTGTATCAGATAAATTAACAATTTTTGCAAACGACACGTCTATTTTGAATAAAAAGAAAATAATTAACGATCCCGTTTACGGCTTTATCACGGTGCCATCGAATTTAATATTCGATTTAATTGAGCATCCATACTTTCAGCGTTTGCGAAATATAAAGCAGTTGGGGATGACTCATCTGGTGTATCCCGGTGCTTTACATACTCGTTTTCACCATGCCCTGGGTGCCATGCACTTAATGAGAATGGCCATAGAAACACTGAAAAATAAAGGTCATCAAATTACAGCCGCTGAAGAGGAGGCCGTTACAATTGCCATCTTGTTGCATGATATCGGTCATGGCCCTTACTCACATGCTTTAGAACACACTATCGTGGAAGGAATATCGCATGAGCATATTTCTACCCTATTAATGAGTAACTTAAACAGAGAATTCGACAACAAGCTTGAGCTGGCCATCGAAATATTTAATAATAAGTACCACAAAAATTTCCTCCACCAATTAGTTTCTGGTCAGATGGATATCGACCGTTTAGATTATCTTAATCGCGATAGTTTTTTTACCGGTGTATCTGAAGGTGTTATCGGTTTTGACCGGATTATCAAGATGCTTGATATTGTTGACGGCGAACTTGTCATAGAAATTAAAGGTATTTATTCGGTCGAAAAGTTCCTGATCGCTCGCCGATTAATGTACTGGCAGGTTTACCTGCATAAAGCGGTTGTGGCTGCAGAACAAATGCTGGTAAAAATTCTCGACAGGGCAAAGCATTTAGCTGCAAGTGGCTCGGCACTTTTTGCAACGCCCAGCCTGTCTTATTTCCTTAATAACGTAATCAGCGAAGCCGATTTTAGGGATAAGCCTCAAACGCTGGAATGCTTCACTCTTTTGGATGATTATGATATATTTACATCAGTGAAGGTTTGGGCATCACACAATGATTTTATCTTGTCTACTCTCTGCAAAAGTCTTCTAAGTAGAAACTTATATCATGTGGATATAACTAGCGACGTTCCTGATAAAGGCATTAAAAAGGAATTAATTGACAAAGCGCTTGCAAAATTTCCCATAAAAGAAAGCGAGGCTTCTTATTTTGTTTTTACAGATACACTTTCTAATAACGCATACAAAGTGGGTGCAGAAAATATCAATATTTTAATGAAAGACGGAAGCGTTAAAGATATTACCCAAGCCTCAGACAATTCGAGCCTCGAAGCACTATCGAAAACCGTTGAAAAACATATTCTTTGTTATAGCAAAGAGCTTAAACACACAACAGAGTAAAACTCTGGGTCTTTTTTGAAGTAATTTCTTCAAAATTTGTTCATATACTAATAACACCTAAATTTGCGGCGATGCAATTTACTGCCCAACAGATTGGAACTTTACTTAATGGTACCATAGATGGAAATCCGGATGTGACAGTAGATCGGTTAGCAAAGATTGAAGAGGCCACGCAAGGCTGCCTGTCCTTTCTTGCCAATATGAAGTATGAACAATACCTGTATCAAACCGAAGCATCAATAGTAATTGTTGGCGAGGATTTTCAGCCCACCGAAAAATATTCGAGCACGTTGATTCGGGTGCCCGATGCTTACAGTTCCTTTTCTATTCTTTTAGACCAATACAACACTCTAAAGCGCGAAAAATCCGGAATTGAAGAACCTTCTTTTATTCATCCCACCGCAACAATTGGTAAGAATGTTTACATTGGCGCTTTTGCTTACATCGGTGCTGATGTAAAAATAGCGGATAACAGTAAGATTTATCCCCAGGTATATATTGGCGATAATGTTGAGATTGGAACTAATACCACAATTTTCCCCGGGGTAAAAGTATATTACGATTGTAAGATCGGAAGTAATGTAACTATTCATTCGAGTACTGTAATTGGTAGCGATGGTTTTGGCTTTGCTCCGCAAGCCGATGGTAGTTATAAGAAAGTAAGTCAGATTGGAAATGTTATCTTGGAGGATGATGTTGAGATTGGCTCGAATACTTCAATTGATAGAGCAACGATGGGATCAACCGTTATCAAAAAAGGTGTAAAGCTTGATAATTTAATTCAGCTTGCACATAATGTAGAGATTGGGGAGAATACTGTAATTGCATCTCAAACCGGAGTCTCCGGCAGTACCAAAATAGCCGATAATTGCATTATTGGAGGACAGGTAGGCATTGTTGGGCACATCACTATTGCAAAGGGAAGCCAGATTCAGGCAAAATCCGGCATTAGCCGTTCTATTGAAGATGAGGGAAAGAAGTGGGCAGGTGCACCTGCAACTACTTATAACCAGAACATGCGCGCTCAGGTTGTTATTAACAGATTGCCTGAGCTAGAAAAAAAGGTCGAGGAACTTGAGCGAAAGCTTGCTGAAAAAAATACTTAAATCGCAGATCTCATAAAATGACGATTAAACAAAGGACGATTAAATCTGAAATTACCATTTCAGGAACCGGACTTCATACCGGGCAGTCTGTCAACATGACTTTTAAGCCTGCGCCCGAAAATCATGGTTATAAATTTAAAAGAATTGATATTGAAGGTCAGCCTATTATTGATGCTGATGTAGATAACGTTACAGATACATCGCGCGGAACCAACATTGCGCAAAATGGCGCCACTGTAAACACTGTAGAACATGTGTTAGCCGCTTTGGTAGGATTAGAGGTTGATAATGTATTAATCGAACTAGACGGTCCTGAAACGCCCATCATGGATGGAAGCTCTATCCGATTCATCGAAATCCTTGAATCTGCAGGTTTCGTAGATCAGGAAGCCGAGAGAGAGTATTACCACATTCCGCATAACATACATTATTCTGAACCCGACCGGAAAGTGGAAATGGTAGCGATGCCATTGGATGATTATCGGTTTACCTGCATGATCGATTATAATTCTCCTGTATTGGGAAGTCAGCATGCTGCGATTACCACCATATCAGAATTTAAAAAAGAGATTTCTTCAAGCCGAACCTTTTGTTTTCTGCACGAGTTAGAAATGCTGCTTGAGAACGATCTTATCAAAGGCGGCGATCTTAACAACGCCATTGTGGTTGTTGATAAGGAAATAAGTAAAGAAGAGCTTGAAAAGCTGGGCGTGTTATTTAAGAAAAAGGATATTGATGTAGCCAAGGAAGGTATTCTTAATAACATAGAGCTCCGCCACCAAAATGAGCCTGCCCGCCACAAACTGCTCGACATGATTGGCGATTTAGCTTTGGTAGGTGTGCCTTTGAAAGGGCATATCATGGCAGCACGACCAGGACATGCGGCAAATGTTGCCTTTGCAAAAAAGATAAAAGCTCAAATTAAAAAAGAGCGTAGCAAAAAGAAAGTAAAACTTTACGATCCAAACGCAACGCCTGTATATGATACGGTTCAGATCATGAATATATTGCCGCACAGGCAACCATTTCTCATGATTGATAAGATACTGGAGCTTTCTAAAACGCATGTAGTGGGTTTGAAGAATGTTACCATGAACGAGGAATTCTTCAAAGGGCATTTTCCAGGTTCCCCGTTGTTTCCCGGCGTTTTACAGATTGAAGCAATGGCTCAAACAGGGGGAATACTAGTGTTAAACACCGTTCCGGATCCCGAAAATTGGATTACTTTATTTCTAAAGATCGAAAATGCCAGGTTTAAGGATAAGGTAGTTCCGGGTGATACCCTTATTTTCCATTGTGATTTATTGGCTCCGATAAGAAGAGGCATTGCGCAAATGAAAGGCATCGGAATTGTGGGTGAAAGAATAGTTGTGGAAGCAGAATTAATGGCTCAAATTGTAAGAAGACCCACCGAAAATACTGAAGGATGATCCAACCCTTAGCATATATACACCCGCAAGCTAAAATAGCCGACAACGTAGTTATCGAACCCTTTGTAACGATCCATAAAAACGTTGAAATAGGTGAAGGGACATGGATTGGTCCGAATGTAACCATTATGGACGGTGCCCGAATTGGTAAAAACTGCCGCATTTTCCCCGGAGCTGTAATATCAGGAGCACCTCAGGATCTGAAATATAAGGGTGAAGAAACCACCGTTGAAATTGGTGATAATACCACCATCCGCGAATGCGTGACTATAAATAGAGGTACCAAAGACCGGTGGAGAACTAAAATTGGCAATCATTGCCTGATTATGGCTTATTGCCACATTGCCCATGATTGTGAAGTCGGAGATTATTGTATTTTTTCAAATAGCACCACTCTTGCAGGGCATATTACAGTTGGTGATTATGTTGTACTTGCCGGAATGGTAGCCATTCATCAATTCTGTAATGTTGGCTCGCATGCTTTCGTAACAGGCGGATCCTTGGTTCGTAAAGATGTTCCTCCGTATGTTAAGGCAGCAAGAGAGCCTTTATCTTATGTGGGAATTAATTCTGTGGGCTTGCGCAGAAGGGGATATTCATCAGATGATATCAACGAAATCCAGGATATATACAGGACGCTTTTCGTAAAAAACTTTAATGTAAGTGCAGCTTTGGATATCATCGAAGCCGAAAACCAGCCAACAGAAATTAGAGATGAAATACTTGATTTCATCAGGAATTCCAATAGGGGTATTATGAGGGGGTTTGCCGGGGCTTAATTGCCGTCACCATGGAAATCCTTCTTAAAAATATTGGTCGTCGTTTCAATCGGGACTGGATCTTCAGAAATGTTTCCTACTCATTTAAAAAAGATAGCTCTTATGCTATTCTAGGCCGAAATGGATCCGGAAAATCTACTCTGTTACAAATCATAGCTGGCAGCCTAAGTCAATCAGAGGGTTCAATTGAAATTACCGTTGGTGGTAGAAGCTTAGACTCGGAAGGGCTTTACCAATCCCTAACCATCGCAACACCATACCTTGAATTAATCGAGGAATTCACTTTGGCAGAAATGATTGATTTTCATTTCGGGTTCAAGAACTATATTCCAGGTTTAGATAAAGAAAAGCTTTTCGAACTCCTTGATCTCAAAGCCTCCAAAAACAAGGCGATCAAATACTTCTCTTCCGGGATGAAGCAGCGCACCAAACTGGCATTGGCTATTTGTTCGGATACCGACATGCTCTTGCTTGATGAGCCCGCCTCGAACCTAGATGCGCAGGCAATTACTTGGTATCAGGATTTGATTAAAGACTATGCCAAAGACAGGCTGGTAATCGTATGCTCAAACCAGGAACATGAATACTATTTTTGCCAGCATCAGTTGCAAATGGCCGACTATAAAAAGGCTTAAATTTGTGAAATCCTTCTATCGGTTTCTTGGTGAAGCATCATCAAAGAAAAAAATATTGTCTTCTCTTATTTATTAATCGAACAGAAGTTATTAGAATGAAAACGTTATTTACATCACTCCTAGCTCTTGTGTTATTATCCCAGGTAAATGCTCAAACGAACACTTTTGATACAGCGGTTGAATTGCGTAATCTTTTGAAAAGCAAAAGCGATTATGAGAGGTATCTAACCTTAAGAAATAAGCCTGCAGAAGCGAACAAAATAAAATATGAACAAGCCTATGAAGAGATGAAATCACGAAAAGAGCAGGTTTTATCTTACATCCAACAAACGTTGACAACAAATGATGCTACATTAAACAAATACCTTATAAACTACGAGTATGTAAGTCCAGCAAGCTCATTTCACGACTACAATAACTATATGTCTCTATTAAAATTCTATCAAATAGTAAAGTATAGCCTTGAAAATAACAGAAAAATGTTGCCGAAGTTGTACACTAATACACCCTATTCCATTGCCCGTACTTTTTCTCCAGACCATGAACTTCGGAATCTTTTTAGAAGCAAACAGGCTTATGAACGGTGTCTTACATTGGATGATAAGTCAACTACCAAAAAATACAAAAAAAGCTATGAGCAATCCTACTCTGCAATAAGACAAAAAAAGATTGAAGTCTTATCCTATATTAAAGAATGTTTAAAAACTAAAGAAGCTGAACTGAACGAATCTATTTTGTTTTACGAGTGGCAACACCCGTTAAAATCATTTTCTGGCGAAAAAAATAATATGATGTCTTTATCAAAGTACTATAGGTTAGTAGAGTACTGCCTTGAAAATAACAAAAAGACGCTTCCTACACTAAAAAAAGCTATGTTAATTAGCGCCAACTAGTTGATGTGTTATCGCCAGGAACAATGCCAGCAGCAATTCTACATTTAACCTTTTCCCTTTTTAACCCTTGCTAAATTCAATTATCTTTGTGGCCCAAACCAGGAATTATGGCAAAAGCTTCAGAAGTAAAAACCGGAAATGTTCTAAGATTTAACGGTGATCTGGTAACAGTAGAAGAATTTTTACACCGTACGCCGGGAAATCTTCGTGCATTTTATCAGGCCAGAATGCGTAACGTTAAAAGCGGAAAGCTTGTTGAATATCGCTTTCGTACCGATGAAGAAGTCGAAGTTTGCCGCGTTGAAACCAATAATTATCAATACCTGTATGATGACGGCGATTTCTTTGTGGTGATGGATAATAATACGTATGAGCAATTTAATATTCCTAAATTCTTATTTGGCGATCAGGCGAGATTCTTGAAAGATGGAATGAACGTAATTATCGCTTTTGAAAGCGATGAGCCCATTATTGCTCAAGCACCTACAAGTGTTGAATTGGAAATTTCTTATACAGAGCCGGCCGTAAAAGGCGATACTTCGACCAATGCTTTAAAAAACGCTACTGTAGAAACTGGCGTAGAAATTAAGGTACCGATGTTTATCAATATTGGAGACAAGGTCAAGGTCGATACTCGTAATGGCGAGTACATAGAGCGAGTGAAATAGACTTCAGAAAACCGATATTAATTTAGGCGATTCCATTTTGGAGTCGCTTTTTATTTAATTTCGAGTGTGAATAAAACCGGCCTCAGAAAGTACTATCTGCAAAAAAGAAAAGACCTGTCACCTAACGAGCGGGAAGCTTTGTCCACTGAGATTGTAGATCGTTTGGAAGAGATCTCTTTCGGTCACTTAAAGCTCATTCACATATTTTATCCAATAACCGGAAAGCAAGAATTTAATAGTTTGTTATTGAAAAACAAGTTGGAGAGTCACTATCCCCATCTACAATTTCTACTTCCTAAAGCCAATCTTTCGGATCATACACTTTCACACATTCTTTGGGAGAAAGATACTCCATTAGCGATGAATCAATGGGGAATCACAGAGCCTGAATGCGGAACAGTGATATCAGTACAGGCAATTGATGCTGTTATCGTGCCACTACTTACTTTTGATGCTCAAGGCAACCGCCTCGGTTATGGAAAAGGTTTTTACGATCGGTTCCTAGTAGAATGCAGGACTGATGTATTAAAAATCGGAGTCTCTTACTTTGAGCCTGAACAAGCTTTTGAAGAAGTTGACCAATATGATATTCCGCTGGATATTTGCGTAACGCCAGCTAAAGTTTGGTATTTCAACAACGGGCATAAAAAAAGCGGCTTTTAAAAAGCCGCTTTTAATTTATTAATTGAAAGCTTACGCTAACTCTTCTACTTTTATGCCAGATAACGCTTCATCAACTAAGATCCGTCCGCAATGCTCGCAAACGATAACTTTCTTGTGCTGACGAATATCTAATTGTCTTTGAGGTGGAATTTGATTGTAACATCCTGAACATGAGTCACGTTGGATAGTTACTACCGCTAAACCATTTTTCGAGTTGTTACGCAAACGATTGTAAGCTGTTAACAAACGCTCATCTATAAAAACTTCAGCTTCCTTAGCTTTCAGAATCAATTCATTTTCTTCTTTCTGAGTTTCTGCAGTGATGTTTTCAAGCTCAGCTTTCTTTATTTCAAGATCTTTACGACGCCCTTCAATATCCGCCACAGCGTTTTCATAAACTTGAGTTTTATTAGTGATGTCAAAACCCAATTCCTTAATCTTTTTCTCGCAAACCTGCATCTCTAAACCCTGGATCTCAATTTCCTTAGAAATAGCGTCGTACTCGCGATTATTTTTTACATCATTTAATTGAGCTTCGTATTTTTTAATAGCCGCCTGAGCATCTCTGATCATATTTTTACGTGTTACGATAGCATCTTCGTAATCATCCAACTCACTTTTTATCTTTTCAATACGAGTTTCAAGTCCGGCAACTTCATCTTCTAAATCTGCTACTTCCATGGGAAGATCACCGCGTACTTGCTTGATCCGGTCAACTTGTGTATGTATGTTTTGCAGTGCGTATAAAGCCTTAAGCTTCTGTTCTACTGATTGTTCCATTAAATTAAATAATTTATGGGGTTTGTATTAAATTCTGTTAAATGGAGGGCAAAGTTAGGAAATTTTTTCTGTAATATTTCATATATCAATTCTTGTGTAAATTGCTCACTCTCATAATGTCCCACGTCGGCAATTAGGATTTTATCTTCTGCATCAAAAAACTCATGATATTTAAAATCTGCGCTGATATACACATCCGCCTTTGCGCCTATCGCATTCTTTAAAAGAAAACTTCCTGAACCACCGCATACGGCTACCTTAGTAACATTTTTTCCTGTTAAAGCAGTATGCCTGATCACCTTTGCATTGAGTTTCGACTTAATCAATTTCAGGAACTCCATTTCATCCATTGGATTTGGTAGCGAAGCAATCATCCCCGAACCAATCTCTGAATGAGCCTTTGATAACTGATAAATATCAAAGGCCACTTCTTCATAAGGATGAGCATTTTTCAACGCTGAAATAATTGCTGTTTTTTGAGGAGCCGAAAAAACCACTTCAATCTTCAATTCTTCTTCATGGTGAACAGTACCTTTTTCTCCTGTAAAAGGATTAGCAAATTCAGAAGCTTTAAAAGTTCCGTATCCGGATACGTTGAAACTACAATCGGAGTATTTGCCAATATTGCCTGCACCCGCTGAAAATAGAGCTGATCGCACAGCATCTGAATGAGCTATAGGGACATAGGTTGTCAGCTTAAATAAAAGATTTCCTTTGGGAGATAAAATTTGTGCATCCACTAAGTCCAGCTTTTCGCAAATTTTCGCGTTAACTCCTTGCAGAACATGGTCGAGGTTAGTATGTATGGCGTATAAGGCAATATCATTCTTCAAGGCCTTTACAATCACTCTTTCTACATAGGTTTTACCATTAAACTTTTTGAGACCTTTAAATACGATCGGATGGTGAGAAATAATCAGGTTGCAACCTTTCTTAATAGCCTCGTCTACAATAGCTTCGGTACAATCTAAACTTATTAAGGCGGAGGTAACTTCTACTTCCGGACTACCGGTTATTAATCCCGAATTATCATAATCTTCCTGATATGATAAGGGAGCAATGGATTCAAGATGAGATATCAGTTCCAGGAGTTTCATAATTGATCCTTTCCATCATTTTCGACTGAATCATTTTGAAGAACTTTCTTAAACCAGTTGATCTTCATCCAGTATTGAACGAAGGTCACGATTGCAGCTATTCCCAGCACGCCATAAAGTAAGCCATTTTGGACATCTTGTACATTTTTTGGTTGTGGAATGAACAGAGCTGATGCTGATATTAAGGCATAAGCTAAGCCGATAATCAGCGTGGGTTTTCCTGCCACCTCAAAGTCTCTTTCGTCCAGCTCATCTTTCAATGATTGTGATAAGCGTAGCGCTACAAAAAAGTTCCAAATGACATTGAAGCCGGGAATGACAAGCAACCAAACCAATCCTGGAACAATCTTGCGGTTCTTTTCACTGATTTCATTAAGCGTTTTAATAATCGCTAATGCGAATAAACTCTTAATGAGTATTTCAAAACCAAGTGCGAAAAGATTTAAAGGATTTAATAAGTCGGGCATAATCTTAATTAAGCCACTTAACGATGCGAATTACCACATTTATAAGCAGGCTGACTAATAGCATAGTAGTTAAAGGAAAATAGAACCGAAAGTTTTCTCTTTCTATTTTAATATCTCCGGGCAAGTTACCTATCCAATGGAGTTTAGTATGAAAGAAATAAATTATAACTCCAATTGCTACAATAATGAAGCCTGCAATGATAACCCATTTTCCTGCATTTCCATTCATCCTGAGTATGACCTTACTAACATAGTAATTTCGTTGGCCAGCTTTCTATTGAATTCGTTAGCCAGACTTTTATGATTTATAGCATCAAGAGTTGTGCCCATTAAACATAAGCCACCGGTAAAAAAATATAAAAGTCCCATTCCAATTTGGCCTAGCACAAATCTTTGAACACCTGCAATTACGACAAAACCAAGTAGTGTGAATAGCAAAATATCCGACGGACTTTTACGCTTGTCCATATAAAACAACATGAACTGCTCGTTTTGCTGATCGGTCATTCCATACATAGTTTGTTGCAAATATTTAAATTCCTCAGGGGTAATCCCCTTCAGAGTGTAAAGCCGGCTATCGTTATTGGTCATCATAGTGGTTTTGATCGGACAATATAACAGTATTTTTGCTTAGTGTAAATATCCTGCTAAGAAGAATAGCCACTGCCGGAAAACCAAACCAATGATAAGAAAATGAAGCGCTAAATTCGCCTCTAAGAATACAAGAGACTGATCGCCCAAGACCACAGCCGGGGCACCAACTGATCGATAAATTTTCCAGTGGACATAAAGAAAAATGATGTTCCTGCGGATTAATAAATGCTAGAAATATTAATGCCGTTATCCAGGCAGCAAGTTCCCAAGGAAATGATCTCAATTACAAATTGTGTTGGCGGTTCATCAAAAGTAAAGAAATTACGATTGTAAAAAGCATACCTATTAAACCGGCCCCGCCAATTCGCTGGTAATAATCGAGGGTTAAAACCTGAGAATTTGAGTACTGTAAATAAAAGCTACTGGCAGCCGCGTACAGCACAAACCCTATCAGAAGAATTTTGAATCCTTCCATCAACCCTTCAAAAAATTCAAGCTTTCCGCCGTTGATGTTGTTACGGTAATTTTTGATGCCTAAGTAAAGTCCGATGAAAGGAATAAGTGCGGAAAGATATTCCATCCAGTGGATATTCATTGGACCACCTTTATTTTGGTCATACACATTTAAAAAATGCATCAATAAAATCCATAAGCCCGATAAAGCACCAATTAATAAACCGTATTTCAAGGCATTCTTCATATTCAATTGTTTTGTTTGAACTATTTTAACACCTATAAGCATTAAAATGTTCCTGCGACATTACAATTTGATAAGGAAGATAGATAAGAGCTAGTTGTGTGTGCCTCTTCCTGATGTTAAAACAAAAGAAAAGCGAATTGCAGCAACGGAGCGATTGCCGCATTTTACTGGTGTGGACTAATCCCTATTTTACTTTACTTACATTCACATGTTGGTATCCGCTGGTATTGCAAGAGTTAATTACTGATGCACCCATTAAAATACAAGTAAACATGCAAAATAACTTGATTTTAAATTCTCTAGACCGTTTCATAACAAAGTAATTAATTTATGCAACTGTTAATTCAAAAAACACACCAATTTTCAATAATGCCGATATTTTAGTTTTAAACCACTTAAACACAGATTTTTAAATACGCCAGCAAATCTTTTTGTATATTTTTATGGACAATATATTGCCTGATTCCCCGAATCGAGGCCAAGGAGCTAGATGAGAATGGCTAACAAATCCACTTATAAGTTGATTTTAACAAACTCTAGCAGGTATATTTGCGGCGGAAATTTGCAGTGGTGAACTTAAAAGAAATTATAAACTTATATAAGTCAGATGCCAGAGTGTTGGCACTGGCAAAAGTACTGAATGCTTCCAGAAATCCGCGCGTTCATTTAAAAGGACTTATAGGTTCTAGCGATGCAATGATTGCTTCTGCCTTATATTTCTTGAATCACGGTAACTTACTTTTAGTATTTCCAGACCGCGAAGAAGCAGCTTATTTCCAAAGCGACTTGGAAAACCTGATGGATAAAGAGGTATTGATGTTCCCTTCATCCTTTAGAAAGCCTTTTGAATTCACCCAGCCAGATCCCGGGAATGTACTTCAGCGTGCTGAAGTGCTTAATGAATTGATCCATTCAACTGAGTTTGGGAAACTAATTGTTACTTATCCCGAGGCTTTAGCCGAACGTGTAATAAATCGCGATTCGCTTGAAAAAAACACACTTGAAATTGCACAGGGAAACAAACTGGATATCGATTTCATAAATGAATTTCTAATTGAATACGATTTTGAGCGCGTTGATTTTGTTTATGCGCCCGGTCAATTCTCAATAAGAGGCGGTATTGTCGATATCTTTTCATTCTCAAATGAATTGCCCTATCGGTTCGAGTTTTTCGGCGATTATATTGAGAGCATTCGAACTTTTCAAATCGAAGATCAGCTTTCGCAGGAACATGTTAAAAGCGTAACCATTGTGCCTAATGTGCAGTCGAAGTTTTTAACCGAACATAATATTTCTCTTTTGGAGTATATCGATAAAAGCACAA
>DASVRX010000089.1:0-10853 GCA_036388375.1 Pedobacter sp. | reverse complement strand
AGTGTCAAATACTCCATTTTCAGAACGGCTAAACTATTGATTAGCTATTGAATTATAGACTTGTACGATGCGAAATACTGGAGTTCAGTGCTGTGCATGTTTAGGCTCTATGAGGATATTATTGGTTATTACGGATTATGGCAGCTTTAACAATTTTTTGTCGGAAGTTGCTGTTCGATTGGCAAACACGGGGCACGAGGTTCATGTAATTTGTTCGAAATTGAAAGTGATTGATTGTGAAGACAAACACCCTTATACTTCAATGGGCATCATTTTTCACTACATTGATTTCCCGCGATCCTTCAATGTTTTCAAACAACTGGCCGCATCAAAAAAGATCAATAAAAAGATTTCAGATATTCATCCGGACCTGATAAATATCCATTTTACTACCGGAATATTTACCACGCTCATCTGGCGCAAGCCACCTTATTTCCTGATTGGAACCATCCACGGCGTTGGATATCCGACTGTAAGGGGATTGAAAAAACTGATATTCTTAGCGGTGGAAAAGTTTTGCTTTAACAAGCTAGATCAGATTTACCTAATTAATCAGTTCGATTACAATCTTGTGAAAAAAACCTATCCTAAAAAAGCATTTAAATACCACTCATATGGTGTTGGGTGCGATTTCAGCAGATTCAACCCGTCTGCCATAACCGCAGACTTTAAAGCAAATCTACGCGACCGGCTTCAAATCAATGATACCGACTTTGTAATGGCTTTCACCGGAAGGTTTGTGGCCTTTAAAGGTTTCGATATCGTTGTTAAAGCCATGATCTCGCTCATAAAGGAGTACAAAGACATCCGCTTGCTTTTGATTGGCGGCAATGATCCGGCACATGGAAATGGCCTGAACGGTTTCGAGGAGAATTTTTGCAAGTACCATCCTCAAATAGTAAAGGTGGGGTTCACAGCAGACGTAAACATATTTCTCTCGATATCTGATTTATTCATTTTCCCGAGTGAGAAAGAAGGCATGCCAGTTTGCATCATGGAAGCCCTGGCTATGGGTGTGCCTGTGATTACTTCCAATTCCCGGGGCTGCAATGACTTGATAGAAGATAATTACAATGGTTTATTGTTAAGTGAAAGGCCGTCTATCACCGAAGCAAGGAATGCCATTTTAAAGCTATACCACGATCGTCAGTTACTAAGGCGGATCTCTGAAAACGCTTTAATGAAACGAGAGGCCCTGAACCGTAAAATGTACGTTGAGGATCAGGTTAAAATTTACGCAAATCTTATGGCCAATGTTGCATGATTTGCGGCAGCATAAGAATTAGCGCAAACTGAATAATTTATTACCCTAGAGTCTCGTATGATTAAAACATGCCTCATAACAGGAAGCACAGGCTTCATTGGAAAAAATCTCACGCCTTACTTAAATAAGCGCAACACCGTATGTAATATATTGTCGCGCCAGGAGTTAAACGCCGTCCAGATTAAAACCCTGAATCCTAATGATACTGTAATTCACTTGGCCGGCAAGGCCCATGACGTACATAAGCACGCAAAGCCTTATGAGTATTATCAAGTCAACTTCGACCTGACAAAAAAACTATTTGATGCTTTTTTAAAGTCTGATGCTGAAAAGTTTATCTATATCAGTTCCATTAAGGCGGTGGCAGACGAGTGCGATGGGATACTTACAGAAAATACTATTCCCGAACCTCAAACCGATTATGGCATCTCTAAATTGCTAGCCGAACAATACATACAAAACCAGCCTTTACCACCTGGAAAGTCATACTATATTCTTAGACCCTGTATGACTCATGGCCCCGGTAATAAGGGCAACTTAAATTTATTGTATAAACTGATAGAGAAGGGCTTGCCTTATCCTTTAGCTGCCTTTAATAATATGCGCTCCTTCGTTAGTGTACAAAATCTATGTTTCATTATATCCGAAATTGTCCATAGAGATGATATCAAGTCAGATGTTTATCATATCTCTGATGATGAGCCTCTTTCTACCGCTGAAGTAGTATCAATACTTGCTTCCTCCATAAATAGAAAACCCAATTTATTGAAGGTATCTCCCTGGCTTATTAATTCAGTGGCAAAGGTTGGAGACTTTTTTCACTTGCCCTTAACATCAGACCGGTTACAAAAAATGACAAGCAGCTTTGTTGTAAGCAATTATAAGATAAAGAAAGTGCTTAAAAAGCAATTGCCTATTGATGTTAGAGATGGAATCAAGATAACGGCTTCGTCGTTTAATATTGAAACGGAAGAAACATTTCAATACGATCAAAAGCCTGTATACACCTAGTTAGAACAACGATTTTACTATTAAAGATATTTGTTTTGAATCAAAATCAGCAAGCACTATATAACCCTGACAACTTAACCAGATCTCAAAGTGTTCTAATCGATAGAGATACATCAGATGCAGATGTTAATTCATTAGAAAACTATTGGAACATCGTTATTACGCCAAACGATAGTGTTTTTAATCTGAGATTGAAGCAAGTTTGGAATTACAGAGACTTGTTTTGGCTATTAGTACGGAGAGACTTTGTTTCCTTTTATAAACAGACTATCCTCGGGCCACTGTGGTTTTTCTTGCAGCCACTTTTTACCATTCTCATTTACTCTTATATTTTCGGTTCCTTAGCAGGGATATCCACTGAAGGTGTCCCACGACCGCTTTTTTATCTGGCGGGTATAACTTGCTGGCATTATTTTGCCGAGTGTCTTAATAAAACCTCCAATGTATTTACAGAGAATGCACATGTGTTCGGGAAAGTCTATTTCCCAAGAATCATCATGCCTTTAAGTATCCTTTTTAGCAATCTTATCAAGTTTGGTATTTACCTGTGCATCCTGTTGGTGATGATAGCATGGTATGTTTATAGAGGCGAAATTTCAGGAATAAATTCCTTCGCTTTTCTTCTCCCTGTTCTGTTGGCTTTAACAGCGATGTTAGGTGCCGGGCTAGGCATGATTGTGTCATCATTAACAACCCGATATCGCGATCTCAGCTTTCTGGTTGGCTTTGGGGTGCAGTTGCTCATGTGGGCATCAACTGTTGTTTATCCGCTATCCGCCGTGCCCGAAAAATTCAGGTGGCTGGTGAGCAAAAACCCCATGACACCAATATTGGAGACATTTCGATTTGGCTTTTTAGGGGCTGGAACATTTTCATGGAGATCGCTCGGATTGAGTGCCTTAATTATTTGTGTGATTGCGCTTGTAGGGGTTATATCTTTCAACAAGGCCGAGCGGACATCTATTGACACTGTATAACATCTTAACCGACATGAATACCGCGATCCAAATAGAAAACATCTCGAAAGCCTACCGTCTGGGAGAAATCAGCACCGGAACTCTCGGGCACGATTTGCATCGCTGGTGGAGTAAAGTACGCGGAAAAGAAGATCCGTTTTTAAAGGTGGATGAAGTTAACGACAGAGCTATAAAGAGTACCAGCAATAGCGTTTGGAGTTTGAAGGACATCAGTTTCGAAATAAAACGAGGCGATGCGGTTGCTATAATAGGGCGAAACGGAGCGGGCAAGAGTACACTCCTCAAACTGTTGAGCAGGATTACAGCACCAACCACCGGTGTGATTAAGGCACATGGCCGAATAGCCAGCTTATTGGAAGTTGGTACCGGCTTTCATCCCGAACTTACAGGACGTGAAAATATCTATCTGAACGGCGCCATTTTAGGGATGCGTAAAAGCGAAATACGTAGAAAATTTGATGAAATAGTAGACTTTTCTGAAGTTGAGCGGTATATCGATACTCCCGTAAAGCGCTACAGCAGTGGCATGTACGTGCGATTGGCTTTTGCCGTAGCTGCGCACCTCGAGTCTGAAATTTTAATAGTAGACGAAGTCCTCGCTGTTGGCGATGCCGAGTTTCAACGCAAATGCCTCGGCAAAATGGGAGATGTCAGTAAGGCGGAAGGCCGCACGGTTTTATTCGTGAGCCATAACATGTCTGCCGTAAGTACGCTTTGCAATACGGGCGTGTACCTTAAAAACGGAAAGCTTATCAAAAGCGGTTCGGTTAGCACCGCCATTTCAGCCTACCTCGGTGATATGCAAAATATAGAAAGGCAGCAATGGACGGGTGATGAAGGGAATCATGAATTCCGGGTTTACAAAACTGTGGTTTACTCCGGCGATAAGATAAACGGCTTTCATACCAATACTGATATTTTCATCGAGATAGAAGGAGAAGCATCACGACCGATAATGGATCTGGTTATGGGTTTCAGGTTATGGTCTCAGTATGAATATGAAATAGCCTATGCTTTGCATGACGATGCTGATAACGAGCATATTCCTTTTCCGGCACAAAAGTTTAAAAAGGTATTTAAGATTCCGGCTAACACGCTGGCAGAAGGCAGCTACAGAATAGCTTTTGATTTCGGCATTCATAACAAAGCAAAAATTTTAGACAGCCAATGCGATTTGTCATTCACATTGGTGAACATCAGCGGAATTGGCAGGAAGTATCTGGTAGGTGCATCTAAAGGATTTACAAGTTTGGTAAGAACGGATTGGGCATTAAAACAATGATCAGTATAACACAACTGGCTTGTGCGCACCATAATCTTACCAATTCAGAACATATATAACGATGAAGACTGATATTAAAAAAACACAGGAAGCCTTAAGAAAAGAAAAGTTAGAACAAGAGGTTTTAAAGAAGAAGGTTTTAGGTGATATTTCGGTTGTAATTCAGGGTAAAGTTTTTGGCGAACCAGGCGATCCTTATGAAAAGCAGCTAACCTTGCAATGTATTCAAAGCATTAAAAACCTTATTCCCACAGCTGAGATCATTTTGTCTACCTGGGAAGGCACAAATGTATCTCATTTAAGTTATGATAAGGTTGTATTCAATAAAGATCCGGGCGCAATAACCTACAGCGTATTAGACCCAACTTACTTCAATAATAACAACAGGCAAATTTCCTCGACTTATAACGGCTTAAAAGCGGCAACTAAACTCTACGCCATAAAAATGCGTGGCGACTGTAAACTGCTGGATACAGATTTCACAAATTATTTGAAGGAATACCCAAGAGGCACGCAACATCGTTTTTTTAAGCAGCGCATTGTTATCCCTACCAAATACACCAGAAATCCCCGAAGGATCGCGCAGCTTATACACCCAAGCGATATATTTCAGGTGGGATTGCGTGAAGACTTATTGAACCTTTGGGATATTCCACTTCAACCCGAGCCGCAAACTACCAGAGCAATACCTCTGGAAAAAAAGATCTTTAACAACGCCCTGTTAGGTGGAGCTCATCGAATGAAGTTTGGGGCTGAGCAATACATCTGGTACTCGTTCTGTAAAAAAAACGGTCTGGACTTAGAGCTTAAACATTACAGCCACATTCCGCCCGATAAAATACTGGCATCCGAAATATCGCTCATCAATAATTTCGTAATCGAGGAAGCGGTACAACTTGGAGTAAATATTCCTAAAAGAATGGTGGCGCATTTCGATAAAGATCTTTACAAACACTCCGAATGGCTCACGCTGAGCAAAAGATATACTCAAGATGTATCGAAAGTTTATGAATGGGAGCTTATTGGCCGGGTGTATTACAGCAACGTAGCCAGAATTGTATGGAGAGCTCAGCACAGGTTGCGCAAGTTTGGCCCATCAGATTTTGTTAAGGTCTTGTATCGATACATTTCAAAAACGCCAACGGAGTTAAACACAACTTTGAATCAAACAAATAAGAGAATGGAGCCTGCATGATCTTGCCTGTCACAAACCGATATGTTCTAATGAAACTAGCATGGTTAATAACATAAACCGATATGAAAATTAGTATGCTCTCAAATCTCAAGTCTCACATCTCACATCTTTTCCAATGCAAAACGTACTAATCTTAGCAGCCGGAAATATTTCGAACAAGCTTTCCTTTATAAAGGCATACTACGCATCGCCCGCATTAATGCCAATAAATACAAAGCCATTAATACTTTATCATTTAGAATTCTATAAAAATTTTAATTGCAAGGTGTACCTCGTAATCAATCAAAGAGATTGGCAGTACGTAGAGGAAAGTGTCAATCTTAGAGAGTTTGATTTCGAAATTATCGGTGTGCCCGATTCGCATGGGGTAAATGAATCTCTGGAATATGCGCTACAAAAAGTGGCATATGCCCCGGAAACTATTGTTAACCTGGCTACCTCAATACCAACAGATTACCCCGAATCTGATACAGTTTACTTAGATAGCAACTTAAGCTATAATAATGACTGGTCCGGGATAAAGGTCGATGGTCAGAAGTTGAGATTTATGTTTAAACGAGATCAGCAAAAGCTTCTTAGTAATGCATTTACAGGGATTTTTAATGTTGGAACGAAACAGTTAAATGGATTTATAAAAAAGGTTGAGAATAAATCAGACTTGTTGGAGGTGATAAAGTTATGGTACACAACTAACCCGTTAAATTTTAATTATTTATTAACGGATTGGATAGATGCCGGCCATGAGCAGAACTATTATCAATCCAAGTTGAAGTTAATTTCGAGCAGATCTTTCAACGCGGTATCAGTAAACGAATCTGGGGTGTTAACGAAGAGTTCTTCAAACTATCCGAAATTAAGAGACGAAGCAAACTTCATTTTGGCAGTTCCCTCAAGTCTATCCATTTTCTTCCCGCGGATTCTTGATGGCTTTGTATACGACTCAGCCAGGCAAAGAGGAAGTTATACGATGGAATTTTACGGCTATCCCAGCCTGGCAGAATTGCAGCTTTATTGGGATTTAAAGGATGGCGTTTGGGAGCGGATTTTTGCTGATCTTAAAAAAGTCATCTCGCTGTTTAAAAAGGAAAAGTATTCAATCGGACGAACTGCCTTTAAGGATTTTTATACCGGGAAAATAGAAGTGCGGGTAAACGATTTTTTCAATCAGCTCGACGAGGAGTCCAAATATCTTGTTAGGGATGATTTGATTATCAATGGTGTTCAATGCAGAAGTTACGCGAACCTAAAAGATGAACTTTTTGAATACATCAACCAGTTATATTCCGAAAATGATTTCTGCATTACACACGGTGATTTCTGTTTCAATAATATCCTTTACGATATATCCCACAGGCTTATAAAAGTAATAGATCCCAGGGGAAGCTTCGGCGATACCTGCAAAGGTATTTACGGCGATGTGAAATACGATCTAGCCAAGTTACTGCATTCTGCAATAGGTGGTTATGATTATATGGTAAATAATCTTTACAAGCTCGACCTGCATGGCGAGGTTATTAACTACCACGTCTTTTATAAAACTAATTATCACGTAATAAAGGCGAATGCAAGGCAACTGGTTACCGATCTGGGCTATTCTGTAAATGATATCATGCTGATCGTGGGCACCTTGTTTTTGAGTATGCCTCCTTTACATGCGGATTCGCCAAGCCGGCAGAAGATAATGTTCATTCACGGCTTGAAAATCATCAATGATACATTAATGAACAAAGCAGTTGCAAACAGGCGGACATCCTTAGTCGCCTCTTAATCCGAAAATTCCTAAGAAAGCCACACTTAAATATCAATAGAACATGAAGATTTGTATCGATCTGGACGGCGTAATATGCCGCTTAAAAAATGAAGGCGAAACATACGAAAACCTTTTACCTGTTACCGGTGCCCCGGAAAAGTTAAGGGAGCTTAAAAAAGCCGGAGCTTATATCATCATCAACACCGCCCGACACATGAAGACATGTCAGGGAAACCTAGGTATGGTTGGCGCGAAAATATCCCTAATAACACTTAAATGGCTTGAGAGATACAATATCCCCTACGATGAAATATATTTTGGCAAACCACACGCCGATGTTTACATAGACGATAATGCATTCCGGTTTAATAACTGGAAGGAAATTGAAGGCGATGGAAGTAATCTCCCTGTTTCAAAAGAAAAACAATTACTAGTAGCGCAATGAATTTTATAATACCAATGGCTGGTTTAGGTAGCCGGTTTATACAATCTGGTTACACCTTACCTAAAATGCTTCTCGAAGCACATAATAAAACGTTATTAGAATGGAGCCTGTCTTCATTGCCATTGCATTTATCATCGGTAGTGGTATTTGTAGGTTTAAAGGAACATGAGGATCAATTCCACTTATCAGAACAGATCAAAAATCTTTACCCGGAATTAAACAGCAAGTTTATTTTCCTCGAAGAGGTTACCCGCGGCCAGGCAGAGACAGTATATCTTTCAATTGCAGAGTGTGCAATTGAGGAGCCTCTTGTAATCTTTAATATCGATACTTTTTTTCAATCACCTACCCTTGAAGAGAATTTACTAGACACCAGTAACGATGGTGTTTTAGGTTGTTTCGAGAGTACAGAGAACAGATTCTCTTTTGCTGCATTAGATGCGAAGGGGGAATATGTGTCCGACGTTAAGGAAAAGGAAGTGATTTCTTCTGATGCGCTGACCGGCCTATATACCTTTAAAACGGCGTCCGACTTCAAAGAGACATTTGAGTACCACTATAAGCATAGGCTAACAACAAAGGGGGAATACTATATCGCACCGATGTATAATTATTTAATAAAATCAGGAAAGCGGTATATTTTGGATAGGGCTGATAAGCATTACATTTTGGGTACACCGGATGAATATCAGGAGTTTTTGGCGCTTACTAATTTCTAAACAATTGGAAACTAACACTCAGTCTCAGAAAAAGTTAACCATTGCAATCCCATCTCACAATGGTGCATCCAACTTTGTTGAACTTTTCGCTTCAATAAATAATCTGGGGTTAGAAGAGAGTGAGTACGAACTGTTGGTAGTGGACAATAATTCCACCGATGGGACTAATGAGGTGTTATCGCGCTTGAATAACGGATATTCCAACTTAAGATATTATCAAAACAGTCAGAATATTGGCCGTATCGAAAATTGGAATAGAGCAATCGAACTCAGCACCGGCAAATACCTGATCATTATGAATGTGAACGATCGGTTCTTAAAGTTTGACATTCATAAATATCTCCTTTATCTGGATAACCATCCGGAGATACCGATGGTATTTGCCGATATCCAATTCAAAGAAACCATTTACCCAAACTGGCTTGAGTCTGGTGTGATAAGTCTGGAAGCTTACCTGAAAAAAACATTCCTTGATCGGGATTACTTAGAGTTCCATTCGGTAGGGATTCTACATCAGCACATCTTCAGACGGAGCGTTATAACCGAAAATAACATCAGGTTTGATTCCAAACTGCCCCGAACTACTGACCGGGTATTTGTTGGAGAAGTGGTAAAAGCCGGAGGAGGTCACTTTTATTACACCAATAAACCTATGGTTAGCTGGCATCTAAATCAAATGCGTTACCATAATACGGTGCATAACGAAAGGGAATTTAATTTTGATGAATTATGGATTAACGAGTACGAAGCCAATTTAAAGTTATCCCGGATAGGGAATATTCCTTTTCGGGATTTTTTGAAATCGCAGCTTACGCTGGCTAATTCTTATACCCATAAAAGGAGGTTGAGAAGTTTGACAGACAGGATTTTTGGGTCAAGGCCATCGCGCATTGGTATGGAATTTCCGACGGCTACCATTTATTACGAGTATTTAAAGACAATAGCTAAACTGAACGAGGTTTCTATAAACCATTTACTAATTAATTCTACAGGTTTCTTGCTGGTTATTAAAGAATTTTTAACCCACCGTGGTTGGCGAAGCAAGCACCCGCGCTCTATAAAAAATCTTTTAACCCGTCCGGAAACATCGTAGTTCAAACCTGAATACCAATGAAAGCATCATTTATCATCGTTAACTACAACCGAAAAGACGAGCTATTAAAAACGCTTTCTAAAACGATAGAAGTAATTGGAAAGGATTTCAAAAACTATGAAATTATAGTTGTGGACAATGCTTCCAGCGATGGAAGTGGAGAAGCAGTAAAAAATAGGTATGCGGATGTTATAGTAATAGAAAATGAACATAACATCGGAGCACCTGCGTGGAATATTGGCTTTGCAATAGCAAAAGGCGATTATTTTATTATCCTCGACGATGATAGTCAGCTTGATGAAGGACTTGACCTGGCACTGGCATTTTTAGACGCCCACCACGATGTCGGTGTGCTTGCTCTAAACATCACGGGTGGCGCTTTCGAAACGGGCCATTGGAAAAATCTATCCCAATATTCGGGTTTTATCGGCTGTGGCGCCATAATAAGAAAAGACCTTTATAATAAGATAGGTGGATATGCAGATTGGATCTTCTTATACACCAATGAATACGAGTACGGAATTCGGTGTATGGAGGCGGGATATAAGATCATTTATTTTGCAGATTGCCATGTCACACATCGCACAAGCAGTATCAACAGAACTTCAAAAAGACTCATTACATATTCCGTTAGAAATGAAATGGCTATTATCTATAAGTACTTCAATAAGAAGCATCGGGCTTTATTTCTTGCCAGAGTGTACTTAAATAATTTAAGATGTGTTTCTCAGTATGGCTTTAATTCTCTGCCCTGGTACCTATCCGCCCTGAGTGAATTTTCTAAGCTAAAAAAGCAATTGAGCCATACACCCGTAAAGCTGGATGTAGAACAGTTTTACAGTCAGGACTTTTGGTCGGCAAGACGGTTTCTGGGGATTTTTTGAGATTAATGATTCTGGATGATAAGCTTAGATCGCTTTGTTACAAAACCACTCAATAGCCATTTTACTGATGTGAGCTGGAATTACATGCTCCCCCTCAAACTCTTGATAAAGAGGAGCGTACCCATTTCTTTGTAGGTGTTTAGCTATTTTCCTGCCACAGGAATTAATAGGTAAAATATGATCATGTGTGCCATGAGAAACGAATATTTCCGGTTTACCGGTAATATATTCCG
>DASVRX010000088.1:0-10175 GCA_036388375.1 Pedobacter sp. | reverse complement strand
GCTTCCCCTGACTATCTTTAGAAAACACAAAGCCGCCGTCCCAAGGGGCTGATTTAGCAACCATGGGTGTGCCCGAATAAAATACGGTAAATTCATGTTTGCTTTCTTTTTTTAGAATCTCAGGAAAGCTGATAAAAACGGCGTTAAACTCCCTTCGGAATTGCAAGTTCTGTCCCCGATAATCGATTCTTTCTATCCAATAGTTATCAAACAAATCAAATTGTAGATCTTTAAAATCCGCGACAGCGGTAAAACGAAAAAGGTTAGAACCGTTTATATGCTTTTTATCAAGATCGACTTTAAGATCAAGATGATAATAATTAACGTCGTAGCAAGTGCGAAGCGGAGTAAGCATTCCGCGTAAAGTGTCGGCTTTTGTAAAGCGTTGATTTGATTTCAGAAGCTGCGCCTCGCAAAATCGCGGGCTTATCAAAAAGAAGAACAGAAATATTAAATAACGCATAATCGAAGTTTGCTTATGGTAGATATTCCAAAAAGCTGGTGGATTGGCCCACAACTTTAGGCGTTTTGAACCATCACAATTAAAACTCGTTAAATTATTTGGGCAAAGCCGTGTAAATCTGCAAATAGTTTTCCTTAAGCACATTAATCGCTTAACTTTGGCGCCAAACAACAAAACAAACATGCAATACGACGTTACGGTAATCGGCAGTGGTCCGGGTGGATATGTTGCCGCCATCAGGTGTGCTCAACTGGGTTTAAAAACTGCCATCATTGAGAAATATAACACACTGGGCGGAACGTGTTTGAATGTAGGATGTATCCCTTCAAAAGCACTTCTCGATTCTTCGGAGCACTATCATAATGCTGCACACACTTTCAAAGTTCATGGTATTAATATCAAAGATTTAAAGGTTGATATGACGCAGATGATTGCGCGTAAGAACGTTGTTGTGCAGGAAAACACAGCCGGAATCCTGTATTTAATGAAAAAAAATAAAATCACAACCTATTCCGGATTAGGCTCTTTCGTAGATAAAAACACTATTAAAATTACTAAGACCGACGGCGGCGAAGAAACCATTACCTCAAAAAATGTAATCGTGGCTACAGGTTCTAAGCCAACAGCTTTGCCTTTTCTTCCGGTTGATAAAAAAAGAATCATAACTTCGACTGAAGCATTGAATATTCCTGAAGTGCCCAAGCATCTGATTGTTATTGGCGGTGGAGTAATTGGCTTGGAGTTGGGATCGGTTTATGCACGTTTGGGCGCAAAAGTTACCGTAGTAGAATTTATGGATGCCATTATTGGTACTATGGATAAATCACTTGGAAAGGAACTTCAAAAGTCGCTCACCAAAATTGGATTTACATTCTTATTAGGGCACAAAGTAACCGGAGCTGTGGTAAGAGGTAAAGGCGTTAACGTAACGGCCGAAACTCAGAAAGGGGATAAAGTAACTCTTGAAGGCGATTATTGCATTGTTGCAGTTGGTCGCTCTCCGTATACTGAAGGTCTTGCCTTAGATAAAGCAGGTGTTACCTTGGAAGAACGGGGCAAAAGAATTTTGGTTAATGAGCGATTGGAAACTTCCGTTCCCGGAATTTATGCTATTGGCGATGTTGTAAGAGGCGCCATGCTTGCGCATAAAGCCGAAGAGGAGGGCGTTTTTGTTGCTGAAACGATTGCCGGACAAAAACCGCACATTAACTATAATCTAATTCCGGGAGTGGTTTATACCTGGCCGGAAGTAGCCAGCGTTGGTTACACGGAAGAACAGTTAAAAGAGCAAGGTAAAAAATATAAAGCAGGCTCATTTCCTTTCAAAGCAAGCGGCCGCGCACGTGCGAGTATGGATACTGATGGTTTTGTTAAAGTGTTAGCTGACGCTGAAACGGACGAGGTTTTAGGTGTGCATATGATTGGTCCGCGTGTAGCCGATGTGATTGCAGAAGCGGTAGTTGCGATGGAATTCAGAGCATCAGCGGAAGATATTGGCCGCATTTGCCATGCGCATCCAACCTATACTGAAGCGTTCAAAGAAGCTGCATTAGCAGCTACGGCGAATAGGGCGTTGCATATGTGATATAAAAGAGCCGTAAAGCAAAAAGCTCCGTCTCAGGAGCTTTTTGCTTTACTAAACTAACGCTGAAGTAATCCACCACGTGTTTCCACAGGGGTCAAGAACTCCACCGCTTCGGCCATAATCCTGGTCCCGGGGTTCCAGCACGGAAGTAGCTCCATTCTCTAAAGCCGCTTTGTAAGACTCATCGGCATTCTCCACATGAACATATAGTCCCGCCGTTTGAGCTGGATATTGCTCAGAACTGTTACCGACCATAATCGTACTTTCGCCAATTTGCACTTCGGCATGCATAATACTACCATCGTCGTTTAGGTGCTTCATTTTTTCGACAGCGTTAAAAGTCTTTTGTGTAAAACTTAAAAATTCGCTTGCCTGATGAAGAATCAGGTAGGGCATAACAGTTTGGTATCCTTCCGGTATTTTAATTGATGACATAATGTGGTTATTTAATTCAAAAGTATGTCAGTGCATGTTGTCATAATTGTAGATTTCCGACATCTTTTTATTCGACAAGACTTTCATCGGTGCGCAGGGAAGAGAAGTAATGCGATGGATGATAGCCGGAAAACTCCCTAAAATCATGGATAAAATGCGACTGGTCGTAATAACCGCACAAGTGCGCCAGCTCAGAAAGCGTTTTAAAGTTGTTCTTATGTTCTTCTATAGCATAATGAAAGCGTGTAATACGCAAATACATTTTCGGATTAAATCCTGAATATTCTTTGAACTTTCTTTCAAACTGTCTCTCCGACAAACAAAATTGATTTGCCAGTTGCTTAACCGATACTGCTCCTTTAGAATTTATTGCGTACAGAACCGCTCGTTGAAATGTTGGATCTTTGCTTTTGTTCTTGAGGAGCAAACCTTCAAAAAAAGTGGTGAGTATTTTTAGCCTTGCGGGATTATCCGCGGCCAGCATCACTCGCTCTTCGAGTTCGCTGCCTTGGGTGCCTAACACAGAATCTAAAGAAGGCATTTGATTAGTTAGAGCGCAGCATGGAATATTGAACAGCGCAGGAAGAGCAAAAGGGTATAGATATACACCGAAGATCCCAAAAGGAGCTTTTGTAAGGAACCTGTTATGTTTGCTAGATTGAGCATGGATTAAGGCCAGCGGCGAAGTTTCGTTATTGTGCAAGTCTTGAAAGGTACCATAATACTGAAAAAGGAGTTCGGTACAGCCATCGGCTAAAGATCGATACACAAAGGAGCTGCCGTTTAAGTTCCCTTCGAGAACCCAAAAGAAACGCACATATTGAGCAAGGGTACTTGGAGGAGCAATTGTGTAGTAATTCATGCGTGAATAGATTAACTAAATTAGGTAAAGGTTTATTAAGAATGGCGGGGGTTTCAAAAACTTTAATCTAAAATGCCGGAGAACAGGATAAGTTCACGAAATTCGGCCAATAATCTTTTATGGTGCAAATACTCGAAAACATATCGCTTAAGCCCTATAATACTTTTGGCGTAGAAGCCCTCGCCCGTTGGTATACCGAAATCAATTCAGAAGATGAGCTTGTTGAGTTGTTTAGGGATGAGCGTTGGAAAAGCGCTGATCGTTTAGTCCTTGGTGGAGGTAGCAATCTGTTACTCACTAGAAATTTCGACGGTTTGGTAATTCG
The DNA here is from genome assembly GCA_036388375.1 of Pedobacter sp. Taxonomy (GTDB): domain Bacteria; phylum Bacteroidota; class Bacteroidia; order Sphingobacteriales; family Sphingobacteriaceae; genus Paradesertivirga. The sequence continues at coordinate 6,505 of DASVRX010000088.1, read as the reverse complement.
CATGAATATTAAAGGTATCACCGCCGAGGTAAATGCACCTTACGTAATTGTTGCGGCCGGCGCGGGTGAAGTCTGGAATGACCTGGTGATGTACTGTGTGGGTAAGGGATTTGCCGGAATGGAAAATTTGAGCTTAATTCCCGGTTCTGTGGGCGCTTCTCCCATTCAAAACATTGGAGCTTATGGGGTAGAGTTGAAAGATGTGTTTCTTTCTTGCAGGGCCTTTGAGATTGAAACCGGAAAAATATTAGAGTTCAGGAAAGAAGATTGCGAGTTCGGCTATCGCGAAAGCATTTTTAAAAATAAGCTTAAGGGCGAAGTTATTATTACGGAAGTCAAGTTTAGCTTATCTACCATTCCGTCCTTGAACCTAACTTATGGCGCCATCGGCGAAGAAATGCAAAAGCGCGGAATTGTCAATCCAACCATTAAAGATGTATCTGATGTGGTATCTCATATTCGGGTAAGCAAACTTCCCGATCCTTCTACAATTGGTAACTCCGGGAGCTTCTTTAAAAATCCGGTAATACGCGAACAAGAATTTAAACAAGTGCAGTCTATTTTTCCAGACACTGTTCACTTCTGTCTGCCAAACAGTACAGTAAAATTAGCGGCTGGCTGGTTAATTGAAAAATGTGGATGGAAAGGAAAAAAAATTGGCGAAACTGGTACCTGGAAGAATCAGGCTTTAGTGCTTGTAAACTATGGAAACGCTACAGGCACAGAGATTTACGATCTTTCGACGCAAATAATTGCCGACGTAAAATTAAAAACCGGTGTTGCGTTAGAGCGCGAAGTGAACATCATTTAAGATTAATTTCATATTAACTTTTAATCCTTCTAGTATAAATTACCAGTTGTTGGTCTGGTTAGCATAGTTGTTGCAAAGGTGTTTACAAGTTTGTTTAAACAGTAATAATAACCTTAACTCAAACAACATGACTAAGATAGAATTCAACACAATGGTAATGCGTCAGGCAAGTTCTTTAAAAATGTATGCATTACATTTTACTCATGATGCAGACGACGCCAATGACCTGGTTCAAGATACTTTACTAAAAGCTATTACTTACTATAACAAATTTAAAGAAGGCACAAATCTTAAAGGTTGGTTGTATACCATCATGAAGAACACCTTCATCAATAACTATCGTCGCTTTGTTAAGATAAGCTCTTTTGTTACTAAATCAGACGAAATATCATCAGCTAACCTGGTTTTCAGTTCAACTAAAAACCAAGGCGAGTCTAAATTTATCATGGACGATATTAAGTCTGCTTTAACCAAACTTCCTGAAGAATATTATGTTCCTTTTAGCATGTACTTCGAAGGATTTAAATACCATGAGATTGCTGATCATCTAACAATTCCAATTGGAACAGTTAAAACTCGCATTCACGTAGCTCGCAAGCTTCTTAAGAAAAGCTTAAGACCATACGATAACGGAATTAAAAAGCCGCTATATGCAGAGCTTGATTAAATAGCCCCTTTTCTAAAACTCATCATACATAGAGCGTACAGGTGCCAGCCTGACGCTCTTTTTTTATGTTAAACTTTCTGAGCATCTTATTAGCTTTGCCAGCGAACTAAATTCAAAAACACAATGATTAAAGCCTTTCTTTTCGATTTAAACGGAACGATGATTGACGATATGGATTTCCATGCAAGAGTATGGGAGGACATACTTAACAATCAGCTCGGGGCGAAATTAAGTTCTGAAGAAGTTAAGTTGCAGATGTATGGCAAAGGAGAGGAGATGTTGGTACGTGTATTTGGCGAGGGAAGATTCAGTATCCAAGAAATGCAGGATATCACTTTTGAAAAGGAGAAACAATACCAAAAACTGTTTCTACCGCATTTAAAACTTATAAACGGATTAGACGCTTTTTTGGAGAAATACCACCAGAAAGGAATCATGATGGCGATAGGTTCGGCGGCTATTATGTTTAATATAGATTATGTGGTAAACGGCTTAGATCTGCGGAGGTACTTTCCTGTTACTATCAGTGCAGACGATGTCGAAAAAAGCAAGCCCGATCCTGAAACGTTCTTAACCTGCGCTGAACGTTTAGGTGTAAAGCCTGAAGAATGTATTGTGTTCGAAGATAATCCAAAAGGTGTGGAATCCGCTTTGCGCGGAGGAATGAAATCTGTAGTACTTACCACAATGCACGAGGAGCATGAATTTAACGAAATGCCTAATATTCTGAAATTCGTTAAAGATTATAATGATCCGTATCTCGATAAACTATTGTCAATAACTAAGAACGTATGATTGGTCAAAAGTCTTTTGCATTTTATTTTTGTGTTTTTATATCGATTTTTTATCTAAGGGGAGATCTATTAGCGCAAGATCTCAAGCAGCTCAGCGCACCACAGGCAACTGTAAACTGCGTTTCTGCACAGTTTTCTTTTACTGAAGGGCCTGCGATAAATAAATATGGCGATATCTTCTTTACCGATCAGCCAAATAATCGTATCTGGAAATACTCGACAGATGGTAAGTTGTCAATCTTCCTAGAGAACGCCGGACGATCTAATGGGATGTATTTTGATCAGGATGGAAACTTAATTGCATGTGCCGATGAAAAGAATCAGCTGTGGTCGATAGATCCGGCAGGAAAAGTTAAAGTTTTACTGAACAATTTCAAAGGTCACAGCTTTAATGGTCCAAACGATGTGTGGATTGATAAACGCGGAGGCTTATATTTTACCGATCCTTTTTATCAACGAAAATATAATAGCAGAACGAAGGCTGAAGAGCGCGGTGAAAATGTCTATTATCTAGCCAAAGGAGCGAAAGAGCCTATTCTTGTTGATAGTAATTTAGTAAGGCCAAACGGAATAGTTGGATCCTCCTGCAAGAAAAACCTTTATGTGTCTGATATAGAAGCTAAGAAGATTTACAAATACCGTATTAATAAAAACGGAACTTTATCGGATCGAAAGCTTTTCGCGTCACATCAATCGGATGGGATGACTCTCGATAACAAAGGGAATTTGTATGCGACCGGTAAGGACGTAGCAGTATTTGATAAATCGGGAAAACCGCTCGGAACTATCCCGGTATCTTCATCCTGGACTGCGAATGTTTCTTTTGCGGGAAAGAAACGGAATATCTTGTTTATTACTGCATCCAAGGCCATCTATACTTTGAAAATGCGGGTAAAGGGTGTTGACTAAAGTGGTTTGAGTCGTATCTTTATTTTTTGATCGATCTCAGCTTTCAATAAGACACTTCAGGCAGACACAAAGCATGCACTTGAGGGTGCCTTCGTCGCCCTCATAGCCGGGCGATGGCGTAGTCCTTTTTTCCTTGATGAAATAAGGACCAAAAAAATCAAGAACAGAAATAAGCTCGGCCGCATTTCTGTTCGGGCCTACGCTCGCTCTTCGGTCACTTAAGTGATTTTTGTTACGGAAGTTTAAACGCCAAATGCGTTTTGCAGACCGGCCTCAGGGGATTGAGCGTTAAGAAAGTTTGAAAGAAGGCCTGCTTAAAGAACATAATGAGCTGAAGGGAAGCAATCCGGAGAAGCGGATTAGAAAGTCCAAGCCAGCACTAACTTAACCCGCGGCTTGGATTGCGGATAGCCTTCTTTTGAATTTTTAGCTCAAGACTCGAAAGCCTTGATTTATTCATTTGTTCACAATTATTTGAAAGGCATGAATGAGATCGCTTTCGCTAAGTATTGTTTCTTTTCATCCAAGGAAAAGAAAGAAGCCTGCCCGGCTAGGGCATAACAAAATCACAAAAATATTCAATCAAACTCACGTTAAATAACATCAGGCATTCATTTTAGCAAAAATCAACCCTGCCACAACCGCCTGCACCAAACCATAAACAAACCAACTCACAACCATCAAAACAGTTATATCTAAGGCACTAAACGTAATCCACATTACCGGCAGCAGTGCAACAAAGGAATAAACTAATCCAAACTCCAGGCCCCGTAAAATAGTCGGCCCAATAAAAAGGCCTTTAAACCGATCCCAAAACCAGGAGAGGGCAAAACTGATGATAAAGGCGTGCAAATAAAAGAGAATATCTCTGCTTCCATCGGAATTAAACAGTGGGTTATTATACTCAACAAATAAAGCCGGAAAGAATCTTACTGCGAGAAAAAGCCCGCCATAACTAAGGATAAATAATATAGCTCCTGCAATTAGCCCGGAAAAGAGGATTTTCTTCATTTGTTCTTTTTTATTCAATTTAACTCTTCGAAGCCTTTGGTTTTATAGTGGTAAAGATCATTAATAGCCTTAAAATTTTGTTAGTTCAATATTTCCACATTAAGGTTAAAAACTACATCCAATTCATCATTGGTTTTAATCATTCCTCCAATTTTTCGGGGAGGAACAATGTTAAAATCAGAAAAGGTTACTTGCCGTGTTCCTACCATAGTTAAAGCGTTAGATCCGTTTTTTATTAGCTTATACGCTACATTAAATCGACGGGAGACGCCAGCCAATTCAATAGTTACAATACCGTTTAGTGCTTCTGTACTTGTATTGTTATCAGGATACTTATTAAGGCTTATAAACCGAATAACCAGGTTCGGAAATTCTTTCACTTTTAGCGTTTTCCGTAAATCGCTGGTCATAACTGGATTGTGGCAATCGAATTGTTGCACATTAAGTTTTACATTACCCAGAACCTTTATGGGGGAACTTGAATTTCCTCTAAAAAAGCTAAGGGTATCTGGTGTAGAATAATTCGCTATAACGCAATTGAACTTGTTTACATTAGTGCTTCCTCCAACTTTCAAAAAACATCCCTTCGTAATCACCCAGCGGGTTATGTGAGGCTTACTTACTTGAACATTAAAACCTGACATAACTATCAGTATAAGCAACCAGAAAGGCTTTGTGTAGTGCATTACGTTTTTAAATGAAGAAAGCAGGCTGATATCGATCAACCTGCTTATAGAAACATCCAATTAAAACCCAACAACTGCCTGGATAACATATCCATTAAATTTGCCACCATTGCGATAATCTGCGGCAGGGAGATCTTTAAATTCTTGCGTTACATATTCGCCTTTTAACAAAATGTTCTTTGTTAAGAACCAACCGGCAGCAAAAGCCAGGCGGTCAACTTTTACGTCGTCTGTATAATTTATTGCAGGAGCTGTTCCTGCAGCAGCAACGTTTGCAGGTCTGTAATTTAAGGCGTTATATCTAAGACCTATGAAAAGGTTTTCCTTAGCACCAATTCTGTATATAGCATCTGCAGCATACTGACTTGCTTTTCTTTCATCAGTTTCGGTTTTTGTTCTTCCTTTGGCTGTTTCATACGTGCCGAAGAATTCCAGTCCTTTCATCTTAGCAAATGCATTTATCTGAACCGCATCGACTTTTTTACTAAAGCCCGGATTTACGCGGCCAGAGGTAAATTGCGCAGAGGCGGTGCTTCCTGTTTTTTCTAAGGTCATGAAATAATTTGAGCCGGTACGGTCGCCTGCATACAGGGTTTGACCCCCAGAGCTTTTATTTGTGTAATAAGAAGCTGATAGGCGTACACGTAAATCTTCTGACAGTTGTTTGTCGAAACCTCCTTTTAAATAAACCGCCGGAGATTTATGAACATTTGCATCCTGAGGAGTAGCAATCAGGCTGTCAATATTTCCTTTAATCATCCCATTTGATACACCAAGCATCCCGAAAAGTGCATTTTTACGTACTAATACTTCACCTCCAATCTCAGTTGTAAAAGCATCAAGAATATAGTTTTCTATAAATGGATTATAAAGGGTATGTCCCCCATCTGATCTGCGGAAATGCTGGTCACCATAATTTATTTCCATATGACCAATCTTGATCGTGGTCACTTTCATGATATCTTCCCAGATCTGACCTTGGAACGGTAGTTTATCAAACTGGATATAACCGCCCTTTACCCAAGTTTCGTTGTGATGACGGGCTGATAGATAGCTGGTTAAGTTCAGTCTGATGCCGTCGGCCAGTTGAACATCCATAAATAAATTGGCATTTGCGGTGTTAAATCCGGGGGTGATTTTGTAAAGATTTTTTGCGGTGTTTTCGTGTTTTAAATTCTGAAATGATTGAGTGAAACCGGCTCCCCAATTAACTTTTAAACCGTTAAAAACAGCATTTGTGTCTTTTGGTGATTCGAAGACGTTAATTCCGCGCTGATCATAAGGCCTAAGGTTGGCTATCTGTGTCTTTTCGCCATCTTCGGTTTGTGCGAAGGTAATTACAGGACTTACACATGCGAGTATAAGCGCTGTTTTTAAGAGTGTTTGTAGTGAAGTTTTCATGTTGTTGTATAATATTTGATCTAGTGTGTGCGTAGTTGCTATTTTTTCAGTTTTAAGAGTATATCGATGGTTAAATCGTTACCCGTCTTTAAAGCTCCCATCATGAAGCTTGGTGCTTTAATGCCATAGTCACTCATTTTTAATTCCTTAGAACCTTTACAGGTGATGCTTTCATCAGCATTAATTGTATAGGTAGTTTGAAGTGCTATTTGGTTGGTAACTCCGG
>DASVRX010000087.1:0-11623 GCA_036388375.1 Pedobacter sp. | reverse complement strand
ATTCTGCGGTACACTCCCGCACCTGCGACACACTTCCCGGAGTTGATTCTATATGAGCCGAGTGTAGCGTTTGAATAGAATCAATAATCACCGCCTGCGGCTCTAAGATTTCTATTTGCTTAAAGATATTCTGAGTTGAAGTCTCCGTTAGAATAAAACAATCGCCGCCTTTTCTTTTAGATAAAGGCGCCAACCGTTCGGCCCGCATTTTTATTTGCTGTTCGCTTTCTTCTCCTGATACATACAGGATTTTCATCCCCGGAAGGTTAAGCGCTAACTGCAGCATTAGGGTTGATTTACCAATTCCGGGTTCACCGCCAATCAAAACCAACGAGCCGGGAACAATTCCTCCTCCTAAAACCCTGTTAAACTCACCATCTGGCGTTATTAATCTGCTTTCTTCCGCAAAGACTATTTCATCAATAGCTGAAGGCTTCGCAATACGCGAACCGCCAGATGCTGTTTTCCATTCAGGTACAGAATTACTTCCTTTTTGAATTACTTCTTCAACAAAACTATTCCATTGATTGCACGATGGGCACTTACCCAGCCATTTAGCCGATTCGTAACCGCAACTCTGACAGAAATATGCTGATTTAGTTTTAGCCAATTGATTTACGATTTAAGGAATTCGATTTACGATTTATCTTGCAGGTATTAAAAGAAACTTGCCAAAAGTTAAGAACTTTTGGCAAGTTTAAAGCCATTTCGAATTCGTATCAAAAATCGTAATTCGTAAATTATAATTTAATTTCCTCTTCCTTAGAATTTAGAAAGTGAAATTCGGTAAGATGGTAAGAAGGTTCCCCTTTTACCTTAATTCGTTTACCATATTTAAAGAACCACTGCCACTGGCGTGAGTAGATTCCTTTTTTGATGTAGCCTTCAATATATGGGTGTACGCAAAGCGTAATATTTTTTTCGTTCTGCTCATTGAGGATATAATTGAGATTATTCTCAATATCATCCATTAAAATGATGCTCGCTTTAATTTCTCCCGTACCATCGCAAGCCGGGCATTTTTCGTTAGTCACAATATTCATCTCCGGACGAACGCGCTGCCTGGTTATTTGAACCAGACCAAACTTACTTGGAGGCAAAATCGTGTGCTTCGCACGATCCAGAGACATCTGCTCTCTTAAGTACTCAAACAATTCTTTCCGATTGGTTGGCTTGTGCATATCGATAAAATCGATCACCACAATACCGCCCATATCGCGTAAGCGCAATTGTCTGGCAATTTCTTTAGCTGCTTCCTTATTTACTTGGAAAGCATTTTCTTCCTGATTTTCCGGGTGTGCTGTGCGGTTTCCACTGTTTACATCAATTACGTGAAGTGCTTCAGTATGTTCAACAACTAAATAGGCGCCGCCCGGAAGATTAACAGTTTTACCGAAGGCTCCCTTAATCTGCTTGTCTACTCCGAAAAATTCAAATATCGGCTCGCGCTGTTTGTGGAGCTTTACAATTCGTTCTAGTTCAGGTGAAATTCCCTGGATATAAGAACGCACCTCTTCATAAATGGCAGCATCATTTACATGGATATTCGTAAAATCGGCATTAAGAAGATCTCTTAAAATCGTAGAAGCCCTTCCCATTTCGCCTAAAACCTTTTTAGATGGTTCCGTTACCGGAAGCCTCGTGCTGAAAGATTCAAATCTGGCAATAAGATCGAGCAGGTCTTTTTGTAATTCCGCAACACCTTTTCCTTCGGAAACAGTACGAATTATTACGCCGAAATTCTTCGGTTTAATGCTTTCAACAATCTTTTTCAGCCGGTTTCTTTCGGCGTTGTTCTTAATTTTTTTCGAGATGGAAATCACCTCAGAAAAAGGAACTAAGACCACAAATCTCCCAGCGATAGAAAGATCGGAGCTTAACCGCGGGCCCTTTGTTGAAATGGGTTCTTTTGCAATCTGAACCGGCAACAACATATTGCGATTCAGGATCTCAGAAATTTTGCCGGATTTGTTTATATCCTCTTCCAGCTTAAAACTATTGAGCAGTTTCTCTTTGTAACTGCCATTCTTTACAATCTTAGTCAGCTTAATAAGCGACTGAACCTGAGGTCCCAGGTCAAGATAATGCAGAAAAGCATCTTTTTCATAGCCAACATCCACAAAAGCAGCATTTAGCCCCGGCATAATCTTTTTGATCCGACCAAGGTAAATATCACCAACAGCATAATTGTTGTTAATGTGCTCTGTGTTAAGTTCTACGAGTTGCTTGTCTTGCAGTAAAGCTATAGTCACCCCGTTGGGGGTTGAATTGATGATTAATTCTTTTACCAACAGCTACTGTTTAAAGGCGGTGGTGCCGCCCGGTTCAACACAAAATGAATAGATAACACAAGAACCTCCGGTCGCGAAGCGCGTGGAGGTTATATAATTTTACGCCCCATGGTTTAAAACCATGGGCTTAAATTATTTTTTCTTATGTCTGTTCTTTCTTAAACGCTTTTTGCGTTTGTGGGTAGCCATTTTATGTCTTTTTCTTTTTTTACCGCTTGGCATAGCTTTAGTTTTTAAATGTTTTTATTTAATTATTTCTTTAATTCTTGAATCTTACTGTCTACATACCTGGTCAAATTTGGATCTGCAGCCAGTTCTTTACTTTTTTCATAGGCCGTAATTGCTTCGGCTTTTTGTCCGAGGTTTTCATAAGCCGAAGCTAAATAAAACCATGCGTCCGGACTTGGCGCTACTTCAATCACTGTTTTAAATCTGTTCACCGCTTTGTCGAACTGACCAGATTTAATCGAGAATAATCCCAAATTTAAATTCGCCTTAACATTTTTGGGATCTTGCTTCACCACATCTAATAGTAAAGTGATACCCTGCATTGGACTTGGCGTTCCGCTTACATAAGCCACGCCTAAACCTGTTTTTGCATCAAGACTGGCAGGTTGAATATCCAAAGCTTTTTGATACGTTTCAATAGCTTTTTGAACCAGGGCCGGTTGTGTTAAGCTGTCTTTTGTAGTTTGGTATGCGGAAGTGAATAAATCACCTGCTTTCAACCAATCGCTGTAATCGTTACTTGTTTTAGCTACAACTTCGTAATAGAACGCGCTTGGAGCCGGTTGATTTACATCATTCCATTTAGTTGCGAGCTGCTTTTGTAAATTGAGCTTCTCTACCCCTTCTGCCGTTTTAAGCTGGTTTTCAAGCTCTGTGATTTGCTGAGCAAGATTAGCGTTGAGGCTTTGCTTAGCTGTGGTAGAAACAGTTTCAACTGTTGACACTGAAGCTTGCGAAGCGTTTTCAGCCCCTTCTCCAGAATGTTGACCTTCGTCAACTAAACCTTTAATATCTAAGGAAAGCAAAAGGCCCATTAGTAGAACTACCAACCCAATAACTGCTATTTGCTTCCCTTTCATGTGATATTAAGCTTCTGCACCAGCCGCTTCTTTTGCTGCTGCTTCTAATTTCGTTACATTACCGTTTTTAACTTTCTCAACAAAAACCTTAGCAGGTTTAAAACTCGGAACGAAATGTTCAGGGATGATAATTGCCGTGTTTTTTGAAATGTTACGTGCTGTTTTTGTTGCTCTCTTTTTAACTACAAAGCTCCCAAAACCTCTAACATATACATTCTCTCCTTCTACCATAGAAGTCTTTACTACTTTAAAAAACGCTTCTATCGCTTCTTGTACATCTAACTTCTCGATTCCAGTCTTACTAGATATTTCTGCGATAATTTCTGCTTTAGTCATCTCTAAATTAATTAAACTTTTTTCGTAATCACTTAATTGTTTTGGGGTTGCAAAAGTATTGCTTTAAATCCAATTCGTGAAATAAATCCAAAAAATAAATCCATCACCTTGAATAAGAGTACAGCTGAAACCTGATTTTTGGCTAATTTTGGAGCGATGAATTTTATCAGTGAAGTAATTGCGTGGTACAACGTTAACAAACGCGACCTTCCGTGGAGACACACAAAAGACCCTTACATCATCTGGTTATCTGAGGTGATTTTACAGCAAACGCGCGTAGATCAGGGCTTACCATACTTTAATCGCTTTGCGGAAAAATACCCGCATGTTTCAAATTTTGCTGCTGCTACAGAAGATGAAATTTTAACGATGTGGCAAGGCCTTGGCTATTATTCCCGGGGTAGAAACATGCATCGCACGGCACAAATGGTGATGGAAGAGCATGCCGGTTATTTTCCTAAGAAATATGACGAGCTCCTTAAATTGAAAGGGATTGGGGAATACACCGCTGCCGCAATCTCGTCATTCTCCGCCGACGAAGCAAAAGCTGTTGTTGATGGCAATGTTTTTAGAGTTTTAGCAAGATATTTTGAAATTGAAGAGCCTATTAATTCACCGAAAGCAAAGAAGCTCTTCACTACAATTGCTAATGAGATAATCGATCCGAAAAATCCCGCTTTAAGTAACCAGGCTTTGATGGAGTTTGGTGCATTATTGTGCCGTCCGAAAAATCCTTTATGTGAAAATTGCCCGGTACAGCTGAACTGCGTAGCGTTCAATAAAAATTTGGTAGATCTTCTCCCGATAAAAATCAAAAAGTCGCCGGTTAAAAATCGTTATTTTAATTATTTCGTTGTGTTCAATGGCGATGAGATACTGATGAAGAAACGCGGACCAAAAGATATCTGGCAAAATCTTTACGAGCCGCCGCTGTTGGAGACTCAAAGCTTTGAAAGTGCCGATACGTTAATAGCAAGCGAAGAGTGTATTAATCTGTTTGGCAAGGTACAGGTCAACAAAGTTCACGGACCAGTAAAGCATCTATTAAGTCATCAAAAAATTCAAGCTCAATTCATTTTCATCGAAAATATTGACTTGAACGTGAAGGCTAAAAATATCGATTGGTTTTTTACGAAGATTTCCAACCTAGATCAACTTGCCCAACCCCAATTAATTTTTTCATTCCTCAAAAAAATCTTAACTTCAATCATCTAACCAAAAATCTCATGTCAGGAGTTAATAAAGTAATCTTAGTCGGGCACTTAGGCAAGGACCCAGAAGTTCGTCACATTGAAGGTGGTACCACATTAGTAAATTTTCCGCTAGCTACTTCAGAAAGCTATAACAAAGACGGCAAAAAGGTTGAGCAAACCGAATGGCATAATATTGTGATGTGGCGCGGATTAGCTGACGTGGCAGCAAAATTTCTCCAAAAAGGGAAACAAGTTTATATCGAAGGTAAGCTACGCAGTAGAAACTATGAAGATAAAGAAGGCAATAAAAGATATGTAACTGAAATTATAGCCGAGAGCTTTACCATGTTAGGCCGTAAGAGTGAAAATGAAAGCAACGGCGGGCATGCACAGGAAACGCATTCCACTTCTCAAAACAATTCAAAATCAGAAGGTCAGCTTGTAGATTTTACTGAAGATGGCTCTGATGATTTACCATTTTAATCACGAAGCTTCGTTTAGATTTTAAACAGGATTGTATCCATAAGAATATTGTATTCCATCGCTTGTATTAAATTTACATTACCTGTTGCATAAATTTATTATTTATCAATACTTTTGCATGCTTTAAACGTATTAATTCACTGTAAGTCAAAGCATACAAATGAACGTATCTAAACACCCAGTTACAATTACAACTCCATACATTAATGGGTATGTGAACTGTACGATACGTGAGATGAATCAGCTTGAGCGTTTGGTGTTTAAACATCGACGACCGTTTATGCCAAGGGTTTGATTTTCAATTCCTCCCCGCCTTTCCGTTTAATCGGAAATTTAAACAACAAATTTTTTTGAAAACTGTAAAAGCTTAATGCTTTTTATCCGTAAAACGGATTTTTTATAAAATGAACGAAAACGATTTCTCTATAGTAGTAGCATCTGAAGCCCATACCAGTTATGCGGAGCAGATATGTGATGAAATGGCCGAATCAGCAAAAGCTCGTGGAACCGGTATCGCGAAAAGAAGTCCTGAATATGTGGCTAACAAAATGCGCGAAGGGAAAGCGGTAATTGCCCTCCATAACGATGGTACATGGGCAGGGTTTTGTTATATTGAGACATGGGATGGCGAGTTTGTGGCTAACTCCGGATTAATTGTGAACCCTATTTATCGCAAATCGGGTCTCGCGAAAGCGATTAAAAAAAGAATCTTCAATCTTTCCAGAGAGAAGTATCCTGAAGCCAAAATCTTTGGTTTAACTACTGGTTTAGCCGTGATGAAAATCAATTCGGAACTGGGCTACGAACCGGTAACTTATTCGGAGTTAACTAAGGATGAAAATTTCTGGAGCGGCTGCAGAAGCTGTGTCAATTTTGATATTTTAACCATGAAGGAGCGTAAAAATTGCCTTTGTACGGCCATGCTCTATGACCCGGTAGAAAAGCAAAAGGATGAAGAAGAGCGAGTAAAGAAAGATATGACCCATAAGGCATCATTACTCGAACGCATCGAAGAATCAATAAAAAACGCTTTAAAGATTGTGGCAACACACATTAACCTTGTTCCTAATACTTACACAAATAAATAATGAAGAAGAAAGTAGTTTTAGCCTTTAGCGGCGGTTTAGATACCTCTTATTGTGCTATCTATCTGTCTAAAGACCTAAATCTTGAAGTACATTCCGTTATAGTTGATACCGGTGGTTTTAGCAAAGAAGAACTAGAGCATATCGAAAAACGTGCTTATGCATTGGGCGTTGTTTCGCACCACGCCGTTGATGCGGTGAAAGGATATTACGAAAGCTCAATCCGTTATTTGATTTACGGTAATGTACTTAAAAACAACACTTATCCTCTTTCTGTAAGTGCAGAGCGGGTTACACAGGCCACTGCTATCGCTGAATATGCAAAGAAAATCGGAGCGGATTATGTCGCTCATGGTTCGACAGGTGCTGGTAATGACCAGGTTCGTTTCGACATGATATTTAATATTCTTTGTCCGAATGTTGGGATTATTACTCCCATCCGCGATTTGAAATTATCCCGCGAAGCGGAAATCGAATATTTGAAAGCTCATGGCGTTGAATTTAACTTCGAAAAGGCGCAGTATTCTATCAATAAAGGTATTTGGGGAACTTCTGTTGGTGGAAAAGAAACGCTAAAATCTAAAGGCATTCTACCTGAAGAAGCCTGGCCGACTCAGGTTACTAAATCCGACACTGAGCAAGTTGAAATCGAATTCAACAAAGGTGAGCTGGTTGGAATTAACGGGCAGCAATATGCTCATCCGGTAGAGGCTATCCAGGCTTTACAAGCTTTAGTTGGCCCTTACGGGATAGGAAGAGATATACACGTTGGCGATACCATCATCGGCATCAAAGGCCGTGTTGGCTTTGAAGCCGCGGCTCCAATGGTGATTATCAAAGCGCATCATCAATTAGAAAAACATACATTGACCAAATGGCAGCTAAGCTGGAAAGACCAGTTAGCCATGTTCTACGGTAACTGGATGCACGAAGGCCAGTTCCACGACCCGATTATGCGGAATATCGAAACTTTCCTTACCGACACACAAAAGACCGTCAGCGGAAAAGTATTTGTTCAATTAAATCCTTACCGTTTCCAAATAATCGGAATTGAATCTAAGCATGATTTAATGGCCAGCAAGTTCGGTAGTTATGGTGAAATGAACGAAGGCTACACTGGCGATGATGTAAAAGGATTTTCGAAGATATTCGGTAACCAGGTGAAGATATATCATAGTGTTAATGCCCCCCAGCCCCCTGAAGGGGGAGATAAGGAGTCTAGTCATGGCTAGTGCAGGAAAGTCCCCTTCAGGGGATTTAGGGGCTATTAAGGCTGGAATCATTGGCGGCGCAGGTTACACGGGCGGCGAGTTACTCCGCATCCTGGTAAATCACCCTGATGTTGATATTGCTTTTGTACATAGCAACAGCAACGCCGGCAATTATATCTATGACGTTCATACTGATTTAATTGGCGATACGGATATCAAGTTCACCGGTGAGCTTTCACAGGATATTGATGTGCTATTCTTATGCGTTGGCCACGGAGATGCAAAGAAATTTTTGGATGCAAATCCAGTCGACGACAGAATTAAAATCATCGACTTAAGCCAGGATTTTAGGTTGGGCAAAAATTCGCAGATTGGTTCTAAAAAGTTTGTATACGGTTTACCTGAGTTGAATAAACAGGAAATAGTGAATGCGCAGAATATCGCTAACCCAGGATGTTTTGCAACCTGCATCCAACTCGCGCTACTTCCTCTGGCGAAAGCCGGATTATTAAAAAACGAAGTTCATATCTCCGCAACAACCGGTTCCACTGGAGCAGGACAAAGTTTATCAGCAACTTCACACTTCAGCTGGAGAAACAACAACCTTTCAGTATACAAAGCCTTCGAACACCAACACCTTAACGAGATAGCCGAGTCTTTGCAACAAGCCGGCTCCCCTTTAGGGGCCGGGGACCTAAACTTTATCCCCTACCGGGGAGATTTTCCACGAGGCATTATGGCCTCTATATACACCGAATGTGATTTAAGCCAGGAAGCGCTGGACAATCTATACCAAGAATATTACGCTGACCATGAGTTCACTCATGTAAGCAAAAAGAACATTGACTTAAAGCAAGTCGTGAATACAAATAAGTGCCTGGTACATGTCGAGAAACATGGAAACAAAGTCATGATACTAAGCATCATTGATAACTTATTAAAAGGGGCATCCGGACAGGCAGTTCAGAATATGAATTTGATGTTCGGACTGGACGAGAGAGCGGGATTGAGGTTGAAGGCGCAGGCGTTTTAGGGCCCCCTAACCCCCTAGAGGGGATGCAAACTTAAAATACATCCCTTACGGGATGGGAGGAATCTCAAAATGAAACTATTCGACGTTTACCCAATAAACAATATTGAAATTGTAAAAGGACAAGGAAGCCTTGTTTGGGATAAAAATGGACAGGAATATTTAGATTTATATGGCGGCCACGCTGTAATTTCCATTGGACATACTCATCCGCATTATGTGGAAAGAGTAACTAGTCAACTTAATAAACTCGGTTTTTACTCTAATTCAATTGAAATTCCAATACAACAGGAACTTGCAGAAAAACTGGGTAAAGTTTCAGGACGAGAAGATTACCAACTGTTTCTAATCAGCTCGGGTGCTGAAGCAGTTGAGAATGCTTTAAAGCTTGCTTCGTTTTATAATGAGCGCAAAAAGGTGATATCTTTTACAGGTGCGTTTCATGGTCGTACATCGTTGGCCGTTTCAGTTACCAATAACCCGAAGCTGGTAGCTCCTGTCAATGAAACAGAGAATGTAATTTTTCTTCCTCACAACGATGAAGCTGCTTTAGAACAAGCGTTCGCAGAATCCGGAAATGAAATCTGTGCAGTAATTATTGAGGGAATCCAGGGTGTGGGGGGAATAAAGGTTGCAACCGAAAGCTTTCTGCAAAAAATTCGCTCACTATGCGATAAATATAATTCAGTATTCATTGCTGATTCAGTTCAATGCGGTTACGGAAGAAGCGGAAAGTTCTATTCCCAAGATTATGCAGGCGTAGATGCAGACATTTACACCATGGCGAAAGGAATGGGCAACGGCTTCCCGATAGCTGGAATCTCAATTGCGCCTAAATTCAAGGCATGGCACTATATGCTTGGTACAACTTTCGGTGGAAATCATTTAGCCTGCGCTGCAGGTCTAGCAGTCCTGGAAGTGATGGAGCAGGAAAAATTGATGCAAAATGCCTCAGAAGTCGGAGCTTACCTGATTGCCGAGCTTAAAAAGTTCGAGCAAATTAAAGAAGTTAGAGGTCGTGGTTTGATGATAGGCATCGACTTGCCGGACGAATTGAGCCATGTGAAGAAAGAGCTTTTATTCAAGCATCATATTTTTACGGGCGAGGCTAAACCGAATGTAATTCGGTTATTGCCAGCTTTGAATTTAACTAAAGCTCATGCGGACAGATTTTTGGAAGCATTCACTAAAGCAATGGCCCCTCAATCCCCTAAAGGGGAAGCCGTGGCTGCCAAAATATTTTAATTTCACAATTATACTCCCCCTTTAGGGAGATGGAGGGCTATGAAACTATTCACTTCAGTACACGATGTTGCAAACGTTCCAGCTATTGTAAAAGAAGCATTGGAGCTTAAAGCAAATCCTTTCGCTCACCAAGAGCTTGGAAAAAATAAGACGATCGGCTTGATTTTCCTTAATCCAAGTCTGCGTACCCGATTAAGCACGCAAAAAGCTGCGCTTAATCTTGGGATGAATGCGATTGTTATGAACATCGACAAAGAAGGCTGGGCCTTAGAAACCCGCGATGGTGTAGTAATGAACGGAACAACCGTTGAACACATCCGAGAAGCTGCCGGCGTGATGGGAGAATATTGCGATGTCTTAGGCATTCGGTCGTTCCCAAGTTTACAAGATAAAGAAGAAGATTATTCAGAGGATATCTTTAACAAATTCATCAAGTACAGCGGTATTCCTGTGGTGAGCTTAGAGAGTGCAACACGCCACCCGCTACAAAGCTTAGCTGATTTGATTACGATTGAGGAGCATAAAAAAACTGCTAAGCCAAAAGTAGTTCTTACCTGGGCCCCGCATGTTAAGGCGCTTCCCCAGGCGGTGCCTAATTCCTTTGCCGAATGGATGTGCAAAGCACAACAGGAAGGGATGATTAACTTTGTGATCACCCACCCAGAGGGTTATGAGCTGGCTGAACAATTTACGCCCGGTGCTGCAATCACTTACAATCAGGATGAGGCGTTGGCTGGTGCAGATTTTATATATGTAAAGAACTGGTCCAGCTATCACGATTACGGTAAGGTTTTAACAGAAGGTGAAGGCTGGATGATGACTCAGGAAAAGCTGAAAATCACGAATAAGGGTAAAGTGATGCATTGTCTGCCGGTGAGACGTGATTTGGAATTGGGTTCTGATATTTTAGATAGCGAAGATTCGTTGGTTATAAAAGAAGCTGGTAACAGAGTTTGGGCAGCTCAGGCGGTGATAAAGACCCTCCTAACCTCCCTAAAGGGAGGAACATCAACGACTTAATATGTACATTCCAAAGCATTTTCTGAATACGAATGATGAGGAAGTAATATCCTTCATGCAGAAGTATAGCTTCGGTACGATTGTGACTTCTGAAAATGGACGGCCAATAGCAACTCACTTGCCGTTTCTTGTTCAAAAGAGTGATGATGGTATCTTGATATCTTCACACTTTGCAAAGGCTAATCCCCAGTCGTATTCAATTGCTGATAAAGAGGTGTTGATTATTTTTTCTGAACCGCACGCTTATATTTCGCCTCGCCATTACGAAAATGAACAAAGTGTTCCTACCTGGAATTACATCAGTGTTCATGCCTATGGAAAGTGTCAGTTAATCGAAGAATACGCATTTAAATTTAATCTTCTTGAAAGAACTATCTTAAATTATGAGAAAGCCTATCAGGAACAATGGGGCAGGCTTTCATCTGATTTCAAAGAAAAGATGTTAAAAGGAATCGTCGCTTTTGAAGTTGAAGTGACCGAGCTGCAATCTAAAAATAAGTTAAGTCAGAATAAAAGTCTTGCAGAGCGACAAAGTATCATTGAAGAATTAAGTGCCAGCAGCAACTCTAATGAAGTCCAACTTGCTGAGTATATGAAATCGAATTCCAAAAGTTGATTATGAATACTCACATCAATGTTAG
>DASVRX010000086.1:0-2030 GCA_036388375.1 Pedobacter sp. | reverse complement strand
GCGGATAAAAATACTGAAATTCATCAGAATGAATTGCCGAATTTGAAAAGTAAATCCATCAATGTAAAAGGCAGGCTCATCAATTTAGACCAGCCTAAAGTGATGGGGATTTTGAATATAACGCCCGATTCTTTTTTCGCCGGCAGCAGAATTAATTCACTTGAGCAAGCTCTTAAAGCCGCCGAAAAAATGCTGGTTGAAGGTGCCACTTTTTTAGACATTGGAGCCTATTCTTCCCGACCTGGTGCAGATCAAATCACAGAAGAAGAAGAACTGAATCGGCTTCTTCCTGTGTTAAAAGCACTGGTAAAGGAATTCCCGGAAGCAATTTTTTCAATCGACACCTTTCGTGCTAAAGTTGCTGCAACTGCTGTTGCAGAGGGTGCCGATATGGTCAATGACATTTCAGCAGGGGAATTGGATGCAACAATGATTGAAACCATAAGCCGGTTAAAAGTTCCTTATATTTTTATGCACATGAAAGGCACGCCGCAGACAATGAAGCAGCTGGCTAATTATGAAGATGTGGTATCAGAAGTTTATGAATCTTTGAAGGTTAAAATAGCAAGATTTCAGGAAGCTGGAATTACCGATTTAATCCTTGATCCAGGTTTCGGCTTTGCCAAAACCATTGAACATAACTACAAGCTTCTTAATCAATTTGAGCTTTTTGAAAATCTAAATGTGCCGGTGTTAGCTGGTTTATCACGTAAGTCGATGATCTGGAAAACGCTTGAGATCGATAGCAAAGACGCCTTAAACGGAACCACCGTTTTGAATACGATTGCGTTAATGAAAGGGGTCAATATTCTAAGAGTTCATGATATAAGGCCGGCGGTGGAAGCAATCACATTAATAGAAAAATTGAAGTCAGCATAAGTTGCCGTAAGCTAGTTTATACCATTTAACCAATCTAATTTATTAAATTCATCTCGTGGATTTCGACATAAGTTTCCTTCATTTACGGTTACTCGATTTGATCGATATAGTGGCCGTGGCTATTATTATTTATTATGTCTATAATCTGCTTCGTGGCACCATTGCTCTAAATATTTTCCTTGGTTTGATTATCATGTACTTGGTGTATTTCCTTGTCAGGGAATTACAAATGAACTTGTTAACCCATATTCTGGGAGGCTTTATGAGTGTTGGTGTTCTTGCTCTTATTGTAGTTTTTCAACAGGAAATACGTAGGTTCTTATTACTGATAGGGAAAAACGCTTCTTTGCAGCAAACCAAAATCTGGAAGAATTTTTTCCTTGGGAAGAAGGAACTTGAAAAAGCGAACCTTGCTTTTATTCGTCCGGTAATAGAAGCCTGTAGAAGTATGCAAAGCAGCAAGACAGGTGCTTTGATAGTTTTTGCAAAGTATTTTGATGAGCAGTACTTCCAAAACAGCGGAGAAACGCTCAATTCTGCTGTTTCAAAGCGCTTACTGGAAAGTATATTTCAAAAATATAGCCCATTACACGATGGTGCGGTGGTTATATCGGACGGGCGGATAAAATCGGCAAGTTCTATTTTACCCTTAACCGATAATGAGAAACTACCTGCTCAATTCGGCTTGCGCCACAGGGCGGGCATTGGTATTTCTGAAATGAGTGATGCAACAGCAGTTATCATTTCAGAGGAAACGGGAGAAATTTCTTACGCTAAACAGGGGAGGGTGAAGATGAATGTTTCGCTGGCGGATCTGGAAAGGCTGTTGAATAGGGATGCTTAATGAGTATATCATTTGATGTAGGACATACAGCGATCTTTTAATTAGCCGCATTCCCCAAGTGTGTTATCCTTTGCTGTAGTAAGCATTAGCCATAAAAGACAGTGGAATACCGATACAGGTTACGATAATTACCATATTAACAATAGCATCAACAAGATTGATTGGCTGTGGCGGAACCTTCGACAAAGGGACAACAACCATATACATAATAACCCAAATGAAAGCTCCGTAAAAAACTCCGGTGACCAATCTGTTTTTTGATAAATACCTGATTTTATTATATAATAAGAAGAAAAAAGTGCTAAAT
>DASVRX010000085.1:0-13962 GCA_036388375.1 Pedobacter sp. | reverse complement strand
ACATAAAGTTCAATATGTTTAAACATCACGGCTTCATCCATCGACTGAGCATGCGATTTAATAAAGGCTACGCCTGATTTTGGATTAGCAAACGCAAATTCTACACTTCGCTGTAGCACTCGGTTAACTTTCAACGTCACTTCATCAGGAAGTGTGCGTTTAATTACAATGCCGCCCAAAGGTATCGCACAGCCGGTTTCATTTTCCCAATATTCGCCCAGATCCATCTCTTTGTGCAAACCTTTATCCTGATAAGTAAAGCGATTTTCATGAATAATTAAACCCAGATCTATTTCATCGTTTACCAAAGCATCTTCAATATCCGAAAAGCGCATTTCGACTTTATTGCTGAGATGAGGATAAGCCAGGCTTAGAAGAAAATTGGCGGTGGTGTATTTCCCCGGGATACCGACTCGGAGATCGGAGTTAAGATTAACATCTGGATTTTTTGACAAGAGTAAAGGACCGACACCAAAACCCAACGCACTTCCGGCATCTAATAAAGCGTAGTTATTTACAAGATAGGCAAAGGCATGAAAACTCAATTTCGTTATGTCGAGTTCGTTTTCAAAGGCTTTTTTATTCAGCGTTTCCACATCATCGTAAGAGACCACGAATTCCAATCCTTCGGTATCAATCTTCTTGTGAATTAAAGCATCAAAAATAAAAGTATCGTTAGGGCAGGGAGAAAATCCTAAAGTTAATTTCATCGCAGTTGGTTTAGAAAATCTATCAGGAAACTATTTAAATTATTAATTGCTAAGGCCATATTCCAGCTTTCGCGATTGCGCCGCTCTACATAGTTCGATACACCTCTAACCTGTAAACAAGGCAGATTAGCTTGGTTACAAGCGTAAAAAAATGCAGCTCCCTCCATACTTTCTACATCGGGATTTAGACGGGATACTGTGGAATAAATACTTTCATCGTTACCATGAACTTTATTTACTGTTACCGCACGTACATTTTTCAGTGAGTCAACTACTTCGTTTTCGTAATTAATTAATGGTTTGATTCCGCCCCTGCCAAATCCAAGTTCATCAATAGTTAAAAATTTATCTCCGTCTTCAGCGCCAAGCTCCATAAAGTTATCCGACTTTACTGTAACTACTTCGCCTAACTCAAGCGATCTGTCGAAAGCTCCGGCAACACCGGCATTAATTACCAGATCATACTTATTAAGTGCCAGCTCTCTACCTAATGCATAAGCTGTAGCCGTCATACCAACTCCGGTGATTAATTCTTTTATTAAAATTCTACCAGACCCATGCTCGTTAAGATGCATAATTGACGGTTTTATTTCAAACTCAGTAGCGGCCACCAGTAGGATCTTCATATTATTTAACTAACAGGATGTGGTAAATTGTTTAGCTTAAGTGTTATGAATGTTATTTTTTTTGTAAGACGCCGCAATTTACAAAATGCGCTTACTTGATTTGCCACGCTTGAGTACAGTTTAAGTATATTTGCCTCTTTAATAACAGAAAATGATATACATTACTCGCAGAGAACGTTTCAATTCTGCGCATAAATTATTTAGAGAGGAATGGAGCAACGAGGAAAACCTCGAAGTATTTGGCAGATGCTCTAATCCCAATTGGCACGGTCATAACTACGAACTTTTTGTGACTGTGAAAGGTGAAATTAATCCTGAAACAGGGTTTGTGATCGACTTAAAGGTTCTTAAACAGATCATACTTACCCAAGTAACCAATAAGCTCGACCATAAAAACATCAACCTGGATGTTGATTTTATGAAAGGTAAAATGGCTTCCACGGAAGTGTTGGCATTGGAAATTTACAATCAGTTAAAACCTCATGTTGAAGCTCTTGGCGCACAAATGCACAAAATTAAGCTTTGTGAAACAGAAAATAATTTTGTTGAATATTACGGAGCGTAATTCTTAATTATGGAAGAAGACATACACCAATTTCCAAAAGGAAACCAACTTGATGGTTATTCGAAAATAGATCATTATAACCCGGAAAAAATCAACAGCATTTCCGGTCATTATAGTAGCATTTTGACGGAATTAGGCGAAGATCCATCCCGTGAAGGGCTTTTAAAAACCCCTGAACGTGTTGCAAAAGCACTTCAATATCTTACTCATGGTTACGATTTAAGACCCGAAGAAATCCTTCGCAGTGCGATGTTTAAAGAAGAATACAGTCAGATGGTAGTGGTGAAAGACATTGAGGTTTACTCGATGTGTGAACACCATATGCTGCCTTTTTTTGGTAAAGCTCATGTCGCTTATATTCCGGACGGACATATTGTTGGATTGAGTAAAATCCCAAGAGTTGTGGACGCTTACGCCAGAAGATTGCAAGTTCAGGAGCGATTAACAAACGAAATCAGGGACTGCATACAAAATACCCTAAAGCCTATGGGAGTAGCGGTTGTAATTGAATGTAAGCACCTTTGCATGTCGATGCGCGGCATTCAAAAGCAAAACTCTGTGACAACAACTTCTGCTTTTACAGGAGCATTTGTAAATGAAAAAACCAGAGCGGAGTTTTTAAGGCTTATAACGGCGAGTTTGGATTAGCTGGTTATGGAAACAAGAGGCAAGAAATAAGAATCAAGAAGCTTGCATAAATTAAACTTTTGGTGGCAAATAGACGGCCACGAAGGCTCGAAGGCACTAAGCAAAAAGTTCTTTACCAAACTTCGAGCCTTAGTGCCTTCGTGGCAGATAAATCACAACATTAAACCCGCAGTAAAACAACCCTTACTGCCTTTACATTAAAAATGAAAGCATATATTTTCCCCGGACAAGGCGCACAATTCCCAGGCATGGGTAAAGATCTTTATGAAAGCTCTGACCGCGCCAAAGAATTATTTGAAAAAGCAAACGAAATTCTTGGTTTCAGGATTACCGACATCATGTTTAATGGAACAGAAGAAGATCTTAAGCAAACTAACGTAACTCAACCTGCAATTTTCCTGCATTCAGTTATTCTTGCGGATGCACTTGGCGAAGACTTTAAACCAGAAATGGCGGCTGGACATTCACTCGGTGAATTTTCTGCGCTTGTTGCAACCGGTGCTTTATCTTTCGAAGATGGTTTAAGATTAGTTGCCGCCCGCGCAAATGCCATGCAAAAAGCCTGTGAAATACAGCCATCTACTATGGCAGCAATTTTAGGGCTCGATGATTATACTGTTGAGGAAGTTTGCCAGCTGGTTAGCGAAATAGTGGTACCGGCAAACTATAATTGTCCCGGGCAATTAGTAATTTCAGGAAGCATAGAAGGCGTTGATAAAGCTTGTGTATTACTAACAGAGCGTGGCGCCAAAAGAGCACTTAAATTGAATGTTGGCGGCGCTTTTCACTCTCCTTTAATGGAAGCAGCAAGAGTGGCCTTAGAGGCAGCCATAGATTCTACTGAAATTAGTAAACCAGTTTGCCCAATTTATCAAAACATCGATGCAAAACCTTATTCGGACACCGACAACATCAAACATAATTTAACTGCTCAATTAACCGGTGCAGTGCGCTGGACACAAACTATTAAAAAGATGCTGGAAGATGGCGCAACCTCATTTACTGAAGTTGGGCCGGGTAATGTTCTACAAGGTTTGGTAAAGAAAGTAGACCGAACTGTTGAAACCAAAAGTGCAAGTGCTTTTTAAGTTCTGATTATTAAAGCAACATAATTAAACGCTTTTTATTTGTGAGTGCTACCTTCAAAATAAGGCTTTTACTTTTTATGCTTACGGTAAGTTTTGCCGTAACCGCAATTACTATACACTACACTTTCAATAAAGATGAAATCCTTCAGTTCGATTCCCGAACCATTGAAAAAAATCTCCATAAGAAGGAAAGGTTTATAAAAGCTTTCTTAAACGGACCGCGATTTGATTCGCTTCGTAATATCCAAAATAATCCGGAGCAGGCAATTAAACTTATAAAAGAGTTTAGAGATGATCGTCTAATTTATATTCACACATACCTTAACAACAATTTAGTTTTTTGGGGATCAATCAGAATTGCTCCTGTAACAAACGCCGGTTTAAAAGAAGGCGGCAATCTTCTTAACACAGAAAATGGATATTATGAAGCGATAAAAAAAACTTCGGGAAACTTTTCAGTACTGGCAATCATCCCATTAAAGTCGCAGTATAGCTATCAAAACAAGCATCTTAAAAATGAATTTTCCCGAGATCTAATCTCAGACAATAACCTTGAAATAGCTACCATTAACGATGCTAACACCTATAATCTAAAAAATACCGATGGCAAATACTTGTTATCACTCAAGTTAAAATCGACATTAACCAACCCGTTTTATTCAAAACTGGAATTATGGATGTGGGTTTTAGCCATTTTCATGGGCACCGTTTTTATAAACTATCTCTGCGTTTCTATCGCCAACCACGGTTTTGTAAAAAGTGCGGTACTGGTATTTTTATTATACTTTTTAGGGTTAAGAATTCTTACGCTGGAGTACCATTGGATCGATAGTTATTTTAATCTTCCCGTATTTGACAAGCAGCATTTTAGTGCGGGATATTTTTTTCCTTCTCTAGGCGATTTTTTACTTAATGCTTTAATGGCGAGCTGGCTTCTCTGCTTCATTTATAGCTACCGTTATGATATAAAAATCTCCGAAAAACCCCTGTCAAAATCAATCAGCGTAGTTCTCTTCGTACTATTAGGAATAGTCATATATCTCACATCTCTCCAGCAAAATAAAATATTTTATCACATTGTTACTCAATCAAATATCAATTTTGATGTAACAAATATCCTTTATTTAAATAATTATAGCTGGCTGGGCATTTTATTAATGTGCATAGCTGTACTCAATATTTATTTACTTATTGAAATTACACTGGCGGTTAGCAATCAACTGCAATTAACAAATACCGAAAGAGTACGAATTTACTTTGCGGGTGTTGGCATCCTATTCATATTAACTGCCGTATTAAGCGGATTTGATGTATATATTTTACTTTTTTCAATTATACTTTGCCTTAGGGGCTGGGCTTTTTATTACAAAAACCATAATTATAAGCTTGCAATATTCCTATTCAGTCTGTTTCTATTTTCCATAATAGCATCTTTAAAGCTTGCCAACTTTCAATACATTAAGGAGAAAGAGATCCGAAAGGTTATAGCTCAGAAGCTCCAATCTGCTGATGATCCCGATGCCGTTTTATTATTTTTTGCAGTAGAACAGTCTATTACCAAAGATGAATTCCTGCTACAATACTTTAAAGCGCAACCCAAAGACCCAAGCATTCTTAAACAAAAATTACGGGCATCGTATTTTGATGGATATCTATCTAAATACGAGATTACTACTCTTGCATTTAATCAACAACAGCAGTCTTTTAACAAAGATAGTTCCAGTCTTGATACTTATAGAAATTTGGTTTTAAAGGGATCTATTAAAGTTTCTGAAAACTTTTACCGGGTTAGCAATACCTTCGGATTCCAAAAGTATTTTGCTGTATTGCCTGTTAGCGAAGCCGGACTGAAACTAGGTACATTGGTTGTAGAACTCCAAGCTAAAACTTTTGAAGACCCAAAATCCTTTCCCGAGGTTTTATTGGTAGGTAATACTAATGCACCTCCAGAATTAAATAATTACTCTTTTGCTTTTTATAAAGACAACAAGTTGCTCAATCAAAAAGGCAATTACAATTATCGTCTGATTAACAATAACTTCAAGGGTCAAATTAAAGACTTTCTTCTTGTTGAGACCAAGGGATATAATCATATTGTTTATCAGCCGAATCCAAACAAACTTATTATTGTAAGTAAGCCTGAAACAACGGTTGTAATGAGGCTCGCGTCTGTTTCATTCCTTTTTCTTGTCTTTATCACTATCTCTGCTATTCTAATAACACTTCATCAGCTTTGGGTTATATTTCATGATGATGATTTCAGAATAAATAATTATAGCTGGGATTATCTGCTTTCTCGAAACAGGATTTTATATAAAACCCGCATACAGGCTTCAATGGTAATTGCCATTATTGTCACCCTGCTGATAATTGGTGGGATAACCTATTACAGCATTGGGAACCAGTTTCGCAAGCAACAGGAAGATGTTTTATTAGCTCATGCATCGCGCATAAACGACGCCCTGGAAAATAACGATTCCTATAGCAACAACAGCTTAACTACCGACGAAACTGTTCTGAATAACCTCGCCAATATTAACGCTACAGATTTAAACTTATATGATTTACAAGGGAGATTAATCTTTTCTACCCAACCTAAAATTTACGAACAAAACTTTATTGAGTCTAAGATGAATGCTTTAGCATTCGTCTTCTTAGGAAAATTCATGCGGTCGGAATATCTTAATCATGAAGAAATTGGCAAGATGCGATATATAGCCGCTTATAAGCCGGTTAGAAACAATGATAATGAAACGATTGCTTTTTTAAGTTTGCCACATTTTTCAAATGAACACGAATATCAACAACGGATCGGTTCATTTTTAAATGCTCTGATTAATGTGTATGCTCTCGTACTGTTGATTATCGCACTTTTTGCTGTATTCCTTGCTAATCAAATTACTCATCCGCTCACTATTGTAGCCAAAAATTTAAGTCAGATTGCCATTGGAAATAAACACGAGCCAATTAAATGGAAAAGCAACGATGAGATAGGCACTTTAATTCAAGAGTATAACAAAATGATTGCTGCTCTGGAAGAAAGTGCTCAGAAGTTAGCACGATCTGAGCGTGAAAGTGCTTGGCGCGAAATGGCCAAACAAGTGGCCCATGAGATCAAAAACCCTCTTACCCCATTGAAACTAGGAGTGCAATTGCTTGATAAATCCTGGCGCGAAAAAGATCCAAACTTTGATAAAAAGTTTGAGAAGTTCAGTAAGTCTTTTATCGAGCAAATCGAGAGCCTCAGTCTGATAGCCTCTGAGTTTTCAAATTTTGCCAAAATGCCTGATACTCCTTTTGAGAATGTGAACTTAACGCGGCTCGTTGAAAAGACGATTGACCTTTTCGATCAATCGGAAGATCTTGAAATTGTTTATACTTTAAATACTGATAAAGATGTAATTGTACGAGGCGGTAAAGATCATCTTCTTCGAATTTTTAACAATTTGGTTAAGAATGCAATCGAGGCTGTTCCTGAATACAGGAAAGGCATTATTGAGATTAAATTGGAAACAAGCGGCAAGAATGCCTTGATAGAGATTACTGATAATGGAAAGGGGATTCCCGAAAAACTTCAGGAGAGCATTTTCAATCACAACTTTACGACAAAAAGCTCCGGAACGGGATTGGGACTTGCTTTTGTAAAGCAAGCAATCGAGAATATGTATGGTTCGATCAGGTTTGAAACAGAACCTAATAAAGGCACTACCTTTTACATTGTGTTACCCTTGGCCATTACCTGATAGATCTATCTTAACGAAACCGAAGTTTTCCCCATGGTGTAACCATCTGCGTAAAGCACTATAGTATACGTACCTTTTTGAAATTCTGAAGGGTTGGTCCAGTCCAAATTATATACCTTTCCATCATTGGCAAATTCTATAGCTGTTTTGTAAGTATATTGAAGTTCTTCGCCATCTGATGTAAAAAGACTGCCATTATCGGCCACGATAAGGTTCCCGCTAGGATCAACTATTCGCATGTAAATGTCGTGCATTCCTTGTACAGCAATAGGGTTCTCAGCAGCTGTAAACGTTATCCGAAACTTTTTGGCAGTACTGGCACGTGTTACGTCGCTTTCTTTTCCACTGTTTTTTACCCTTAAAGGAGTAACAACCAGGTTAGCAACTTTTAAAGCCGCTCCTTGTTGAACTTTCGAATCCAGTTCAAGATTCTTTTTTTCAAGTTCTGTAGCCTTAGCTGTAACCTGGCCAACCGTAGTTTTTAGACTATCACGCTCTATAGATAAAGCTTTGTTCTCTTTCTTAAGGTCATCTATATCAGCTATGTACTTGCTAACAAAATATTTTAGCTGTCTGACATCTTCTTTAGCCTTGGCTAATTGTCCTTGCGTTAATTTCCCTTTTTGTAGTTGATCTCTTAACTCAGATATCTTTTGTCTGGCCAAATCCTGCTCTTCCTGCATACTGGCAGTGAGCTGAAGGTTGGAATTGTTTGCTTTATCAAGCTCTGCTTCAATCTTGTCAATTTCAACTTCCATTCTCGATTTTTCATCGGTAATGGTTACAATGCGTTCGTTTGCCTTTTTATCTCTAAGCGCCATGTATACATTAGTGCCCAATAAAGCTGCAATAACTACGATCAGAAAATAAATTTTATTTGAATCTTTTTTAGGAGCCTGTTCAGGAGAAGAAGTATTTTCCATGTTGCCAAATATTAAAGAATTGCCGGTAGCAATTGGTCTGTTATAATTTGTAAACTTTTAAATAATTGGAATATTGCATCCAGTTACCTGGCAAATATAGTACTTAATAAGTAGCATCAAATGAGTTTTATACGAATCAACGTGCTGTGTGAGATAAAATTAAATATAATAAAACAAGCGCAATGTTGTTTGTTAAGTATCTTCGCACACTTGAGTTTTATGTTAAAAAAAGTTTTTAAAGGTTATCTATTTAGCCTTCTCATCGCCTTTTCAAATCAGGTTTTCGCACAGGAAGCTCCCAGTAAAAGAGAATTTAGAGGAGTTTGGGTTGCCACGGTGATGAATATAGATTGGCCCAGCAAAGCAGGCCTAAGTACCGAGAGGCAAAAACAGGAATTGATTCGCATTCTTGATGCACACCAGCGCTCTGGAATGAACGCTATTATGTTTCAAGTACGGCCGGCTGCTGATGCATTTTATGCCAAAAGCCGCGAACCATGGAGCAAATGGCTAACCGGAGAACAAGGGCGGCCGCCTTATCCCTTATATGATCCTTTAGAATTTGCGATAACTGAAGCGCATAAAAGAGGCATGGAATTACATGCCTGGTTTAATCCTTATCGTGCTGCTTTTACATTATCAGAGAAAGATCTGAGTGACCAGCACTTAAGCAGGCAAAGGCCGGAGTTATTCTTCAATTATGCCGGCAAGAAACTTTTTAATCCTGGTTTACCGGAAGTTAGATCTTTAATTGTACAGGTGATTATGGATGTAGTGAGAAACTACGACATCGATGGGGTTCACTTTGATGATTATTTTTATCCCGATCAATCGGGAGGTAAGCCGATACCTGATACTGATGCCTATATACGTTATGGAAAGGATTTCGCCAATATTAAAGACTGGCGTCTTAATAACGTCGACACGCTTATTCGCACCTTAAGCGATAGTATCCGCGCAGAAAAAAAATATGTAAAGTTTGGAATAAGTCCGTTTGGAATCTGGAAGAACAAACGCCAGGATCCGGAAGGTTCGTTAACAAATGGCGGATCATCTTATTATGAAATGTATGCTGATACTCGAAAATGGCTTCAAAAAGGATGGATTGATTACGTGAATCCACAAATTTACTGGCCTTTTAACCACAGGCTGGCGGCTTTCGAAAACTTACTCGACTGGTGGAGCAATAACGCTTATGGCAGGCATTTATATATTGGGCAGGCTGCTTACCGTTCAATGGAAAACGTTCCTGGTTTTAGAAACCGAAGTGAATTACCAAACCAGGTTAGAGCACTGAGAAATAATAACCGGGTGCAGGGAAGTGTGTTTTTCAGTTCGAAGTCTTTAACAGATAATCTCGCTGGTTTTCAGGATTCTTTAAGAAATGATTTATATCGTTATGCGGCTTTACCGCCGGCAATGGTATGGAAAGATGATGTTGCGCCGCAATCTCCATTACAACTCACTGCGTATCTCAAACAAGTGAACACTGTTCAATTAAACTGGCAAACACCTTTAAGGTCGCGAGATGGCGAGACAGCTTACGGCTACGTAGTTTATCGCTTTATAGCCGGGCAAGAAATCAATACTCAGGATGCCTCAAAGATTGTTAAAATCATGTATGATAGTTCACAAACTCTCTACACCGATTCCAGCGTATCTAAAGGTATTACCTATCAATATGTGGTTACCGCTATCGATCGGCTTAAAAATGAAAGCCTTCCGTCTAATACTGCAATTTCGTATATTCCCTAAAAGTTCTCTTTGGCGGCAAATACTTAGGTTTGAAATTCAAACTAAGTTTCCCTATAATTAAAAAATTATAAATCCTAATTTATTTATCAATATTTCGTGGCAAACACAAACGATTTATAGGAATAAGTGTTAATTACTTTACAAAACTATAAAATCAATGAAACGTGTACCTGAAAATCTCTTAGTGTTTTCCCATTTAAGATGGGATTTCGTTTTCCAGCGCCCTCAACATTTACTCACTCGTTTCTCTAAAGAATTTAACGTCTATTTCCTTGAAGAACCAGTTCACGATCTTCCGGAAAACCAGGATAGCTATCTATCTATTAGCAAACGTTCTGATAAATTATGGGTATTAGTTCCGCATCTGCCCCAAGGCCTAGATAAAAAACAAAGTTTAAAACTCCAGAAGGATACTCTTAAAACGTTCCTCGCAAATAAATCGCTATCTGATTTTATTTTCTGGTATTATACCCCAATGGCGCTAGAGTTCTCCGGCGATTACAATCCGGATATAACAATCTACGACTGTATGGATGAGCTCTCTGCCTTTAAGTTTGCTCCGCCAGAATTGATGCACCTTGAAAAAGAGTTGTTGACCCGCGCCGACGTAGTATTTACAGGCGGACAGTCTTTGTACGAAGCAAAAAAACATCAGCATCAAAACATCCATCCTTTTCCAAGCAGCATAGATAAGGCTCATTTTGGAAAAGCGCGTAAAGCGATGGAAGCTCCGGCTGACCAAAAAGACATTAAAGGTCCAAAATTCGGTTTCTATGGTGTGATTGATGAGCGCTTTGACTATGAATTAATCGGCGAAGCAGCTACTTTAAGACCCGATTGGGAATTCGTTTTAATTGGCCCGGTTGTAAAAATTGACCCTGCACTACTTCCTAAAAATGAAAACATTCATTACCTGGGAGGCAAATCTTACGAAGAGCTGCCAGGTTACTTAGCAGGTTGGGACATCGCTATGATTCCATTTTTACTAAATGAGTCTACCCGCTTTATTAGCCCTACCAAAACTCCTGAGTACCTTTCAGCAGGTATACCTGTAATTTCAACTGCAATTCGTGATGTGGTTGCTCCTTATGGTAAAAAGAAGCTGGTAAGTATTGTTAGCAATGCAGAAGAATTTGTTGCTGCTGCAGATGCTGCATTAGCGGCTCCTAAAAAAGAGTGGCTTAAAGATGTTGATCTTTTCCTGGCTAAACGTTCATGGGATCAAACTGCATCAGATATGATGGATTTGATTCGTAAGGCTATGGGAAGAAAAGTTTCTGTGCCGCTTAGTGCTTAATTAATATTAGTTTTTATGGGTACTAAATCGGATTTAGAGGTTTGGGCTGGAATAGAATGTACCATTAATAGGGTTAAGGATTCATATTTTGATCAGCTTACGTTCGCTGATCATTACAATCGAATATCAGACCTAGACCTCTTTGCAGAGTTAGGCGTTAAAAAGCTCCGGTATCCGGTGCTTTGGGAAAAACACCAACCTGCTCCAGATACGATTATCGACTGGAGCCACAGCGAAAAGGCTTTGAATCGGCTTCGCGAACTCGATGTTGAACCGATAGCAGGTTTAGTTCATCACGGTAGCGGACCTGAATTTGCACCGATAGATTCGGAGGAATTTGCCACAGGACTGGCAGTTTATGCTACCAAGGTTGCAGAAAAATTCCCCTGGCTCGAATATTATACGCCGATTAATGAGCCGCTTACAACTGCGCGGTTCTGCGGTCTGTACGGATTTTGGTATCCGCACCTTAACACTGATAAATCATTTGTACGCCTGCTTCTTAACGAAACCAAAGCCACTGTTCTGGCAATGGCCGCGATCAGGAAGATAAATCCTAAAGCGAAGCTGGTTCAAACCGAAGATTTAGGCAAGACATACAGCACTCCCTTACTACGCTATCAAGCGAATTTCGAGAATAAGCGTCGCTGGTTAAGTTTTGATCTCTTACTTGGAAGAGTCAATAAGCAACACTCTTTGTGGCGATACCTTACCATCAAGTGTGGCATTGATC
This sequence comes from Pedobacter sp., assembly GCA_036388375.1. Classification (GTDB taxonomy): domain Bacteria; phylum Bacteroidota; class Bacteroidia; order Sphingobacteriales; family Sphingobacteriaceae; genus Paradesertivirga. The sequence continues at coordinate 1,874 of DASVRX010000085.1, read as the reverse complement.
CGAACGAACTGCAATTCTTTATAGACAACCCTTGTCCGCCAGACATATTAGGCTTTAATCATTATTTAACCTCCGAACGATTTATTGATGAGGATATAAAAAAATATCCCCGCCGTACCCGTGGAGGAAACCGAAGACATCAGTATGCTGATGTTGAGGCAGTGAGAGTTGATCTGGATGAAGAAACCGGTGTATACCGATTGCTAAAGGAAGCCTGGGAATATCTTAAAATTCCGATTGCGATTACAGAAGCGCATTTAGGCTGCACCCGGGAAGAGCAAATGCGCTGGTTAAAGGACATTTGGGATACGAGTAATAAGCTGAAAAGCCAAGGTGTAGACATGCAGGCCGTTACCGCATGGGCCGTACTTGGCTCGCATGGCTGGAACAAATTACTGACTAGAGGTAAAGGTAAATACGAATCCGGGGTTTTTGACCTGCGGTCTAAGCAACCACGTGCTACTACACTGGCTAAATTGATTAAATCGTTTAGCTCCAATGAGGAATTCAATCATCCGGTTTTAAAAGAAAAAGGCTGGTGGCAAAAAGACATGAGAGTACTTTATTTCCGAAACAACATAAGGAAGATAAGCAACGACTCTAAAACATCTCAACCCGTTTTGATACTCGGTAAAACCGGAACATTGGGTAAAGCTTTCGCTAAAATCTGTGAGCTTAGAGGCATTCATTATCAACTGCTCGACAGGCGCGATCTGGATTTATCTAGCCCTGAACATATCGAAAAAGTAATACTTGAGAAGCGCCCATGGGCTGTTATCAATGCGGCCGGTTACGTCCGCGTGGATGACGCTGAGGCGGATTGCAATAATTGCTACATCGCGAATACTCACGGACCGGCAAACCTGGCGAACCTTTCTGCTAAATATAATTTCAAGCTTTTAACATTCTCTTCAGATCTGGTTTTTGATGGACTTAGAACTAAACCTTATTTAGAAAGCGACAAGGTTTCTCCGTTAAACGTATATGGAAAAAGTAAAGCTCACGCTGAAGAGTACGTTTTAGAGCGCGATCCTTCCGCATTAGTCATACGAACCAGTGCTTTTTTCGGACCATGGGATCAGTACAACTTTGTAACGCACGTGGTTTCTTCGTTAAAAAACCAGCAGTTTGTTAAAGCCGCTAATGATGTTTTGATTTCACCAACCTATGTTCCCGACCTGGTTCATACCAGCCTTGATCTGATGCTTGACGATGAATGCGGCGTTTGGCATTTAGCAAACAAAGGGGAAACAACCTGGTCTGGCTTGGCGATGCAGGTTGCTAAAATAGGCAAGCTGGATATAAACCTAATAACACCGACACCTTTGGCAGATTTTAATTATGCTGCTACACGCCCGGTTTATAGCGTACTTGGAAGTGAGAAAGCGCTTTTGATGCCTAATTTAAAGGATTCTTTATACCGGTATTTTTCGGAGGAGAAACAGAATAATTTGCTGTCAGAAATTGTGATTGAGACTAAGGCAGGGTGATGTTGTAGAATAGTGGCAGGCTTTGCGTTTAGCACTGTGCGAATGAAGATCGCGGATTGAGAGCACTTTTCCTTTCTCCTGAAACCTTAATTAACCGGAGAAAATGTTAAGAATAACGTCATAAGCCATTTAACCTTAGTGGCTTGCGCTTTCTTTTGAGATGACTTCAATTCGGTCGTTAATCATTCTAATTTGCTCAATAAATTCGTTCTTTTCTTTTGGAGAGATGATAACACTATCAAATTTATTGTAAAACACTTCAAGACGGTCTAACGACATTGCAGGTGAACTCATTGGCATTCTCGTTTCTACGATTTTCCTTATGCTCTCTACACTAACGGTTTTATTGAAAAAAAGCCCGCTTCTAATTTGCAATTTATTGGA
>DASVRX010000084.1:0-6935 GCA_036388375.1 Pedobacter sp. | reverse complement strand
CCGAAAAGCGAGCGGTAGCCGAACAAAACGGCGCAGCCCTCATGAGAGCCCTTAAAAACAATAACAACACGAATAAAGGCGGCCGAGCATTTTTTTGTTCTTGATTTTTGGGGGCTTTTCATCAAGGAAAAGTTACTAGGCCAACGCCCGGCTATGAGGGCGACGATATAATCCTCCAAACGTTCCGGTTACTTCAACCAGTGCATGATGATGATTAATTGTCTAACGTAAGTTTAGAACCTTTTGAAATAATTAATATTGGAAATGGAAGTAAGACACTAAAATAGGTTAAACTACGCTATCAAAAAATTCAACAACGCAATTCCGATACCCGCCAACACAGCAACAAGTTTTCGTAAATTGAAATGATGATCTACATTGGACTCAAATAAGATTGTGGTAGAAATATGAAGGAAAATTCCGATTACCACTCCCATAATCTTATCGAAGTAATCATCTAAGTTCCCTATCTCACCCTGGCTTAAAGCCTCACTTAAAAGGTATCCGACAGGTGACATGCTTGAAAAAAGGATAAGCAATACAATGATCGAATTTTTAGAGACTTTGTTTTGCATCAACACGCTGGCTAAAGCGAAAGATGCGGGGATATGATGTAATCCAATACCAAAAAAAAGCTCATTTTGATGTCCTTGCGCAAGTGGCATCCCTTCCAGAAATGCATGTAAACACAAACTGAACATGATTCCATATGGAAAAACGTAGTGATCGTGATGGTGCTTATGAATATGACCATGCTCTATCCCTTCGGAAAACTGTTCAAGTAAAATCTGAAATAAGAATCCACCCAGCACATACAGTCCGATACGATGATCGCCTTGATGATAAACTTCTGGTATGAGGTGGAGGATTGTAATGGCAAACAGGTAGGCTCCGCTAAAAGAGAGGATTAATTTTAAGCGTTGTGTATTATCTTTTTTAAATAGAAAGATAGCCATACCACCCAGAAAACAACTTAAAAATAATAGAATCAGTTTCCAGCTTTCCATTCGGCGTTGATTTTGAGAGTTAAGAACAAGGTGCTGGTTATATACCCGATCAGACAGCCTAATATTGCCCCAATTAGTACATCAGTGGGGAAATGGACACCCACATATACTTGTGCGAATATTATGCTGAACGCCCATATGAATACAATCGGTGCAATCATCCGCCAGCGGCTATAAAAGGTGCCTGCCAGAAACATGGCAATGGCAAAATGATTGGTAGCATGCGTAGAAGGGAAGCTAAAGCCAACACCGCAGCCAACACGTGCATCTACCTCATTTTTCAGGGTGATGTCATTGCAGGGACGAAGGCGTTGCACCGCAGGTTTTATTACCGAGGCGGAAAAAAAATCGGCTACAGCAAATGTCAGCAAAAGAAACAGAAGACATAACCAGCCTGATTTGCCATAATTACGGGGCAAGAACACAATCAGAAATAAATAAACGGGTGCCCAGAAGTATCGGTTTCTAATATAGGGCATTATCCAGTCGAAGAAAGGATTCGACAAGCCCTTGTTGATTGCAAAAAATAGCTGCTCGTCCAATTGTAGTAAATACTCAAACATCAGCTTTGCTGCAAATAAAAATGAGACGATCTGATTGGTTTTCGTTGAACGGATCAAGGGAATGGCTGCCAAAATATTCTCTGATTTTGAAACCACTTAACTTAAAGAGCCGTTCGAAATCTGAGAGTGAGTAGGCCTTCACATCCTCTTTAAATTTGTGTTTTCGGTTGTTATCCTCAAACTCAATCGACTTTATTATTCTACCCTGCTTAATGCTTTTGCTGATGTTGAAGTCTATTCCATCTATAGTCTTTATTTCGCTTTCAACCAGGTTATTCAGAATTTTATGGCTGTTAAAATAATCAAGAACTAAAACACCGTTTTTACTTAAAGATTTTCTGAAAGATTTTAATGCATTAATATTATCCCGGTCGTTTTCAAAGTACCCGAAACTTGTAAAGAGGTTCAGTGCGTAATCGAAGTAGTTGATAAAGAGCAGGTTCCTCATGTCGTGCTGATAAAACCTAAGCTTTTCGTTTTCGAACTGTTTAGCATATTTTATGCTCGAAAATGACAGATCGATGCCGGTTACATCATAGCCCTTTTCGTTAAGATAGATAGCATGGCGCCCTTTACCGCAAGCAATATCAAGTATGCGGGCATCGGGTTGTGGTTTTAAATGACTGCATATATTATCAATAAAGAATTCGGCTTCCGCGTTGTTACGCTGATGGTATAGGATATGATAATAAGGCGAATTGAACCAGTTTTGGTACCACTTAACAGCCATGTATAAAATTTAAAGCTTGCAAATATATATAAATAAGCTTTTGATGTGCTTTTAAGGTTGGGCGTTGCTCTTTATATTGCTACTTTTGACCTCCTAAATACAAAATAAGTGACTCTCATAAAATCAATTTCAGGCATTAGAGGTATAATTGGCGGTACTCCCGGAAACGGATTAACCCCTGTTGATATATTAAAATTCACAGCGGCTTTTGGGAAATGGACTGAGCAAAAAAGCGGAAAAAAGAAGATCGTTATCGGACGGGATGCCCGTATTTCTGGCGAGATGGTTAGAAATTTAATTGCCGGAACTTTGCAAAGCATTGGAATTGATGTAATCGATCTTGGACTTTCAACCACACCAACTGTTGAAGTTGCAGTGCCTGATGAAGCAGCCGGTGGGGGAATTATTATAACGGCCAGTCATAATCCGAAGCAATGGAATGCATTGAAATTGCTAAATGAGAATGGTGAATTTATAAGCGAGGCGGATGGGAAAGAGGTGTTGGAGCTTGCAGAGCAACTCGACATAACATTCGCAGATGTTAATAATTTAGGTAAGATTACTCTTGATGATACTTATCTTGAAAAACATATCGAAAAAATACTTGCTCTTAAGCTGGTTGATGTGGAGGCAATTCGCAAAGCCAATTTTAAAGTAGCGATTGATTGTGTTAATTCCAGCGGCGGGATTTTTGTGCCAGCTTTGCTGAAGGCGCTAGGCGTTGAAACGGTATACGAATTGTATTGCACGCCTGACGGTCATTTTCCGCACAACCCTGAACCTTTGCCAGAGAATCTACTGGCGCTTTCACAAGAGGTTCTTTCTAAAAATGCTGATTTAGGTATTGCCGTAGACCCCGATGTTGATCGTTTGTGCTTTGTATGTGAAGACGGAACGATGTTTGGCGAGGAGTATACTTTGGTGGCTGTGGCCGATTATGTATTAAAAAACACTCCCGGCAACACTGTTTCTAATCTTTCATCTACCCGCGCTTTACGCGATGTTACAGAAGCGTCAGGCAACCAATATAATGCCGCCGCGGTAGGAGAGGTGAACGTGGTGAACAAGATGAAAGAAACCAATGCGGTAATTGGTGGCGAAGGAAACGGTGGCGTAATCTATCCGGAATCTCATTATGGAAGAGATGCATTGGTAGGGATCGCATTGTTTTTAACACATCTTGCCAAATTCGGTAAATCTATTTCTCTTTTGAGAAGCTCGTATCCCGGCTATTTTATCTCAAAAAATAAAATAACACTTACCCCTGAAATGGATATTGACGCCCTTCTTAAAAAGGTAGAAAAAAAATATGAGAAGCAGCCTCATTCCACTATCGATGGTTTGAAGATTGAATTTGATAAACAATGGGTTCATTTGCGCAGATCTAATACTGAGCCGATAATTCGGATATACTCTGAAGGCGATTCTGAAACCGTAGCGACTAATCTGGCTAATAAGATTATTGGGGATATTAAAGAGATTTTGAAACTTAAGGATTAAGTTGGGATAATACATGAATTATCCTTACGTCATTAATTCATAAACCGTTCACCCTCATGCGCGTTTACCTCGATAATGCAGCCACCACACCTTTGGACCCTGAGGTCTTAAAAGAAATGTATGCTACCATGGAGAGCCATTTTGGTAACCCTTCATCTATACATGCTCATGGTCGTGAGGCGCGCACTGTTATTGAAAAGGCACGTAAAATTGTTGCTTCATCTTTACATACTTCCCCTTCCGAAATTTTTTTTACATCCGGTGGCACCGAAGCGGATAACATGGCTATTCGTTGCGGAATTATAGATAACAATTTTAAACACGCTATAACTACCAGAATTGAACATCACGCCGTTTTGCATACGTTGGAGGCGATGCAATCAAATGGTTTAATTGAACTTAGTTTTGCCGAAACAGATCAAAAAGGAAATTTAAATCACGCCCATCTAGAAGAGCTACTGCAAAGCTCAGATCGCAGTTTCGTGTCGTTAATGCATGCCAATAACGAAATTGGAACCTTAACCAATATTAAAGCAGTTGGTGAACTTTGCAAAAAATACAATGCAATATTTCACTGCGATACTGTTCAGACGGTGGGTCATTACCCGATCGATTTACAGAAATTGAAAGTGGATTTTGTGACTTGCGCTGCGCATAAATTTCATGGTCCGAAGGGAGTAGGTTTTTTATATATAAATAATAATCTTAAGATCAACCCTTTAATTTACGGTGGTTCTCAGGAGCGGAATATGCGTGGGGGAACAGAAAACTTATATGGAATTGTCGGTTTGTCTAAAGCCCTGGAAATTGCCTGCAGGGATATGGAGGTTCATCAGAACTATATCCAGGGCTTAAAGTCGTACATGATAAACAAACTTGTGGAAGTCATTCCCGGGATAGAATTTAACGGAGAGATTGATCCGGAAAGAAGTTTGTATACCGTTTTAAATGTGTTATTTCCCGAAACCGATCTGGCCGATATGCTGCTTTTCAATCTGGATATTTCTGGTATCTCGGTTTCGGGCGGAAGCGCTTGTAGTTCCGGAACTAATATCGGTTCTCATGTGCTGGAAGGCATCGGTTCTGATCCGAATCGCCCTGCTGTTCGATTTTCTTTCAGTAAACTCAATACTAAAGAAGAGATTGATTATGTAATCGGCAAACTCAAAAGCCTGTTCTAGCGGTTCCAGAGAGCTTCATATTTCTTTTATCATTTACAAAACAAAGTAGGTAATCCCGGCTGTTCTATCTATGTATTAAATACCTATAAAAGAAAAAATATGGAACTGTTTCGCGAAGAATACTTAACTATTCAGGATGATTATTTAAGGGTAGATCCTTCAAGAGAAGGAGAAGGAAATGATGCTGATGTAGATTACAGCAACGATGATTTGGGTGAGAATACGGAAGTTACTCCTCTGGGAGATGCAATCAAACAAGATGAAATGAATGATTTTGTTATCGACCCTGATGACGATGATGATGAGTATGGGGATGATCAAAACCTTGATGTAGAAGAAGTTGAGGAGGAAGATGTTGTCGATATCACTTCTCAAATTGATCCTGCTGAAGATGATGATCTTCTGGACGACGAGGATGATGATTTGTTGGATGATGACGATGATTTAGATACAACCATTGCGCCAGACCTGGATGAAGATGATGATCTGCTAGCCGACGACGAAGAAGACGATCTATTGGATGATGAGGACGAAGATGATGATATTACAGCCCGCACTTCAATTGATACAAATGCAGATTTTTCATCTCGCGACCATGGTCGTACTACTGGTACAATGTTAAACCACGACCCGGGATTACCGGGTTCAGGATTTTTATAGAGGTTATGATAAACGAGAATGATAAACACAATCACACCGGCCAAACACCATCTGATGTGCCTTCTCCTAAATTGATCAGTCCTCCAAAAAAGAAAGGCTCAAAAAAGATTACATCTAAAGCCGGATTTAATAAAACTGCAAAAGATCCTGTTTTGGGAAGTAGAAATGGTGTAAGATAATAAGACTAGAAGGGAGTTTTTGATGCTATATGACTGGATCAAAAACCCCTTTTTGCGTTTATATTCTTTTAGTTTCAGCCAATAATCGTGCCCTGTGATAAGGTAAAATAGCAGTTATGTGATTGAAAAATTTACTTTGATTTCGGAAAATCAGCTTCATCTCTAACCACAATCATTTCTTTTGAAGGAAATGGGTTAGGCTTGCGATACGACACTTTTCCTTTAGCAAGCCATTCAGTTACACGTATCATAGTGGTTTGAAAACCAATACAGCGGTAACTTATAGGGTATATCTCACCCTCCCATAAATGCCCCATACTCGAACTATACACTCTGCCTTTTCCGTAACTCACTATCCATTCAACCGGGAAAGTCTTTCGCGTGGCAACACTATCATAAGCATAGGATAAAATAGTAATATTTTTTGCAGGCCCGCGCGGGTAGTTATACACTTCCATTGATGGAGTTTTCCATTGTGTTGGGAAGCCTTTGTTTATCGGATGTCTGTTCAAAATTTGAATTACTGCATCAAATCTTTTCCCATGACCCGTATTTTGACCTTGTCCTGGCGGTATACGAATAATATTCTTATTCTCATCAATTTCCAGAGCTGTAGTATTTTCCTTTCCACGCCACCCCAGGCCCATCATATTGTCGTATTCTACCCAATCACGAAAGGCGTTATTTGCCGAATGCAGGAGATACAAGCCTCCACCCGCTTTCACGTAAGCCTCCAATTTTTGTTCAATCTTCCTTGGCCATCTTAAGTTCCTGTTAGGATAATTATTAGTATTCTGAATCACTACAGCGTATTTTTCAAATTCAGGGTTCCACTTCCCTAATTCCACACTATCAGCGGGTATAGTCGATATTGAAACCTGAAAAAGCTTGCTTTCTTCCAGGATAGCTTTGGTAAGTTTGCTCGTTTGCTTCCAGTCGTGATTGCTAAAACCGTCAACAATTAATACATTGATTAGCTTTTTTTGTGCCGAGACCTTACACACAAAAATTAAGAGGGAACAGCAGAGTAAATAACTAAGAATTTTCATTAGACTATTATCGTTTTTTGTGGTTATGACGCCATAATCAGCATTATCTCTGTTTGTAAGCAGAAT
>DASVRX010000083.1:0-13656 GCA_036388375.1 Pedobacter sp. | reverse complement strand
GATGAAGAGATTCAAAAGATGAAAGCAGAAGCAGAAGCCAATGCTGAATCGGATAAGAAAGCAAGAGAAGAAGTTGACACACTAAACGCGGCCGACGCACTTATCTTCTCAACCGAGAAACAATTGAAAGAATACGGCGATAAGATTTCTGCTGATAAGAAAGGCCCAATCGAAGAGTCGTTAACAAAGTTGAAAGTTGCGCATGCATCTAAAAACTTTGCTGATATCGAAGCTGCTCAAACAGAATTAAACGCTGCGTGGGCTACTGCTTCGGAAGAAATGTACAAAGCTACCGGCGGTGCTGGCTCAGATGGGCAAAATCCAGGAGCGGGTGATGGTCAGGCTGCCTCAAATGCTGCGGGTGATACTGTAACCGATGTGGATTTCGAAGAAGTAAAGTAAAAAATACGATTAAGTATATTGAAAGCCGTCTCAATGTGAGGCGGCTTTTTTTGTTGTCTGGATTCCGAGTATAAATTGCAAAATCCTATCCCTTAATATATTAAAGCTGGTTTAATTACGTTAATAAAAGCATATAACATATTAAGAAAGGATGATTAAAGATGAGAAAGATAGTGTTTTCATTAATGCTTAGTGCCCTGATTTTATCTGCCTGCTCTTCTTATAATTTTTACACCGTTAGCAATAATAAAGTTGATATGTCAAAATATCAAACGTATGCCTGGGTTCCGTCTGCCGAATCTAAAACAAGTAATTATTATGAGAACGACATTGCTGAAGATAGAATCATTGATGCAGTGAATACGGAGCTAAATGCCCGTGGATTTAAAGTGAATAGCCGAAAGCCGGATTTGTTAATCAAGTATACAGCTGTAGTTGATAATAAAAGTCGTGTGATTCGCGATCAGGTATATTATCAGCCTCAAGCACGATATATTCCTAGGATGGGGTATTATCTGGGACGCTCTGTTTACTATTATCAGTATTACCGCCCGTTTCCTGTCTATGCCGGAACAGAAACCCGTAAAGTAGAATACGAGGAAGGAAATATTGTAATTGACCTAATTGATCGTAGCTCTTCAAAAGTTATTTGGCGCGGAGTGGCGAAAGGTGAGGTTAACAATCCGGAGAAAGCCGTTAAAGATATACCGAAAGTTGTAGGTAAAATCTTCAACCGGTTATCGGCGAATTAAGAATTTTGGGTGATGTGATGATTGAGAAACCGCCATTGTAATTTTACATGGCGGTTTCATTTTGTTAGGTTAAGATGGTTACTTTAGTATATAAATTAATATAGCTATGAAAATTCTCGCATTCCTTTTACTTACACTATTTATTGCTCCTCAAAAATCAGTTCATAACTTTAAAGTTAAAACGATTGACGGAAAAACGCTTGATCTCAAAAAGTATAAAGGCAAAAAGATACTGATTGTTAACACCGCTTCTAAGTGTGGTTTTACACCGCAATATGCCGAGCTGCAGAAATTGTCTGAGCAGTATAAGGGTAAGTTGGTAGTGATTGGTTTTCCTGCCAATAACTTCAAGGAACAAGATCCCGGTACTAACGGAGAAATTAAACAATTTTGCAAAAAGAATTATGGCGTGACTTTTCCTCTTGGAGAAAAAGTAAGTGTAAAAGGAGAGGATGCTGCGAGCCTGTTTAAATATTTAACTACAGCCGATAATCCTGATTTTACAGGAGATATTAAATGGAATTTCGAAAAGTTTCTCATTGATGAAAATGGAAAATTGGTTCATCGGTTCCGTTCAAATGTTAAGCCTTTGTCGCCTGAACTTACTAAATATCTGTAAAAAAGGGCCTTATAAATAAAGTAAATTTTATTTTGATTAATAGGGTTATGCGTCTATATTTGCAGACCCAAAGGGAGATTAGCTCAGCTGGTTCAGAGCATCTGCCTTACAAGCAGAGGGTCACTGGTTCGAACCCAGTATCTCCCACGATAGAAAGCCTTTCAGATTAAATTCTGAGGGGTTTTTTGTTTTAAGGAGGTTTCTCTCAGCTCAAAACTCTTGTTTTTATTATTAAATGTTTGTGCATTGTTGGTGCCAACAGACGACCATAATCAAAATTTTGGTTTATAGGCTCCTCGATGTGTTCATCTTTTTTTAGGTAGACTATCTTCACGATTAAGATATCGTTATTCTTTACACTTTTATGGTCGCCGGTAAATTTCATTCGAAGCATCGTCTTTAAGGTGTCCAAAAACTTTGATGAACTGTCATATTTTATATGCTCCTTCGAAATAAATGCTAAGATTAAAATAAATGATGTATTATTGAGCCTTGATATTAAAAACGCAACAAAAACGTTTACATCTCGTATCACAATTGTCCCAAGATTGCACGGTCAAACAAATAGCACTTTAGTTTTATTATTGTATTATGGCATGCTTAACTGCTAAGGATAAAATTCACGAAACCTTTAATCAAGTTAGAGACACTTCTTTCGAAGAGAAGGTACACCTCACAGAGGAACACTTAATCAATAATTTCCTTGATCATATTCTCGATTTTAAGAGTAAATTATCCTCTAAGACTGAAAGGATAAATACTTTAGTTGAAAAGTTAGAGGTATTAACATGGTTAAATGACCCTATCGACGATGAGTGTTTGAAGTTAATAAACGATCTTATTGCTTCTGCAAGAGACCTTCATTATAGTTTGATAAGACGTTACGTCGAAATGAATCATCTTAGAGCTAAAGGGATTGCAAAAGATGAGATAAAGTCATTTAAAAACTCAATTGACGACCTAAAAGATATCTTTATAGACCTAGAGTCAGTATTTTTTCACCTTCCAAACATCCCTTCATTTAAACAGACTACTAGGGAACTTTCTCTGCTATAAGAATGAAAGTTTTCTGTTTGCAGAGATTCAGAGATGAATTTTTAAAACTCCATACCATAAAGTCCTATCGGTCACTAGAGCCTGAAATTATAAGTTATTTTTTTAATAAAGAACTTACTCAAGTTCAATCCGGTACACGCTTAAATAATAGTGCAGAAACACCGTTTATAAAAAAGCGTCTAAACGGCGCAGGGGGATTTAGATTCTACTTTCTGTTAATTCTTAAAGACGAAGATCTTTACCTAGCTTACGTACATCCCAAAACTGGACCCCAGGGGTCTGATAACATAACAGATGAGTCAAAGGCAGCCTTACAAAAGGAGGTTTACGACTCTATAAAAACAAGTAATTTATTTGAGGTAACAACCAATGAAAATAAGCTTGTTTTTACCCACGTAAAAGATTCACTGATAAGTATTCCTTCTCCAACCTCAAAAATCGTGTGAAGATTACTTCACAAATAAAAGAGGCTGCATTTTTGAAATAGCCTCTTTTGCCCAATAACCCAGACAAGGGTATCGTGTGTACTTTAAACAGTTACGCAGTCGTCTTATTAGTGGCTAACTGACTGGCTTCTTGAAGTAAAAAGTATTGATTAATAACGGGTTGGATCTTTTCTAATGTATTTAAATGCTCAGAAACGAATCGACATGACCATAAAAGATCTCCTGATTCTCGGTCGGTTAACGGATACAAGCCTCCGGGCAGATAAAATTAGCGTATATCTTTGAATATAAAAGACGAGTATTATCTGCGCTATCGCTCACAGATAAGAAAGGTCTCCCATCCCTCAACAGGGTTCTACCTTGAAGCTAAACTGTCAGAGAGTCGTTACAATTTACCACTTTATGAATATATTGAGCAAGAAATGAACTCAATTGCATTCATAGATATTGAAGTAGAGCCCAAAAGCCACACCGTTTGCGACATTGGTTGTGTTAGGCATAATGGTGCAACATTTCATTCGAACTCAATTGCTGAATTGGCAAAATTTTTGAGCGGAACTGAATTCATTTGTGGTCATAATATTTTCAATCACGATTTAAAGTATATTGAAAGAGCGATTACAACTGCAAACATTAAATCGTCAAATATCATTGACACTTTATTTCTCTCGCCACTCTTATTTCCGTCAAAGCCTTATCATGCTCTACTTAAAGACGATAAACTTCAATCAGAAGAAAGCAATAACCCACTTAATGATTCAATTAAAGCCAAAGATTTATTCTTTGATGAGGTTTCAGCCTTTAAACATGCTGATGAGAATCTTAAGAAAATTTTCTATTTGCTTTTGAATGATAAAAGGGAATTTCAATCTTTTTTTCATTTCATAGCTTACAGCTCAAATGAAATATCTGTTGAAGCGCTAATAAGAGAGCTATTTGAATCGAGTATTTGTGCCCATGCTAAACTCGAAAAAATCATCACGGAATATCCTATTGATCTCGCCTATTGCCTGGCATTAATCAACTGCAACAATCGCTACTCGATAACACCACCCTGGGTATTAAAAAACTATCCAAAGGTTGAAAGAATAATGTTTCTACTTAGAAGCACTCAATGCCTCGGGGGGTGCAATTACTGTAATGATGCCCTAAATGTGAAAAAGGCACTTAAAAAGTACTTCGGTTTTGATGCTTACAGAACTTATGAGGGAGAACCCCTCCAGGAAAGTGCCGTTCAAGCCGCTGTTGATAACAAATCTATACTTGCAGTTTTTCCAACCGGTGGCGGAAAATCAATCACCTTCCAGGTGCCTGCCCTAATGAGTGGCGAAAATACCAAAGGCCTAACTGTAGTAATATCGCCCTTGCAATCATTAATGAAGGATCAGGTGGATAATCTCGAAAAAATCGGAATTACTGATGCTATCACCATAAATGGGTTACTCGATCCGATTGAAAGAGCAAAATCAATTGAGCGCATCAAAAACGGTTTGGCCAGCATTCTCTATATATCACCCGAATCTCTCCGTTCTAAAACGATAGAGAATTTGCTTTTAGGCAGAAAAATCGTCCGCTTTGTAATTGACGAGGCACACTGTTTTTCTTCATGGGGGCAAGATTTCAGGGTGGATTATTTATATATCGGTGACTTTATTAAATCGCTGCAACAGCAGAAAAACCTTGACGAACAGATCCCTGTATCCTGTTTTACAGCAACAGCGAAACAAAAAGTTATAGAAGACATTTGCGCATACTTTTATGAAAAGTTAGGGATTGAGTTGGAGAAATTCCCATCAAAAGCAACAAGAACAAACTTGCATTATCAGGTTTTTAAAAAAGGAGATGATGAAGAAAAGTATAATACCGCCCGGGATTTAGTTGAAGACAAAGAATGCCCCACCATCATTTATGTTTCAAGAACCAGAAGGGCACAACAACTTGCCGATAGATTAAAATCGGATGGCTTTAACGCCAGAGCCTTTCACGGAAAGATGGATAGTCGGGAAAAAACCGCTAACCAAGATGCTTTTATCGCAGGCGAAGTCCAAATTATGGTAGCAACCTCTGCATTTGGAATGGGTGTTGACAAGAAAGATGTTGGGTTGGTTATTCATTATGAGATTTCTGATTCGCTCGAAAACTATATACAGGAAGCAGGCAGAGCTGGGCGGGATGATAACATTACGGCCGATTGTTACATCCTTTTTAATGAAGAAGATTTAAGTAAGCACTTTATCTTACTCAATCAAACAAAAATCAATCTCAATGAAATACAGCAAATCTGGAAGGCAATAAAATTTATTACCAGGTTTAAATTAAGTGCACAGAAATCTGCCTTAGAAATTGCCCGGCAAGCAGGCTGGGATGATAACCTGAAAGAAATTGAAACTCGCGTAACAACGGCAATAGCTGCACTCGAAGAAGCCGGATACCTGAAGCGTAATCAAAATATGCCCCGAGTATTTGCTAATAGCATACTTTCTAAAAACGCTCAGGAAGCAATTGACAAAATAATGAGTTCACAAAGGTTTAGTGAGGAACAAAAGATTTCTGCAACACGAATTGTGAAATCTCTTTTTTCTAGCAAAAGCAGAAAACCATCCGCGCAAGACGAAGCAGAATCCAGAATTGATTACCTGTCTGATAATCTAGGGATCGGAATTAATAATGTTATTTCTGTTGTAAACCTTCTGCGGGATGAAAAAATACTGGCCGACGCAAAAGATTTACAAGCATTCATTAAACGGGGTGAAACAAAGAAAAACTCGATTGAAACCGCCAGATGTTATGGAATGATCGAGAAATTTCTCGCTCCAATCTTTAGCGAAACCGAAAAATGCTTTAACATAAAAGAGCTTAATGAGTTGGCAGAAGAGAAAGGATGTAGCGAGGTAACTCCAAACAAGATTAAAACTATAATCAATTTCTGGGCAATTAAGAACTGGATCAAACGGCAAAATCATTCTAAAGACCATATAGTAGCACTTTCTTGCCAACCAATGCAAGAGCTAAAAGAACGAATTGAAAAGCGGCACATCCTGGCAGAGTTTATCGTTAATTATCTGTTTAATAAAAGCACGGCTTTACTTCAGGGTGGCGAAAATCAACCAGACGACATCTTAGTGGAGTTCTCAGTCTTGGAACTAAAAGAAGAGTTTGGCATGCAAGCTCAACTCTTTGAAATTAAGTTAAACATTGAGGATATAGAAGACGCTTTATTTTATCTGTCGAAAATCGAAGCCATTAAAATTGAGGGTGGATTTATGGTAGTGTATAATAAGCTCACCTTCGACCGGCTAGAGCAAAATCCCCGAGTACAATATAAAGAACAGGATTATTTAAAACTTAATCAATATTATGATCACAAAGTGCAGCAAATCCACATCGTTGGCGAGTATGCGAAAAAAATGCTGGATGACTACACCGGGGCATTAACTTTTGTGGACGACTATTTTCAATTAAACTTTCCATCATTTGTTCAACGATATTTTCCCGGTTCGAGAGAAGCCGAAATAAAAAGAAACATCACACCTAAGAAATATAAACAGCTTTTCGATTCTTTATCTGATGTTCAAAAAAGAATTATTGACGACAAACAATCAAAATACATTGTGGTAGCTGCTGGTCCGGGTAGTGGCAAAACTAAAGTTTTGGTTCACAAACTTGCGTCTCTGCTGTTGATGGAAGATGTTAAACACGACCAATTGCTCATGCTAACCTTTTCTCGGGCGGCAGCAACCGAATTCAAAAAACGCCTGATTCAACTTATCGGCAATGCGGCCAGCTTCATCGATATAAAAACATTTCACTCATACTGCTTTGATTTGCTTGGTAAAATTGGCACGTTGGAAAAAGCTGATGCAATTATCAATACAACTATCGCTAAAATAAAAAACAACGAGGTTGAAGTAAGCAGAATCACGAAAACAGTTCTGGTGATTGATGAGGCTCAGGATATGGATGATGATGAATCTGAATTGATTAAAGTTTTAATGGATAAGAATGACGATATGCGGGTGATTGCTGTAGGTGATGATGACCAGAATATTTATGAATGGCGCGGTGCGGATTCAAAACATCTCATCAACTTCGTCATTGAATGGAATGCCACCAAATACGAACTTGTGAAAAATTACAGGAGCAAAAGCAATTTAGTTGCTTTCAGTAATCAGTATGTAAGTTCGATTAGCAACCGGCTGAAGGAAATTCCGATTGAAGCTAATCAAATCGAAAACGGCAAAATCAAAGTAGTTCGATATCAAAATGGAAATCTTATTTCGCCATTAGTTGACGACATTATTGCTACCGGACTAGCAGGAACAACCTGCGTTCTCACGTGTAAAAACGAAGAAGCATTTCAGGTAGCAGGGCTTCTGACAAAAAAAGGCTTACAGGCAAAACTGATTCAGTCGAACGATGGATTTAATTTATTCAATCTGGTGGAAGTTCGCTTCTTTCTTGCTCAATTACAGCTAGATAACGACGTATTCACTATTAGTGATGAAGTTTGGGAGAATGCGAAACGTGCATTAGTTAACAAATTCAAGAGTAGTTCCAAATTTGAGCTATACTATAACCTGATTAAAGATTTTGAAGCAACAAACGTCAGGCGGAAATACAAATCCGACTTTGAAGTTTTCATACGTGAATCAACACTGGAAGATTTTATCAGTAATGACGGTGAAACTATTTTCGTATCAACTATACACAAGGCAAAGGGAAAAGAATTTGACAACGTATTTCTACTTCTGGATGATTTTGATGACAGAGACAATGCCCAAAAGCGGCAATTGTATGTTGCTTTAACAAGGGCTAAACAACAACTCATTATTCACCTAAACGGAACTTACCTCGACCACATTAGCACCGCCGAGTTGGAGCGAGTGGAGAACACGGGCACTTTTACCCCTCCAAGTGGACTAGTGCTGCATCTATCGCACAAAGATTTGAACCTGGGATATTTTGAATATATCCAAAAGCGAATAGACGAGCTAAGGAGCGGTGATTTGTTAGAAATTACCGCCGAAGGCTGCATAAATAACAAAGGAGAGTTGGTTTTGGAATTTTCTAAGAGATTTATTGAACGACTGGCAGGAATAAAAAAGAATGGCTTTGAATTAAAGGAAGCAAAGGTGAACTTTATAGTGTTTTGGATGAATGATGAAAAAGGTTTTGAGGTAAAGATCATCCTCCCTGAATTAGAATTTGACAGGATAAAAACTTAGTAATATCTTCTACCCTCTTTATCCGTGCTTTGGCTGGAGAAGAGACCTTTACAATAATATTCTGCTCTAAGCTCCTCGTTGATTCGGAACTTCAGTTAGAAAAAACTATTTCTGTAATCGCTAAGTATTCAAATATGACACTTGATAATGCGTACTCTTAACATTTTGTTGAGCAGATTGAGGGATATAATATTAACCCTTCAGCATAATAAACACGGAATTAGCGGTAACCCTAATAGCAGTTTCTCGTATGCCTAGTTACAAAGTCTTTATTGCGTGATGGCAATTCAGCCTGAGTTGTAAAAGCTTAGATCATCTAACACACTCACGAGTTTAAGAACACGAGTAATTTATCCTTGTATATTAAACTCGAATAATATTACATCAAGTTAAGGAGCATCACACTCAATAAACTAACATGCATGGCTGAACGGGCCCGGAAAAGTGAATCTTAACTATTAACACTGCGTCATAAATAAAAAGACAGGTGTAATCTCCAAATTCTTCTCTCAGGAATTAAACCATTTAAAACATTAATCATGACTACAAACATTTCCTTTCCAGGGGATAGTATTGCTGCGCGTCAAACCCAGAGCTATTCAAAAGTATACACGACCTTATTATTGTTCTTAACGATCCTTACATTCTTTCTTGCAGGTTGCAAAAAGGATGATTTCGGCGGTGAAGTTTCAGGCAATTGCCCGACAGTTACCTCCGACCCGGCAAACGGTGCTGTAAATGTTGCTGTCAACAAAACGATAGGTTTAACTTTCAATGCTGATATGAAGGGAACTACTATCAATAATACTACAGTAACCCTAAAACAAGGGACTACAGCAATCGCTGGAACCGTCGGGCCCGCTACAGACGGGAAATCTTATACGTTTGATCCTACAGCAGATCTCCTTCCATTTACAACCTATACCGGAACTGTAACCAAAGGTGCAAAGGACATCTTCCGTAGTTCTATGCTGGAGGATTACGTATGGACCTTTACAACCGTACCAAGAATTACCTTGTTAGCTAATCCTGTTGCAGGGGGAACACCCGCAGGTGCGGGAGATTTTGCTCAAGGCTCAGCGGTTACGATAACTGCAACAGCAGTATCAGGGTATACCTTTACGAACTGGACAAACAATAACGTTATCGTATCTACTAATCCCAATTACCAGTTTAATATGGCCGGAAACGTAACGTTGGTGGCCAATTTTAGAGATAATAGCCTAACGCCTACGTTTACGGTGCTTGTTGCCGCAACCCCCTCTGCAGGAGGAACAACAACCGGCACAGGCGTGTATCCATCGGGAACAAATCTGCAAATAAGGGCAGTTCCAAATAGCGGTTATTCATTTACCAACTGGAGTGGTGATGCTACCGGAACAAATCCTACGCTTGATATCATTGTAAATTCAAATAAAAACATTACAGCAAACTTCGCCCTCGGTGGTCCGGTTATCGGTCCGGGAAATGGACCTATACTTCCGATTTTAGGTGGTGCCGGTGATTTCTCAATCCTAACAAAGGCTGGAATCTCAACAACGGGTATCACATTAATTAATGGCAATATTGGAGTAAGTCCTGCTGCAGCAACCTCAATAACAGGTTTTGGTTTGATTATGGATTCAAGCGGAGAGTTTTCGCGCTCACCAATTGTAACGGGAGGAATTTATGCTTCTGATTATGCTGCTCCAACACCGTCAAAAATGACAACATCTGTATCCAATATGGAAACAGCATATAACAATGCAATGGGGTTGGTAACTCCAACACCTAATACCACAACTAATGAAAACCTTACAGGATTAAACCTTACCGCTGGTTTATACAAATGGAGTACAGGTGTGTTGCTTGACCCTAATGGCACGGTAACCTTAACCGGTGGCGTGAATGATACCTGGGTATTTCAGATAGCACAGAACCTTACAATTAGTAATAGCTCGCGAATTATCCTTCAGGGAGGTGCACAAGCCAAAAATATCATGTGGGTTGTTGCAGGTCAGGCAACGCTTGGCACCAACGCTAACTTCAGCGGTAATATCCTGAGCAAGACCTTAATCTCTACAAACAATGGTACGATCGTAACCGGGAAATTGCTGGCACAAACAGCGGTGACTCTAATTGGAACTACTATTATTCAACCATAATATCTGGATACCCGTCGAAGGCGGGTATTCTTAACGCATTCATAAAACAGATTAAAGACATCATTATGTTACCTACAAATAAAAGAATACTAAACCTCATCATCTGTTCGGTGATGATCGTACTAAGCCAAGGCATTCAGGCGCAAACGGCTCAGCCCACCTGGTGGTTCGGTCTTTCGGGCGCTGCAAACGTAAATTTTTACAGCGGTACCACACAGCGCTTAAACAATTCTCTGATTGTTCCAACAGCTTTCCATAAAGGGGATGGCGTACGCCCTTATGGTTCACTATTAATGGAATATCGCCCTGCAAGTGCGCTCGGCTTTATGCTCAATTTGGGATACGACGGTCGCGGCGGTGAGTTCGACGGTGTAATAGCTCCTTGTGATTGTCCAGCTACGTTGAAAACCAACCTTGATTATATTACAGTTGAACCCAGCTTACGCTTAGGTGTAGCTAAAACGAATCTTTTCTTTTTTGCCGGCCCTCGTGTGGCATTTGGCATGCAGAAAGAGTTTAAATACACTCAACTAAAGCAGACCGATGTGAACGAAGATTTTAGTGAGATCAATACGACGCTCTTTTCAGGACAAATTGGAATGGGTTATGACTTGCCTATTTCTTCCGCGAACAGCAAGACGAAAGCTTCACTATCACCTTTTATATCATATCATCCGTACTTCGGTCAGGATGCGCGTAAAATAGAAAGCTGGTCAGTATCAACTGTTAGAGCCGGTATAGCCCTTAAATTCGGCAAAGCCGGAAAACTAAAAGAAACGGAAGCTCCAATAGCTGTTAAACCGGCACCTGAAGTTACATTCGCTGTTCGTGCGCCAAAAACAATTCCGGTAAAACGTTTGGTAAGTGAAACGCTGCCACTGCGTAATTCGGTGTTCTTTAATGAAGGCTCAACCGCAATTCCAAGCCGGTATATATTGCTCACGAAAAGTGAGGCATCGGCATTTGAAGAAGTGTCGTTGCAGGATGCGCAGTCGCCGAATATGACTGGACGCTCGGCAAGGCAATTAAATGTGTATCATAATATCCTTAACATTTTAGGGGATAGGATGAGAGCTAATCCCGGAGCTGTTATTTCCTTAAGCGGAGCATCGGCAAACGGACCAGCGGAAGGAAAGACGTTCGCGGAAACGATTAAGCAATATATGATTTCCGTTTTCGGAATCAGTGGTTCAAGAATCTCAACAGATGGACGTACAAAGCCGCTTATTCCGTCAGAACAGCCTGGAGGTACAAAAGAACTTGCTCTTCTCCGTGAAGGTGATCGCAGAGTTGATATTACCAGCGCCTCGCCCGAACTGTTAATGGAAGTTGGCGGCGGAATGATGAAGCCGGTAAAAATTCTGGCCACTCAGGTTGATCCTCTTGACAGCCATGTAATCTTTAACGTTGGCGGTGCAAAAGATATTCTTAAATCATGGACATTAGATCTAACAGATGAAAGAGGAGCGGTTAAACATTACGGACCTTTCACCAGAGAACAGGAAAGCATGACCGGTACTTCTATTTTAGGAAATAATAAGTCTGGAAGCTACAAAGTGGTAATGCTGGGTGAATCGAAAAGTGGTTTGCCAGTTAGAAAAGAAACTAATGTGGCGTTGGTTCGTCAGGATGAGACAACAGATAAGGGATTCCGCTACAGCATTTTGTTTGATTTCAATAAATCAAACTCCATAGCATCGTATAAAAAGTTCTTAACTGATGTGGTTTCGACACTAATCACTTCTGGCTCTACAGTAATAGTGCATGGCCATACCGATATTATCGGAGAGGAAGAGTATAATCACAAACTGTCTCATAGCAGGGCTGCCGAAACGCAAAAAACAATCCAGACAGCACTTACAAATGCTGGTAGAAACAATGTAACGTTCGAGACTTTTGGCTTTGGCGAAGACTCGGACCGTACACCTTTTGAAAATAATCTTCCGGAAGAGCGTTTTTACAATCGGACAGTAATCATTGATATTATTCCTGGAAAGTAATATTTATAGATTACAGATTATTAAGGCTGGTCGAAAGATCAGCCTTTTTTGTGTTCGCAATAACGATGATCGAATATAAATCAGTACTTATTTGTAATAAATAAATCTGTTGATAAGATTTCTCTTCTTTAACAAATATCTCTTCCTTTGCCTATTATTGATACAGATTACAGTAGATCAAACGGTTTTCTTATGTAATCGTTAAAGGTATTCAATCTCTAAAATATATGGCATCAGGTTTTTTTGCAATTCTGGACGATATAACTGCTTTGATGGATGACGTCGCGGTAGCCACAAAAATTGCTACTCGCAAAACCGCCGGCATTTTGGGCGACGATTTGGCTGTGAATGCAGAAAAGGCCACCGGATTTCTCTCATCACGAGAGTTGCCCGTACTTTGGGCCATTACTAAAGGGTCGTTTATTAACAAGCTAATTATTGTTCCAATTGCTTTGTTGTTGAACGCTTTTTTCCCCGCAGCTCTTAAATTCGTTTTGATTTTAGGAGGAATATACCTTGCTTATGAAGGTGTAGAAAAGATAGTCGAGTACTTTTTTCATCGATCCAAAAAAGGACATGAAGTTATTGAAGAGGTTTTGGAGGACCCAAAGTCTGTAGAGAGAGTTAAAATAAAATCTGCCATAGCGACCGACTTTATACTTTCCGTTGAGATTGTAATAATCGCTTTGGGAAGTGCTGCAAAAGAAACCTTAACCACTCAAATTGCAACTGTTTCGGCTGTGGCGTTACTGGCCACTGTTGGTGTTTATGGTATTGTTGCTCTAATTGTAAGGATGGATGATACAGGTTTAAAGCTTATTAAACGGTCAAACAATAAGGGTTTATTATTTGGGTTAGGCTCCTTGTTGGTGAAGTCATTACCTGTTATTATTCGAATACTATCCGTGGTTGGCACCATTGCTTTACTGTTGGTTGCCGGTGGTATCTTCGTTCACAACATCAACTTCTTCCACCATTTCCTCCCGTCGATACCTGCCACCATTAAAGAGTT
>DASVRX010000082.1:0-2834 GCA_036388375.1 Pedobacter sp. | reverse complement strand
GCTAAGATGCTTAAGCCAGGTGCTACCACAAAACAGGCTGATAAATTAGCGTTCGAGTATATAAAAGATAACGGCGGAGTTCCCTCTTTTTTAAATTATCGTGGCTATCCTTTTACTGCATGTATTTCTGTGAACGACGCTGTGGTTCATGGTTTTCCAACAGATGATGAATTGAGAGAGGGCGATGTTGTTTCTGTTGATGTTGGTGTATTTAAGAATGGGTTCCATGGAGACAGTGCCTACACGTTTGTATTGGGAGAAACATCAGATGAGGTTTTGCAATTAATGAAAGTCACCAAAGAATCACTCTACAAGGGAATTGAAAAAGCTCGTCACGGAAACAGGGTTGGAGATATCGCTTTCGCTGTTCAGGATTATACAGAAAGGGTTCATGGTTACGGAGTGGTGAGAGAATTGGTGGGGCACGGCCTAGGTAAAAGCTTGCATGAAGATCCGCAAGTGCCAAATTTTGGAAAACGCGGCAACGGACCAAAATTAAAAGAAGGGATGGTCATTGCTATAGAACCAATGATTAACCTTGGCGTAAAAGAAGTTTTCTATGATGAAGATGGTTGGACGGTGAGAACAAAAGATCAAAAACCGTCGGCGCATTACGAGCATACAGTCTGTATAAAAAAGGGTAAAGCTGATATACTTTCTTCGTTTAAAGAAATTGAAGAAGCTGAAAAAGCAAACACCAATTTAAATTCAAGTTACCTTTAATCTACAGCCCTCGAAAGAGGGTTTTTACTTTAAACGATGAATCAAAAAACACTTGTTGTAATTGGTGGTGGAGCCGCAGGTTTTTTTTGTGGAATCAATGCAGCACGTTTAAACCCTGCACTCAAGGTTATCATCGTTGAAAAGACAAACAAGCTTCTTTCGAAAGTAAAAGTGAGTGGCGGCGGAAGATGCAATGTTACACACGCATGCTTCGAGATTTCTCCTCTCGTTAAAAAATATCCAAGGGGAACTAACTTCTTAAAGAAGGCTTTCCACCAGTTTAATACTACGCATACAATAGAATGGTTTCAGCAAAGAGGAGTAAAGCTGAAAACAGAAGATGACGGAAGAATGTTTTCAGTAACCGACAGCTCTCAAACAATAATAGACTGTCTATTAAGAGAAGCAAATAAGTACAACGTCGAAATCCTGATGAACAGAGATGTGAAGAGGATTGAAATACAAAATCAGAATTACGAAGTACGAGATACGAACAACCAAATCCAAGGTGCAAAAGAAAAGAAATTCAAAGTAGTTTTTTCGAATCTTGATTTTCTTGATTCGGATTTCGTCTGTGTTGCTTGTGGGGGTTATCCCAAGAGTTCCATGTTCGATTGGCTTACCTCGTTAGATCATACTATAGAACCTCCGGTACCATCGTTGTTTACGTTCAATATGCCGGGTAATCCAATAAGTACCTTAATGGGGGTAACTGTTGAAAACGCATTGGTTAAAGTAGTCGGAACAAAACTCTCCGACAGCGGGCCATTATTGATTACACATTGGGGACTCAGCGGTCCTGCTATTTTAAAGTTGTCAGCCTGGGGAGCAAGGGAGTTAGCCGAAAAAAATTACGATTTCAAAATATTAATCAATTGGGTACCGCAATACAATGAGCAATCATTAAGAGATGTTTGGCAGCAAAAACGAAATGAACTTTCAGCAACGAAAATCAGTAACAGAAATCCCTTTGGCTTGCCGAACAGGCTCTGGGTTTACCTGTTGCAGCAGAGCGATATTAAAGAAGAAATAAGGTGGGCTGATCTTCCCGGTAAAGAACAAAACAAGCTTATCAAGAACTTAACTGCACAGGAGTTTGAGGTGAAAGGCAAGACAACTTTCAAAGAAGAGTTTGTTACATGTGGAGGAATCAAACTTAATGAAGTTGATGTAAATACGATGGAAAGTAAGATTGTACCAAACCTGTATTTCGCAGGTGAAATATTGGACGTTGATGGTGTAACAGGTGGATTTAATTTTCAACATGCATGGACAAGTGGGTGGATTGCAGCTAATGCCATAGCTTTAAAAACTTAATCAAGTTTTAGATAAGTTGGATCAATGATCATTGCTCTAACAACTATTGATTTTTTACGATCAGGAGCCATTGTATTAAGTTGAGGGAATTCTTCATTTACTTTTTTGCTCATTTCTCCTGAGAATTTCATCAATTCTCTCAGCTCAAGAGTGGTGTTCGTCTTAATTTGCTTAACAAATTCCATTCTCGCTATCGAATCTTTTTTTCCCCTATCTGTATAATTTGGATTTGCCTTTAATTTATTTCGTTGTTCATCGTACACTTCAAATCCTTCGGTTTTTTCTATAATGTTCCTACTCTCTTGTCGAATTTTTTTTAATACCTTTTGGTACTCTTTAAAGTTTTTCGATCTGGCGATTTGTTGCGCTAGTTTTTCATCGTCTGCATTAGCTAATGCGCCTTTTTTCTTGTCAGTACATGAATAAGTAGATACTGCAAACAAGATCGAAAGTAAAGAGAGAATAAATAGTTTTAAATGCATTAATAAATTTAGTGAAAGCTCGTTACATTGAATTTGTTTTGGTCGATATTCCCAGCTTAACCACTGCGGTGCCGACGAACGGAATGCGACGCAACGATGTTCAACCGGGGATGGGGTGTTGGTAACCCATTTAACCTTACATATTACTCCCTTTTTACCCTCTTTTCCTTACCTTTGCTGCCCCGATTTAAAACCTTCGGGATTATTTATGTCTGAAAATATTAATAACTCAAACGCTGATGCACAGGAGAACGCAACGGTAGCAGAACAAACTGCACCCGAAGCTTCTACAGCGACAACAAATGCACCTGA
>DASVRX010000081.1:0-18047 GCA_036388375.1 Pedobacter sp. | reverse complement strand
CCATATACACTTTACAATGGAACGGAAGGCTATCTATATTGTCGCTTTGCTCGGCATATCAATTTTAAATTCATGCTCGACCACAGGTCCCAGCGGATTGTTTGGCAAGAGAAGTCCACATGAGCAATATGGGCAAAAACTGAAGAATGCAGGTTTAGATAAAACCCAACTTGGTGAATCTTGGTTTGCCGCCTCAATTCAAAGTTTAAATAAACCATTAAAAATTACTATTCCATACAAAGAAGCGGGCTATTTCCCAGCAGAGAAAATTCGTGCTGTGGCGTTTAGCTTCGATGTTAAACGCGGAGAAAAGATCTCGATAACCCTTCAAAAAAGACAATCTAACCGTTTCATGATCTATACAGATCTATGGGAAGTAAAAGCTAACAATAACAAAAAGCTTATAGCTTTCGCAGATACCGGCAATAATCCCTTTAGTCATGAAATTGATGATGACGGCTCGTATCTTCTTCGCATACAGCCAGAGCTGTTAAGCGCAGGGGAATATACGCTTACTATTACAAATGGCCCATCGCTGGCATTCCCAATTAAGAATGGAAGAATAGGCAGCTTTTGGGGTGCCGATCGCGACGGCGGAGCACGACGGCATGAAGGCGTTGACATCTTTGCACCAAGAAGAACTCCTGCGCTGGCAGCTGCCGATGGGACGGTCAATCGGGTAACAACAAATCAGTTGGGAGGGAAAGTGGTTTTTATGCGTCCGGAGAATAAAAATTACAGTTTATATTATGCGCATCTCGACGAACAACTTGTAACCGAAGGAGAAAGAGTTAAGACAGGTGATACTATTGGTCTGGTAGGCAATACCGGAAATGCTATATCAACATCTCCGCACTTACATTTTGGTATCTATACATTCGGAGGAGCGATTAATCCCTTAGCGTTTATTAATCCCCTCAGGAGAGATGCTCCTACAATTAAGGCATCACTATCAACCCTTGGAACGTCTGTGCGAAACACCAGCACCACACCCATAAAAGATGGCTTAACAGCTACCTCAAATATTATGATGAATCTCGCTCCAAATACAATTCTGGAGGTTAACTCCGCAACAAGTACTTCTTATAGAGTTGTGTTACCGGATGGCAGGCAGGGCTTTGTATCAGGAGCCTCTGTTAACCCCGTAGGCAAGGCTTTAAGACAGATGGAGATATCCCAGGCGAAATATTTGTATGATGGCCCGGATAGCACGGCGGCAAGAAAATCGCAATTAAAAACCGGCACCCAGGTAAATATTTTAGGAGGATTTGAAGATTTCTACTTTGTTGAATCCGGAGAGGATTCGGGCTGGGTAAGAAAAAACTAAAAAGGGCCGCTTCTTTGAAGTCACACCAAAAAAGTCAGAAACTTTTTGGGGCATTTCATTTACGACCCTTTCTTAAATTGCTTTCACACGTTAGAAAGAAATCACTTCTTTGTGTGCAACAGACTAGAAAATAATTATTAAAAGCAAGATGATAATAATAATTGCTCCCACAGAAAGATACACTCCGCCACCAGCTATAGCATTCGCTTGTTGCTTCATTTCACGAAGTTCTTTTCTTAATTCTTTTCTTTCTTCACGTGTTAGATCAGATTTATCCATCGATCTAATCTCTTCTACTCTTCTTCGAATTTGTTCTACCTGAGCTTGTTGTTGTTCAGTAAGTTGTTTCGCTGGCTCTTTTGCGGAAGCTGTTGAAGTGTTTACTGATAAACTCAGCATAATGGCTGCGGTAAGGGTATAAAGTAATTTTTTCATGATACTAAATTTAAGTTAATTATTCGGGTAACACCAATGCGTGGAAAGTGTTTCAATTGTTTGAGTGATAAAGTCAAAGATTTTTATTAAGTGCCACAATTTTATGAAAGAATTATCTTTGGCCATGGAAAAACAACTACTACTCATTCAATGCAAAGATGAAGTAGGTCTTGTGGCGTTAATAACACGGGTTCTAGCCAATCATGGTTTAAATATTACAGCAATGCGCGAGTTTGTGGATGAGTCGGCAAACCGCTTTTTTGCTCGCATAGAATTTATTGGTGAAATACAGAACGAAGGAAAGCTTTATTCGGAAATGATAAGCGGCTTGCCTCTGCAAGCGGAAGTCAACATTAATCCAAAAGCAGAAAAACGGATTGCGGTGTTGGTTACAAAAGAATATCATTGCCTTGGAGATACATTGGTTAGACATTTTTTCAAAACGCTTGGGGCACAGGTTTGCTGTGTTGCCGGTAATTATGATTTGCTGGAGTCATTTACCAAACGATTCGATATTCCCTTCCACCACATATCACATGAAGGCAAATCTAAAGCTGAGTTTGAAGCTGAACTAATAAAGACCTTAGAGCATTATGAAATAGATTACATCGTGCTTGCTAAGTTCATGAGAATTTTATCACCAGCGTTTGTTGAACGATTTTCTGATAAGATCATCAATATCCATCATTCATTTCTACCAGCGTTTATTGGCGCAACCCCATACAAACAAGCTTTTGAAAGAGGCGTTAAACTCATTGGTGCTACAGCTCATTTTGTTACCAACGATTTAGATCAGGGCCCAATCATCGTACAAAAAACCATACCTGTCAATCACACATTCGGCCCTCCAGAAATGGTAATCGCGGGCAAAGAGATTGAAAAATCGGTTTTAAGTCAGGCAATGCAACTGGTTTTCCAAGACAGGGTTTTCATCTCTGGCAACAGAACAATTATTTTCGAGTAATACTTTAAAAACTTTCTCCTTTAGAATGTTTTATTGATATAGCATAACAATGAATCTATGAAAACCGAGAAAGATATTATCCCAGAAAACACCAAAGGAGCCCAAACCGATACATCGTATACTCAAGAATACGAAACCGTTGAGGAAGCTGTTCTAGCCTACCAAGAAAGCAAACAGAAATTATTAAATATAACTCAATGGCATAGTTATGCTGGAACAGGTACTGCAGAATTTCAGCTTACAGACAAAAATGGGCAGGAGGTAAATCGTCTGGCAGAAGAAGGCGATCATTTTCAGATCAACATCCCAGGGCCCGGATCAAAAGCCGGCGATGGCTATGATTGGGTACAGATTGAATCTATCACTAGTGAAACAACTAATAACACCGAACTTACCGCTATCAAGGTAAGGCCTGCTACAAGCCCTCAAAACTCTAAGCAAGAAACTGCTCACTTTTTCAACAATGAAGCAAGCAGTACTTTCCTGGTAAAGCGCGAAGGGAATACTGTTAAAGCTGAAGTACACGGAAGAAACGAGCAAGCTAATACTGAGGCTGAAAGCTTAATTGATAAAACCAGAAACATTATAGTGGCCGTCGGAGCTATGCTGGGGTTATCAGACGTGCAGTGGAAATCGTTAGTAAAAGGGTTAATAAAGAGTTAAGTCCGATTTTCCGAATCTCATTTTGGGTTATCTATTCTAAACTAGCTTAATTTAAAATATATTTGCCGCCCGATACAATTATAACAAATGGCAAAAACCTTATCTAAGATCCCTTTTATTTTTTTAATCATTGTTTTAGGCTTATGTTTTTTATTTCCATCAGTTCCAAAATCTAACCAAACTTACAACGAAATAAATTCGACTGACACCGCCTGGATGCTGACTGCAACCGCACTGGTTTTTATAATGACTCCCGGACTGGCCTTTTTTTACGGTGGAATGGTGAATAAGAAGAACGTGATCTCTACCATGCTACAGAGTTTCATTTGTCTGGCTATCATTACGGTTATCTGGTTTATTTTTGGATTTAGCTTAGTTTTTGGTTCAAGCACCGCTGGTATTATTGGTAATCCTGCCGATTATTTTATGATGGGGGGAGTTATAGACGGTCCTCCCTGGAAGTTAGCCCCAACAATACCATTTATACTTTTTGCCATGTATCAGCTAAAATTTGCAATCATCACCCCTGCTTTAATAACAGGAGCATTTGCAGAAAGAATCCGCTTTATATCCTATGTTCTTTTTATCTGCCTGTTTTTTATATTTATATATTCTCCACTAGCACACGCCACCTGGCATCCGGATGGCGTTTTAGCCAAATTGGGAGTTCTTGATTTTGCCGGAGGGACTGTTGTTCACATGTCCGCCGGCTGGGCAGCCTTAGCATCTGCATTGTATTTAAAACGTCGAAGCGAACCAAACCACAATCCTGCAAGAATAACTTATGTTTTGCTGGGAACAGGCTTGCTCTGGTTCGGATGGTTTGGGTTTAATGCAGGCTCGGCATTCGGTTCGGGCAGAGTATCGGTTATCGCCTTAAGCACTACAATGGCAGCATCTTCAGCCGCTGCATTAACATGGATATTTTTTGATGCGTTTAAAGGCCGTAAACCTTCAGCTATGGGAACCTGTATTGGTGCAGTTGTTGGCCTCGTTGCCATTACTCCAGCTGCAGGATTTGTAACCATTCCACATTCATTAATTATCGGAATGGTAGCATCGCTGGTAAGCAACCTTGTTGTGGAGTGGCGCACCAGAACGTCAATAGACGACACCTTAGATGTATTCCCCTGCCACGGTGTTGGCGGGATGGTAGGAATGCTCTTGACAGGTATTTTTGCTTCAAAGGCGATAAATCCCGATGTTGTAACCGTTAACGGGTTAATTTTTGGCGAGGCCCGGTTATTTATCGTTCAAACGATAGCATTGGTTTGTGTTTCAATATTTGCCTTCTTTGGTTCATGGTTGTTGTTAAAAATAACAGATATGATATCACCGTTAAGAGTATCAGAAGACGATGAACGGATTGGTTTGGATATGAGCCAGCATGGTGAAAAATTGTGAGATAAATCGGGGAAAACCATCATGTGGATACTAACAAACAGAGGTGAACTTACAGGTTCTCACATCTAGTTTCTCAAATCTCATATCTTTTAAGAAAGGTGCTGGCCGGCTTCTATGATCAGAAAGCCCTGCTGTTTGCTTCAAGTCCTCACCCGGTCCGCTTAAGCCAGTGCTTCGTTCCGGGCTTTCGCGTCCATCAGGTTTAGATAGAAAGTGACGAGCATTTTAGGATAGTGACAAACGAAATAGAATAACAAGCAGTGAAAAAACTTTATATAAAAAACATGGTTTGCAGGCGCTGTATTACTGCTGTTGAAGGAGTTTTACAGTCCCTCCAATTTAGTACTGCAAGTATCCGCCTTGGCGAAGTGATTCTGGCCGACAAGCCCACAAAAGATCAGTTGGCTAAATTATCCAACCATTTAAAGGAGCTTGGTTTTGAACTTCTGGATGACCACAAACATCAGATAATCGACAAAATTAAGACGATTATTATCAATCAGGTTCATTACGATCACGACAGAAAGGTTAAAAATTTATCTGAAATTTTAACCGAACAAATTCAAAAAGATTACTCCTATTTGAGTAACCTCTTTTCTGAAGTTGAAGGAATAACAATCGAGAAATATTTGATAAACCAACGTGTTGAAAGAGTGAAAGAAATGCTCATTTATAATCAATTAAGTCTGAGTGAAATTGCATATCAAAACGGGTATAGTAGTGTGGCTCACCTATCCTCACAGTTTAAAAAAGTTACCGGTATAACTCCTAAAAGCTTCAAAACTAATGGTGCTGCACAACGAAAATTTATCGACTCGGTTTAATTTATAAGAAAAAACGTACACTTTATCCTTAAATCCATTTAAACGTACATGTTTTAAGGCAGTATTAATCGTAACCTTTTTAGCCATGTTAAGTAAAAAACCTTATTCTCTTCAAAGCAAAGCTGTTAAGGTCTCATTCTCCAATGAACGGGAAATATTTTTCCCAATGCGCCGTTTTGGAATCAAAATTGAGGGTGTCTAACTATGAGTTATTCATTTAAAGTGTTTGTATGTTAAACTTATACCGACAGTTAATTAGCATCAACCTTAACAATACCATTTTTGAAGAATTGTCTGAAGAATGGTTAAACCGATTATCAACCGAAGCAAGAGGCGAATTAATTAGTGGCTTTTTTAATGCTGGAATTTTGACTATAAACATGTCTGATTTCAATCGTAACGACTTCTACGACACCGAATTAAAAAAAGATTTTCCTCACTACTGCGAAGTATTAAGCGTTCTTTTAACTCCAATTCTTAAACGTTGTTTCAGAAGAATGTTCCTGGGTTTCAACGATAACCTTGTAGAGTATAAAGTAGTCCTTTTTATGGAAGGAAGGGAAGATGATCATCTTGAAGCCATCAAATACAACATTGATATTTTTTAATACAACAATCCCTTTGTGGTGAGACTTTTCTCCACAACATCTCAAATTATCGGGGAATAAATTGCCGGTCATTTTTCGATATCATTAGTTCTAGCCCTTTCTCGCATTAGCATATTTTTTGTACTTAAAGGTTTATGAATTTAACTACTGATACTGTAGACACAGTATGTATTATTGATGATGATAAAATTCATCATTTTATGATTGGAAAAAGTTTACAGATTCAAGGGCTCTCGAAAAACCTTATTTGTTTTCACGATGCAAATCTGGCCCTCGACTTCTTTACCGAAAACATCAACGACCATGCTCTTTTGCCAGATGTGATTTTTGTAGATCTAAATATGCCTGTAATTAATGGCTGGCAATTTTTAGAGCAGTTCGAATTATTAAAAACCCAGATAAAAAAGGATATCAAAGTTTTCGTTGTATCGTCTTCAATTGATGAATCAGAAATAAATCGCGCCACAGCGATAGATTTTGTAAACGGATATTTGGAAAAACCGGTAAAGCCTGAAGCCATCCGTCAGGCTTTCTGCAATTAATTTTTTAACAGGTTACAACAGATCATTCGCAAGATTGGCTAATTCACTACGCTCTCCCTTTTTAAGAGTAATGTGTGCGTACAAAGCATGTGATTTAGCTTTATCTATTAAATATGAAAGTCCGTTACTTTCAGAATCGAGGTATGGTGTATCAATTTGATAAATATCTCCTGTAAACACAACCTTAGTTCCCTCCCCTGCTCTTGAGATGATCGTTTTAACCTCATGCGGTGTAAGGTTCTGTGCTTCATCCACGATAAAAAAAGCTTTGGTGAGCGTTCTTCCTCTGATGAAAGCTAGTGGTGAAATGGCAATTTTTTCATTGTTCACCAACTCATCCAGCTTAGATTGAATTTTAGCATCGTCTGAAAACTGATCACGAATAAATTTCAGGTTATCCCAGATAGGCGTCATGTAAGGATCAACTTTCGATTTGATATCGCCCGGCAAAAAACCAATATCTTTATTGCTTAATGGCACTATTGGGCGCGTGATAAGTATCTGCCTGTAATCGCGTCGTTGCTCAAGGGCGCAAGCCAAAGCTAATAAGGTTTTACCAGTACCTGCGTTTCCCTGTATGGTTACCAGCTGAATGTCTGGGTTAAGAAGTGCGTGCATGGCAAATGCCTGCTCAGGATTTAAGCTCGAAACCCGAAATGCCTCCTGGGTACCTATATTAAATATCTTATCTTCTTTTTTACTATAATATCCAGCCTGATCTTTATATTTTTTGCTTTTCAAAAAGAGATAATGATTTCCCGGCAGGTGGTTTATACCAAGATTGGAAATAGTTAAGTTGCCTCGTTTCAATTCGGTAAGGCTCTTTTCCGGAACGCTTTCCAAAACGGTGCTGCCTGTATATAATTGTTCAAGATTTTTAACCTTACCAGTTTCATAATCTTCAGCATAAATATTTAATGCTTTAGCCTTTAACCTTAAACAAATGTCTTTAGACACAAGAATTACTTTCTTGTCAGGATTTTGGTATTGAAGAAAGATTGCTGCATTCAGTATTCGATGATCAAACTTCCCGGCTCCAAAAATCGCTTCAGCATCAGCGCCATCAGATTTCTCATCTAAAACTATTTTAAACTTCCCTCGGCTTGCTCCTCCAATTGGCAACCAGTCGCTCACTAAATCATTCTGAGAGATCTCGTCTATTATTCTGATGAAACTGCGGGCCTCGAAATTTCTTGTTTCGTTACCGTTTTTGAAATTATCAAGTTCTTCTAAAACCTGAATCGGTATGGCTACATCGTGCTCCTGAAAGTTTTTAAAGGCCGCATGATCGTGTAATATTACAGATGTGTCTAAAACAAATATTTTACCCTGGAGTATGCTTTTCTCTTTTCCCTGCATTTAGGCAATTTAGAGAAAAATGTAAGATAGGAAAGTAAAAAAAGGGACAAAACAAAAACGGGAACCGCCTCGTAAGATTTGATTCCCGTTTCCAACCTTAAAAAAACCTTGATTTATTTTAAGGCTACCAAAACCCGTTTCTTTAATGCTTGGGGGTCTGCCGGAGCATCCCTCTCGCTTACTTCTTTTCAGTTTCTCTCCGTAGAGATCTACTTAATTTATTGTATGCCCTTAGCTTTCGCTTTTATAATCTTAAACCGAAGCTTAATTTTATTTTATCAGACAATTAAAGTACGCTGTGTTTGATAGCACTAATGTCGTAGTTTTTGTCCTGTAAACAAATAAAATAAACATCTATTTATGAACAACTTATGAACAGAAATCAGCGGGTTTCCAACAAAAAATATTAAATTATAAACAATTCAAAAGTCAAACCCTATTTTAACACCTCCGTGTTTGCTTATTCCTTTTTATATTAGCAGAAAGCAAAATGGAACAGACGAAAGAGATTAAGAGATTTCTTTTCAGCCAGTACTTCTCTGATGGTTTAAGAATAACTTTCGGTGTATTGCTGCCACCAATCATTCTTGCTCAAATGGGGTTGCTGGAAACAGGAATTATTATTTCACTGGGAGCTATTACAACGAGTATTCCTGATAATCCCGGCCCGGTACTTCATAAAAGGAATGCCATGCTGGCCTGTATTTTTTTTATGATTCTGGTGGCATTTACTACCGGAACTCTAAATCAAACTCCGCTGTTGATATGCCTTGAAATCCTGGTATTTTGCTTCTTCTTTTCCATGTTCAATATCTACGGAAATCGTGCTTCGTCAATTTCTACAGCGGTTTTGATCATCATGGTACTGACCATCGATCCAAAATTTGACCTTCAGGAATTATTAAAATACACAGGACTACTTGCCGGAGGGGGAATTTGGTATATGGCACTTAGCCTTGCTGTTTCTCAGCTTCGGCCGTATAGAATAGCTCAGCACACTTTAGGCGAATGCGTTGTTCAGGTGGGCCGATACTTAAAGCTTAAAGCTAATTTTTATAACATCGATCAGGATCTGGAAGAGAATTATAAAGGATTGGTCGACCAGCAGATAATTGTCCATCAACAGCAGGATGAAGTGCGCGAAATCTTATTCAAGGATAAGATGATTACAAGAAACCAGACGAATACTGCCCGACTACTCATTTTGATTTTTTCGGATCTGAATGACCTTTTTGAGCATAGCATGGCAACGCATTACGATTATAAAAAAGTGCGCGATTCTTATGGTACTTCGGGAGTACTTAAAGAGTTTCAAAGCCTGATTAACAATTTGGGTAATGAACTCGAAAATCTTGGAATTGACATCAATGCGAACGAACGTCCACGACCGCTATATGATTTTCAACCCCAGTTAGAACAGCTAAAAACGAGTATTGATAAGGTGGACAACAACCTGGTTCTGAAAAAGATCCTGGTGAATATGCGCAATATCGTTAACCGGATTGGAACCATTCACAGCTATTTTAAAGACCCGAACCTGGGCGCTATTGCAATGAGTTCGGAGAAAGATCTGGGGAGATTTGTTTCTCACCAAACGCTGGATCTAAAACTTTTTGTAGAAAATCTTACTTTGAAATCATCCATATTCCGACACTCATTACGTGTGGGATTTGTATGTGTGATTGGTTATCTCATCTCAAAACTAACAGTTGGTGAGCATAGTTACTGGATTTTGCTAACCATTCTTGTTATTCTAAAACCTGCATATAGCTTAACCAAGCAACGCAATTACGAACGCCTTATCGGAACTTTTGTGGGCGGCATAGCAGGAGCTTTGATTATACATTATGTAAAAGACGAGAACGGCAGATTTATCTTCCTTTTATTATTTATGATTGGCGCCTACAGCTTTCAGCGGGTAAATTACGTAGTGAGCGTGCTATTCATGACTCCGTTTATTCTGATCATGTTCAGTTTTATAGGCATGGGAAATCTGCAATTGGTTAAAGAGCGCATTATAGATACGTTCATCGGCTCTTTTATAGCGCTTGTAGCCAGTTACTTCATTTTTCCATCCTGGGAATATCCACAGCTAAAAAACTACATGCGGAAGCTTTTGATCGCTAATTATAATTACCTGCATTACGCCGCTGAAGGATTAACCGGAAAAACGTTCAATCTTACCGAGTACAAACTCACACGTAAAGAACTCTACCTAAGCTCTGCAAACATGGCTTCTGCCTTACAGAGAATGTTATCCGAACCTAAAAGCAAGCAGAAAAACGTTAGAGAGGTAAATAAGTTTATTGTACTAAACCATAAGCTTTCTTCATACATTGTTACAATCGGAGCGCATGTTAAACGGTCTGAAAACAAGCAGATTAATCCGGCACACATAAAGATCATCCGGAAATCATTGTACCAGCTTTCCCAGGCTATATCATCGCTAGATAGCAATGAAGATAATTTCGTTTCCAAAGAAATTCATGTTCCAGAATCTGCTATAAAAATTATAGAAGAAAATCTTGATACTAAACTTATTTCGGAGCAATTAGAATTCGTGAATAAGGTAGCTGGAAGTTTATTGAAGATTTGTGAGAATCTAAATGGGGAAAATGATGACAGGACCGTTCGAAGTTTACTCACTGATATTTCAAGTTTAACACCTTATCAAAGGACGGAGTAGCGGCAATCAATAAGTAGTGGTCTTATTTTTATGGCTCCATAAAGAATCATCGGTACTACAGATCAGCAATTTATCATTTACTTTATTACCCATGATCTAGTGCCTTTACTGCATTACAAGCTGTCTGCTTCTCAAGGCGTACAATATGCGTTTGTAACAAAGATCCACCCAAGTCATCCTAAGACACAAAGAGCAAGATGAAAGCATTCACTAAAACAATATATGGAGGGCCAGAAATTTTAAAGCTGGATGAAGTAGAAAAGCCAACCTTGAGAGATGGCCACCTCCTGGTCAAAGTGCTGGCAAATTCGGCCAATCCCGCCGACTGGCATATTCTTCGAGGAGAACCGGTGTTAGCACGATTTGCATTCGGATTGTTCAAACCGCGATATAATATTGCCGGGGCCGATTTTTCCGGCATTGTTGAAGAAGTAGGAAACAATGTAAAGCATTTCAAAGTGGGCGATTATGTATTTGGCGAAACACTTAAGGGCGGAGCTTTTGCTCAATTTACATGTGTGGATGCTAATGTTTGTGGTAAAATGCCAGAGGGAACAGATTTTCCTGAGATGGCCTGTGTACCAATTGCCGGAGTAACAGCTCTGCAAGCACTTATAACCCATGGACAACTCAAGGAAGGCGAGTCTGTTTTAATCAACGGTTCTTCAGGGGGTGTAGGGCACTTTGCTGTACAAATTGCTAAGGCTTATCACGCCAAAATTACTGCTGTCTGTTCAAGTAAGAACATTAACTTCGTAAAAGAACTCGGTGCAGATCAAGTGATTGCATATGACAAAGAGCGCATCCATGATCACAACGGGAAATACGATCTTATCATTGACACTCATGGAAATCTATCTTATGACGACTTTAAACGGATGGGGCATCGCGTTGTCTTAGTAGGTTTCACGACGATGGCTCATATGATTGCTGTCAGTTTGAAAGCAAGTATAAGTAAGTTTCCGTTAGCACAGTTTACCGCCAAAGCCAACACTCAGGATTTAGAAACCTTGGGATCTTTAATTCAAGACAGAAAGGTTAAGGTTTACATCGATAAGACCTTTTCCTATAAAGATATTCCCGAAGCCATCAGCTATATAGAAACTATGCGCACCAGAGGAAAAGTGGCAATGGTGTGGGATAAACCCTCAAGTACTTAAAAATCACAAACTTTAAATTTTAACCACATTAAGGAAGCCTAAGTACTTCTAGTATTGATAGAAAATAACGACAAGTATTAGGATGTTACAGATTGTATGTACCTATATTAAATTAAAAAATTAGATTTACTTCTACCAATAAAGCCCTAATGAAAAGAAGTGAATTTATTAAAAGCAGTGTGCTTACGAGTTTGGCTGTTGCGGCCGGAACTACAGTAAGTGCTGAAAAATCCGACAGTTATATTGCCCCCGGAAAAACATTCAATTTAAACTATGCCCCGCACGACGGGATGTTTAACAATCATGCCGGCAAGAACTTCCTGGATCAGATTCGTTTTATGCACGACCGGGGATTTAGAGCCATTGAAGATAATGGTTATTTGAACCGCAGCGTTAATGAACAGGAAGCAATTGGGAACTTACTTAGCAAGCTGGGGATGACCATGGGCGTATTTGTGGTGGATGGTGGAGATAACTGGAAGCCTTCATTAACAACCGGCAAGAAAGAATTTAGAGATCATTTCATAGACACCTGTAAAAAATCGGTTGAAGCTTCAAAACGATGTAACGCTAAATGGGCTACTGTTGTACCCGGCTACTACCAACGTGACTTACCTATGGGGATACAAACAGCAAATGTGTTGGAATCTCTGAAAAGAGGTGCTGAAATCTTTGAACCTCATGGCTTGGTCATGGTTCTTGAGCCATTGAGCGATACGCCGGAGTTGTTTTTGAGATATTCCGATCAAACGTATGAGATCTGCAAAGCCGTTGATAACCCTTCGTGTAAAATCTTGTTCGACATTTACCATATGCAAAGGAATGAAGGGAACTTGATTAAGAATATGGAAAGATGCTGGGACGAAATTCCATATATTCAAATTGGTGATAATCCCGGAAGAAATGAACCAACTTCAGGTGAGATTAATTACAAAAACATTTTTAAATTTATACACCAAAAAGGCTTTAAAGGTGTACTAGGAATGGAACACGGAAACGCTAAGGCTGGAAAAGAAGGAGAATTAACTTTGATTAAAGCCTACCGGGATCAGGATAACTTTTTATAGAAAAGCATAGTTTGTTAAAAAATAAATGCACCACTTGAAACTGTAGTGCATTTATTTTTTAAAAAGATATCTTACTTCAAAGAAAGAATGTATTTCGCCATGTTTCTTGCGTCAGCAACTGAAAGAGTTGGATGCGGAGACATTGGAACCTGGCCCCAAACACCAGCACCACCTTTTATGATTTTTCCTGCAAGATATTTAACATTTTCTTCGGTGTCTTTATATTTCAAAGCCACATCGTTGTAAGCAGGACCTACAACTTTTGCATCTACTTTATGACAAGCAAGGCAATCAGATTTTGGCAGCAAAGCTTTGCCTTTTGCAATATCCGCTTTCGCAAAAACTACTTTTTTAGGCTGGGCATCTGTTAAACTATTACTTTTTTTGGTTGTGATTAATGTGCTGCTGCTACAAATAACAGCAATTGCGAATGTGCTTAAAATAACTAAGGATTTTTTCATGTGAGTTTAATTGCTTTTTAATGGTCATGAAGCTATCGAGAGCATAATCAGTTTATTATGTTATAGGTATGCTC
The DNA here is from genome assembly GCA_036388375.1 of Pedobacter sp. GTDB lineage: Bacteria > Bacteroidota > Bacteroidia > Sphingobacteriales > Sphingobacteriaceae > Paradesertivirga. The sequence continues at coordinate 4,473 of DASVRX010000081.1, read as the reverse complement.
TGATGGTTTCAATCTTGTATTATTATCTATTATATATGTTTTGTTTGTTTACACGTCACATATACGGATACTGTCCTTTAAGGATGCAAGTTTATCTGTCTTTTTCGGAATAAATTCTTGCGCCACATGACCTTTGTAACCCGTATCTACAATTGCCTGCATAATTGCAGGATAGTTTAATTCTTGAGTTGCATCGATTTCATTTCTTCCCGGTACACCGCCGGTATGATAATGAGAAAAATACTTATGGTTATTTTTAATAGTACGAATAACGTCACCCTCCATAATTTGCATATGATAAATATCATAAAGCAGCTTAAAGTTTTCAGAGCCAACTAATTTTACAAGATCTATTCCCCACTTTGTGTTATCGCACTGATAATCTTTATGATCAACTTTGCTATTTAACAGCTCCATCGTCATAGTTACTTTATACTTTTCAGCACTTTTCATTAATCGTTTTAAACCTTTTGCTGCCGTTTGTAAACCCTGCTCATCGCTTATTCCTTTTCTATTTCCAGAAAAGCAAATAACTTTATCGTATCCTGCCGCCGCAAGCTTAGGAAAAATGCCTTCATAGCTTGCAATTAATTCATCATGAAACTTTTCATCATTAAATCCTTCGGAGATTCCTTTCCCTGCTCCCCATGGCATAGCACAGGTTAGGCCATACTTCTTTAAAGTTGGCCATTCATCCGGACCTAAAAGCTCTACAGAAGAAATGCCCATCTCTTTAGCAGCCTTACAAAAATCATCTAAAGGAATAGAGCCGTAACACCATTTGCATACAGAATGGTTGATTTTACCTTTAAGTTTCCAGCTTTTCTTTTCTTCGATAGACTCAAAAGCCTGAAGACTACCAGGAACAAATAAGCCCGCACTAAGTGCAGCAGCGCCACCGGCGATAGATTTTAGAACAGAACGGCGTGAGTTTTTTTCTTCCATTATAGGTTTTATTGATTAGTTATTAGTTGTGATTAAGGTATTATTATTACAGACTCACAAAATCTCGTTTAGTTTAACGTATATTTGAGTGTTCTGTTATCGAAAAGTAAATTTAACAATTACTTATTAATTTCCTTTAAGACTTTCTCTATTCGAGCTTCCAAATCTTCCAGGCGTGTGAAGCCTTTGGCAATCATATAAAAATGGTTATCGGCAGATTGTATAAAAGCAGCCGGATAACCGGAAACTTGTAACTGCTTAGCCAAAGCAAAATCATAATAAGCCAATTGCTTAAAATCTTCTTCGTGCATCTTATGTATAAACTCATCTGGATCAATGCCGTAATTGACTGCTATGAACCGGTACATATCGTCATCATTTGGCCACTTTCCATCGAAATTGATACAATTTTGAAGATCATGAGCAAATAAAATTCCCTTATCAGGATGGTAGGACTTAAAAACGGATAAGGCAATTGCGGGCTTTTCCGAATCAAGGATCATATCACCTTTCTCAACTTCCCTTAAAAAACCTTCGCCAAATACAACTCCTGTAGTTTCTTCGACTGTATGATAAGCTGTTTTGATATAAGGAGCCACAACACTTATGGGACCAGTCCGGTTGCCTAACGTCATGCCCCCGCTTATCACTTCAAAATCAAAACGGTCATGATTGTGTTCGTAGATTGATTTTATTACCGGACTGAAACCGTAACACCAGCCACAAAGCGCATCATAAACGTAAATAATTTTAGGTTTCATAAAGGAAGGTGAAATACTATCCTTTAAATTAAGAAACACCAATTATGTTTGATGTAAGGATATTTTTACACCGATTGTTCCTGAACCAGGCTGTTAGCAGGTCTGCCGTTTTTAAACGCCTCCCGAGGTTTTAAACCTAAAAGCTCGAACATCTGCATATCCTCATTGAAGCCTGGATTTGGCGTGGTTAATAATTTATCACCCGCAAAAATCGAATTAGCACCCGCCATAAAACAAAATGCCTGATCGGTTAAACTCATTTCAGTTCTTCCGGCCGAAAGCCGAACCACTGTTTTAGGCATTATAATTCGTGCCGTGGCTATCATGCGGAGCATATCCCAGATTGGTACACGAGGCTGATTTTCCATCGGGGTACCCTTTACAGGAACCAGGGCGTTGATCGGAACCGATTCAGGGTGCTGGCTCATATTGGAGAGCGTATTCAGCATGGAAATGCGATCTTCTACCGTTTCGCCCAAGCCGATTATACCGCCACTGCAAACACTGATTTTCGCTTTGCGAACGTTATCTATTGTTTTAAGCCTGTCGTCAAAAGTACGGGTGGTAATAATGCGTTTGTAATCATCTTCTGAAGTATCCAGATTATGGTTGTAAGCGTATAAACCTGCATCTGCTAAACGGCTCGCCTGAGACTCCGTTAGCATTCCTAAAGTACAGCATACCTCCATATCGAGACTGTTTACTGCCTTAACCATATCAATTACTTTATCAAAATCACGGTTATCACGCACTTCGCGCCAGGCAGCACCCATACATAAACGTGATGCGCCGCCATCTTTAGCTTTCTGTGCCGCTTCAGTTACCTGACTAACAGACATTAAAGCCTGAACGTCTACACCGGTATTATATCTGGCCGCTTGAGGGCAATAAGAACAATCTTCGCTGCAACCACCTGTTTTTATAGATAACAAGCTACTTATCTGTACTTCAGAATAATCTTTATTCTGACGGTGAATTGTTGCAGCGCGATAAATTAAGTCTAATAATGGGCTATGATAGATTGCTGATATTTCTTCTTTGGTCCAGTCGTGTCTGATTTCCATGCTTGAGATAAAAGTCAAAATTAAAAATTAAAAAGTCAAACTAGGCTACGTGAACTAATTTATAGCAATAATTTAGTCGCCAATCCCAATAGAAGGAAGAAGCCAAAGGAATCGGTAAAAGTTGTAATAATAATAGAAGAGGCTATGGCCGGATCTATACCTACCCGCTTTAAAATCAGAGGAATCGAAGATCCGGCGATACCGGCGATAATGAGATTACCTGTCATGGCCAGAAATACTACCAGGCCAAGCATCGGATTCTGATCGTAGAAAGAAGCAAAAAGGAACACAAAGAATCCGATGGCAGCACCATTGATCAATCCCACCGAAAACTCTTTAAAAACCGTTCTGAAGGCTTGGTTATCAGTTAAATCATTCAATGAAATCCGGCGAACGGTAACGGCTAATGCTTGCGTGGCAGTATTACCTCCCATTCCCGCAATAATGCCCATATATCCAACCAATACGGGCAACAAATTTATTGTATTATCAAAGTACCGGGTTACAGATGCCGCAAGAACTGCGGTTCCGAGGTTTAATACTAACCAGGGAAGCCGGCTTTTTACAGCCTCTCTCCAGTTACCGGCAAGTTCCTCATCTTCAGATACTCCGGATATTTTTAACATATCCTCAGTACTTTCCTCCTCAAGTACATCAATTACATCATCAAATGTGATGCGGCCTAGCAGATGCATTTCATCATCTACTACCGGAATACTCGTAAGATTATATTGAGATAAAAGCTTGGCTACTTCTTCTTGATCTGTTGTTGCGTTCACAAATACGAAATCGGCTTTAATCAATTCGCGGATATGAACGGAATATTTGGACTTGATGATGTCTTTAAGAGATACGATACCTACCAGATGGTTATAATTATCAACTACATTAATGGTATAAAACTCTTCAATTTCTTCAGAAAGCCTAATAATTTCTTCAAGTGCTTCCTTTTTAGTGAGGCTGCTGTTTACTTTCAGAACCTGGGTGTTCATCAGTCCACCGGCCGTGTCCTCGTCATAGGTTAAAAGTGTACGAATGGAGGAGGCATCCTCCTGATCCATATCGGTAAGGATCTCGTTTTGCCGTTCTTCTGATAATAGACTGATAATATCTGCAGCATCATCATAATCCATTTCTTCAACAATTTCTGTTCGCTTTTCACGATCCAGATTGTCGAGAATTTTTTCAGGATGAGTTTCAACATCCATCTCAGAAATAACCTCCGAGGCAATTTCTGATGGAAGAACATTGATAATCTTCTCACGTGCTTCCTGGGAAAGAGATTCGAAAAGAATCGCAATTTCTGAGGCATGATATTCTGATAATAAGACCTTTAGGGTATCATCATCCGCAGCAAGTGCTTGCTTAATGCGCTGAATGTCGTTTTTATCAAGCTCAAATGATTGCATTGCTCGCTAAAGTACAAAAATGAGGCCTCTTCTCAAGCTTTTATGTAAGAGAGGTGTTAAGAAATAATTATCTGAACCAGCCTTTATGCCAAAAAAATATCAGCTGGGCTACCGCTATTACCGCCATTACAATGCAAGTATAAAGGTACCCGTTTTCTGCGTACAACTCAGGCATATTATTATGTAAAACCTTCCCTGTTGAGGGGTCTTGATAGGCGAAGTTCATTCCATAAACTCCGGCAATAAAGGTTAGGGGAATAAAAATGGATGAAATAATGGTGAGCACCTTCATCA
>DASVRX010000080.1:0-2377 GCA_036388375.1 Pedobacter sp. | reverse complement strand
CATTACGATAGAAGCAAGTGCAACATCAATATCGTAGTAATTCCAAGTTCCAACTATGGGTAGATGAAGCATAGGACTGAGTGCTCCTGCGATAATCATTAAAGAGCCAATTAAGCCGAGATAATTAAGTGATTTCATAGCTATTTATTTTCAGAAATTTCCATTTTTTCAGCAAAGTGTGCACAATAATCGCGCAAATCTTCTACAATATTTTTTTCGCCTGTGGCACGTAAAAAACTATCGGCCATTGTTTGAAGTGTTTCGTAAAAAAAACGCTTCATCTCATCAACGGGCATGTCTTTTGTCCACAAATCAATGCGAAGCGAATTTTTATACTGATGATCCCATAAAGCGAGCATCATCGATTTTACGGCCAGTTTTTCTTTGTTTTCTGAATCTGTAGATTCCCAGGTAATATTTTCCGGAACGTTATTATCGTCGAGTTCTATGGTGAGTTTTATCTCTGCTTTTTTCATTATTTCTTATGATTACACTGATTGCAATGATTACACAGATGGCCTGAACGCCCCGTGTGCAAGTTATTTGATTTCATTTCTGAATTATCATCATCACGACCGCCGCAAAGATGATAAATACTACTTCTATAATCCAAATTCGTTTTAGGTCTTTGATAAATCTTCGGAAAAAAAGATCGGTTATAAAGCTGAGAGCGGCCAGAACAAACAGCGAAACCGTACCTAAAATGCGCCAGCCTTCAGCATCGCGATTAAGCAATAAATACACGGCACTTACTAAAATGACTGATGTTAAAATATTAAGCGGAGTAAGGCGCACCTTAGTATTTCTTTCTGTTATTGCCTTTAAAGCTTCCTTTAACGGTGCTTGAGCCTTTTGCTGCTTTACCTGTGCCAGCCTTATTACTCGCCGGAACTTTCGATTTTGCTATCTTCTGAGCAATGGCTTTTGCATTTTTTTTCTCGTGAAAAGCGCCCTTAAAATCGGGGTCTTCTTTTCTTTTTTGGTTATCGATTTCCTTAGCAATTAACTGCCGCTCTTCGTAAGGCGTTTCTTCTATAAATACCCCTTCAGGGATGTTGAGTACAGGGATTTGCTGGCGGATTAACTTCTCAATTTTATGGATATAATACTTCTCGGCTTCGTTGCAAAAAGTGATCGCGTCGCCAAGGTTATTTGCGCGACCCGTTCTTCCGATCCGGTGAACGTAATCTTCGATGATGATCGGCACATCAAAGTTGATCACATGACTCACATTAGTTACATCAATTCCGCGTGCAGCAACATCCGTGGCAACTAAAACCCTAACGCCGCCTTCTTTAAAAGCATTCATGGAGTTGATGCGGGTATTCTGGCCTTTATTCGCATGGATAACCCTTATTTCATCCAGCGCAAAGCGGCGCTCTAAGAACTTGAAAATGTTATCGGCAGTAGTTTTTGTTTTGCAGAAGATAATTAGACGATTAAATTCTTCACCTTTCAGCAAATGCTGAAGCAGATTAATCTTCGTCTTATTGTTTGGCACATAGTACAAAACCTGGTTTACCGACTGTGCCGGCGTAGCCTGTTCTGAAGCTTCAATAATGGTTGGAAACTTCAGAAAATCTCCGGCAATTTTATGAACAAGTTCGCTCATAGTAGCCGAGAATAAAAGGTTTTGCCGCTTTCGCGGAACGACTTCCAAAATGCGATGAATGGAGCCTATAAATCCCATATCAACCATTTTATCTGCTTCATCCATTACCATCACTTCCAGCGATCGGGTATTAATATCTCCCGCAAGGTAAAGATCTAAAAAGCGCCCTGGCGTGCATACCAAAATATCAACTCCCAGCGCAAGCTTTGCCTTTTGGGTTTTCGGACCTAAGCCGCCATAAAGTACAATCGTTCTTAAATCAGTGTATTTTGAAAGCACTTTAATGTGCTCTTCAATTTGCATGGCCAGCTCACGGGTTGGCGCTAAAATCAAAGCTCTGGCATCGTTCCCCTGGGCGTATTTTAATTTCATTAAAATAGGCAGCACAAAGGCGGCAGTTTTACCTGTTCCGGTCTGAGCAATACCCATTAAATCTTGTCCGGATAAAATTGGCGCAATTGCTTTTTGCTGAATTGGCGTTGGTTCTGTAAAACCGGCGTCAGCAATTGCATTTAAAATTTGGGGATTTAACTTAAAGTCTTCGAACGATTGCGCCATGCCGCAAAGATAGTTTAATTAACGATTTGAGATTTTGCCAATACAATTTATTGCTAATTTAGGCCTGGAAATAATTTAATCACACCTCACAATCTCCAGTTACATGTCGACGATTCTCATAAAATCAGCTACAATTATTAACGAAGGCAGACAGTTCGTTGCCGATGTTTTTGTTAAAGATGGATTTATTGAACGAATCGACAGTTC
>DASVRX010000079.1:0-4908 GCA_036388375.1 Pedobacter sp. | reverse complement strand
TTACGGAGCTTACTTAAAGCAAAAGTATGATGGAAAGCGCGTGTTCAAAATTATAGTAGATGGTGGTTTCACATGTCCCAATCGTGATGGCAGCAAAGGCTATGGTGGCTGCTCTTATTGTAATGTAGATTCTTTCACTCCGGAGCTGTCGCGCAGTACACCTAACATTAGCGAACAAATAGCCCGGGGTATTGAGCGCGCCAGAACGGGTTATGCCGCCGATAAATTTATCATTTATTTTCAGCCCAACACAAATACCTACGCACCCGCACATTACTTAAAAGCAATGTACGACGAGGCAATTAAAGTTGCCGAAAGTATTGCTCCCGGGGATATTGTTGGCTTATCTGTAGGTACGCGACCCGATTGCATTGATGCAGAGAAGGTGACCTTGTTAGAAAGTTACCTTGAGAAGGGATTAGATGTTGATTTAGAGATGGGCATGGAGTCAATCTATAATGATACGCTTACAAGGATTAATAGAGGTTGCTCCCATGAGGAATTAGAAGCAGCGCTTAATTTAGTTCAATATTCTCCGCTTGAGGTGTGCGTTCATACAATTTTTGGATTCCCTTGGGAAACGAAGGAAATGATGCTGCGTTACGCAGATGAAATTAACCGCTTCCCGCAGATTAAGTTTGTTAAACTCCATCATCTTCATATCGTAGAGGGCTCGATAATGGGAGTTCAGTACAAACGTGAACCTTTCAAAGTATTTAGTCTCGAAGAATACACAAGTTTTTTAACCGAGTTCATTCCACTTCTCCGGCCCGATATAATATTACAACGCTTGTTTGGCATCGCCGATTTTGATTTATTAATTGCACCTAACTGGGGCGTAAAAAAATCGCAAATTCAAACATATATCGACAAAGAATTAGAAAAACGCGGTGTCCTTCAAGGTAGTGCCTACATTCCGCATCTAATTTAATATCCCAAGACCTAACCTTTCTTTTAAAATCTATAGCGGTTTAAATAACTGATATTTTGAGATTTATTTCGACTTACCGGTCGTTAATTGGGTCATTATCATTAAAATTAAAAATTTATCTATATAAAAAGCTATAATCTAGTGTAATTTCCGCTAGGTAAATATTTATTTATGATCATATGGCCCTTTTTTAGGCACGTTTTCGTAGTTGATTGAAAATATTTACTTTTTTCCACAAACAATTCCTCTTTTCTTGCTTTATTATTATAAATATTATATTATTGTTTAATTATTTATATAAATATTGTCAATATAATCCATTTTTAGTCTCATTTTATACACAATTAGCGTAAATATCGTAACAGGATCGCTTTATTATCAATAATTAATTAAATAAATCTTAAACACTTTAAACAATTGAAATGAAAAAAGTCTTACCCTTTTTATTGCTGGTTGTAGCCGTTGTGCTAGCCTTACTCTATCCCTCTGTCGAGGTAGTTAACATAGCCGAAAATAAAATTGATACCGGCGACACAGCTTGGCTTCTTGTTGCAACGGCGTTGGTTTTATTAATGACACCCGGGCTGGCTTATTTCTATGGGGGTATGGTGAGAAAGAAAAATGTTATTTCAACCATGCTTCAAAGTTTAGTATGTATGGGGCTCATCACTGTTTTATGGGTGATCTTTGGCTTCAGCCTGGCGTTTGGCGATGACATTGGCGGAGTAATCGGGAATCCGGCAACTTTCTTTATGATGAAAGGGATGGTTGGGAATGCAGTATGGTCTTTGGCGCCAACAATTCCGTTGGTTTTATTTGCAATGTTCCAGTTAAAGTTCGCTGTTATTACACCTGCTTTAATCACAGGAGCATTTGCTGAGCGTATTCGCTTTAACTCCTACCTTATTTTCCTTTGTTTATTCATGATCTTTATTTATTCTCCTTTGGCTCATGCAACATGGCATCCAGATGGAATCCTGTTTCAACAAGGAGTTCTTGACTTTGCTGGAGGAACAGTTGTGCATATGTCGGCAGGATGGGCTGCATTGGCATCAGCTATTTTCTTAAAGAAGCGTACTACTTCTGAACATACTCCTGCTCGTGTAAGTTATGTGATTCTCGGAACTGGTCTTCTTTGGTTTGGTTGGTTTGGATTTAACGCCGGTTCTGCTGTAGGTGCCGGAACTTTAGCCGCAACTGCTTTGGCAACTACTACTACTGCGTCGGCTGCTGCTGCAATGGCTTGGATTTTCTTTGACATGGCTCGTGGAAAAAAACCTTCAGCAATGGGTGCTTGTATAGGAGCTGTTGTTGGTTTGGTAGCTATTACCCCGGCTGCTGGTTTTGTTAGTGTATCTCACTCTATTATAATAGGTGTAGTAGCCGCTGTGGTTAGTAACCTGGTAGTGCTTTGGAGAAGTCGCACAAATATTGATGATACGCTTGATGTATTTCCTTGTCATGGTGTAGGTGGTATGGTTGGTATGTTAATGACAGGTGTTTTTGCTAATCAAGGTGTTAATGCAGGCAATACTACTGGTAATGGTCTTTATTTTGGTGAGACAAAATTATTTATAGTGCATTTAGTCGCTTTGGTTGTTGTGTCTGCCTTTGCTTTCATAGGATCATATCTCTTATTGGTTGTAACAAATGCTATAAGTCCGCTTCGCGTTTCTGCTGAAGACGAGGAATTGGGATTAGATATGAGTCAACATGACGAAGAACTCTAATATTTAAACGATTTTGGTTTAGTGTTGGGAGGGTTTAACGAAAGTTGGCCCTCTTTTTTTGTTTTGAGGACTTTTTTCTATTAAAAGGATTTATTTTCCGATTAAAATCGCTCTTATTTGCTAATTGCTGAATATTTTCATGAAAAGTGGTGTAAAAAGGAATAATTTTGAATAATAATTTTCCATTTTCGATGAATATTTAAAAATATCACTAACTTTATTGCAGATATTATTCAACAACACTAAACAACTAAACAAAATGAGTAAATTATCAGTTAAACAAGTCGCCCCATTCTTGGTATTGGCGGCAGTATCTCTAGCCGCAATCTTTGTTCCGGTGTTACCAAACTTCGACGATGGTGGCAAACTTTACAATGGTGCCGACATTGCATGGATCTTGGTAGCAACAGCCCTCGTATTTCTAATGACCCCAGGTCTTGCATTCTTTTATGGTGGGATGGTTCATCGCAAGAACGTAATCTCAACTATGATAAAAAGCGTAGTAGCTGCGGGCGTAGTGAGCGTTTTATGGGTTACAGTAGGATTTAGCCTTGCCTTTGGAACATCTATCCAGGGATTTATTGGTGATCCAACAACTTTCTTGTTTTTTAAGGATGTCAATTCGGGAGCTCCCTGGAGTTTAGCGCCAACAATTCCGTTAACATTGTTCGCATTGTTCCAGTTAATGTTCGCCATTATCACTCCAGGATTGGTTGTTGGAGCAGTTGCGGAAAGAATCAGATTCACATCATATATACTTTTCATCGTCTTATTTAGCTTATTTGTATATGCGCCCCTTGCGCACTGGAGCTGGCATCCAGATGGCTTCTTATTTAAAATGGGAGTTCTTGATTTTGCTGGAGGAACAGTAGTTCATATCTCAGCCGGTTGTGCTGCTTTGGCAGGTGCATTAGTTTTGAAGCGCCGTCAGTCTCATTTAGAGCAAAGAGAGATTCCGCCAGCAAATATTCCTTACGTGTTAATAGGCACTGGTTTATTATGGTTCGGTTGGTTTGGTTTTAACGCTGGATCAGCTTTAGGAGCTAATGCCTTAGCAGTTTCTGCATTTGCAACTACAAACACCGCAGCGGGTGCCGCTGGTTTATCATGGATGTTCTTTGATGTCATCAGAGGAAAAAAGCCATCTGTTTTAGGATTCTGTATAGGTGCAGTGGTAGGTTTAGTAGCAATAACTCCTGCAGCAGGATTTGTAGCAATTCCTCAAAGTATCTTTATCGGATTTATAGCAGCTATCATTTCTAACATAGCAGTTCATTACAAACAAAAATCGTCACTTGATGACACTCTAGACGTGTTCCCATGCCACGGCTTAGGCGGTATTGTTGGTATGATTTTGACTGGTATTTTCGCGACTAAAACGGTTAATGGTGCCGGTGCCGATGGTTTGTTTTACGGTAACCCTGAATTCTTCTTCACCCAAATGAAAGGATTGGGAATTGTAGTTGCCTATAGCTTTATCGTTTCATTTGTGATTTTCAAATTGATCAACCTGATACAACCAATACGAGTATCATCAGAAGAGGAAGAAGAAGGATTAGATGCCAGTCAGCATAATGAAAAATACGTGCAAGGGACTTTATTAGTGAACAACAACGGAAGAACAGTTGAGCGCGATATTAAAGTCCTTGAAAAAGACGTAATCGACAATTAAGAATTTCAAACCTTATATATAGAAAGCAACAATAACAGTCGAATTAACAAGCCTTATTAACAACTTAAAAAAGCAACATGTTTAGAAAACTACTATCATTAATCGCATTAGCAGGTGTATCATATGCTAATGCTCAGGATTCAACGTCTACACCATTAACAATCTCTGGTTCAGTAGATACGTATTACAAGTATGATTTTTCAAAAGTTCAAAACATTGGAACAAGTTTCGCATCAGATCAAAACTCTGTTTCATTGGGTATGATTGATATCGCATTAAAGAAGACAACTGGAAAAGCTTCATTTGTAGGTGAAGTGTCTTTTGGCCCAAGAGGTCAGGCTCAATCTATTCCTGATCAGGCAGTATCACCAGTGTTCGATGAAGATGGTGAAGCCGTAGCTGCTAGTTTTTCCAGCTTTCATATTCAAAACTTGTATGCTACCTATGCATTTACCGATAAATTTTCAATGACCGCAGGTTATATGGGTACTTTTGTTGGATATGAAGTAATTTCTCCGGTAGGGAACTTCCATTACTCAACTTCCTATTTGTTTACAAACGGGCCATTCCAGAAC
>DASVRX010000078.1:0-3501 GCA_036388375.1 Pedobacter sp. | reverse complement strand
AGGAATCGCTTCGGGTGCGTATGAACTTGCGCTGGCGTATTCTAAAGAAAGGAAGACTTTCGGGAAACCACTTTCTGATCATCAGGCGATAAAATTTAAATTGGCAGAAATGGCTACAGAAATTGAAGCCGCGCGATTATTGTGCTTAAAAGCGGCCTGGTTGAAAGATAACAAATTGCCTTATGCAGAAGCATCGTCAATAGCTAAACTGTTTGCATCGACAGTGGCGATGAAAACCACCACAGAAGCGGTGCAGATACACGGCGGCTACGGCTATGTGAAAGAATATCATGTTGAGCGCTTGATGCGCGATGCGAAAATTACCCAAATTTATGAGGGTACTTCTGAAATCCAGAAGCTGATCATCTCACGAGCCTTACTGAAATGAAAGTAATAGTCACCTTGTTTTTAGGATTGATCTCAGCATTTAATTTAGGCTGTACAACTTCGGAAGAGTTCCCTTTCGGGATTTGGCGCGGAGTTTTGGAAACCGAATCTGGTGTTAAAATCCCATTTAATTTTGAGGTCTTAGAATCGTACGATGCCAGAACTGTTTATCTTATAAATGGAAAGGAACGACTTAAAGTTGATGAAGTGGTAGTTAATCAGGATTCCGTTTTTTTCAGGTTTAAACTTTTTGATTCAGAAATTAAAGCTAAACGAACGTCATCCGGTTTAACCGGAAAATGGATAAAGCGCCTTGCCGATAAGAACTCGGAAATGGATTTTACTGCGCAACCCGGAACAAACTGGCGGTTTTTCAATAATAGTGAAAAGATAAAACCTAGTCTTTCCGGCAGGTGGGCGGCTGTTTTCAAAAGTACCACGTCAAAAGACAGTACGATTGCAGTAGGTGAGTTTAGCCAACTAAACGAGAAACTTACGGGAACATTTCTAACCGCAACCGGTGATTACCGGTATCTTGAAGGAAGCATAAATAGCAACAAAATTTATCTCTCTGCTTTTGACGGTTCCAGCGCCTATTTGTTTACCGGAGATTTGAGTAGTGATAGTCTAATTACCAACGGACTGTTTTATTCAGGAGTAAGTTCGGTTAAAGACTGGACTGCCAGAAAGGATGATAACGCGAAACTTGCTGATGGCGAGGAGATAACAAAGCTCAAGTCAGCGCAAGATCCGCTTACTTTCAGTTTCCCTGATCTGAATGGGAAGAAGGTAGCTTTATCTGATGCGCGGTTTAAAAACAAGATTGTAATTGTTCAGTTTTTGGGAAGCTGGTGCCCGAATTGTATGGATGAAACCGCTTACTTAACTTCATTTTACGATAAATTCAAAGACAAAGGCGTTGAAATAATTGGCTTGGCTTACGAGCGAACAAATGATTTTAATCGCTCCCGCGAGCGGGTTATGCAGCTGAAAGAACGGTTCAATATTCAATATCCTATACTCTTAACAGGATATACTAATAAGGAAGTTCTGCGAAGTATGCCTCAACTGGAAAAGTTCAAAGCCTTTCCCACTACATTCGTTGTAGATAAGAAAGGCCGTGTAAGAAAAATTCATTCAGGCTTCACCGGACCGGGAACCGGCAAGCATTATGAGGAGTTCGTCAATCAGTTTGAGACGGAGATAAGGGATCTATTAAAAGAGCCTTAACTGCGGTTAAACATTCCGAATACCATTTTAATTAATGCCAGAACTACGGCAAAAATCATTGCAGAAAAGAATCCGCTCGTATTAAACCCGCTCATCAGGCTGTCTACCAATAAAACCATTAAAACGGTGATGATAAACGACATGATTCCCAGCGTTAAAATGTTGATTGGGAATGTCAGTAATCTTAAAATGGTACCGATTGTAGCGTTAGCCAGGGCAATAAGCACACCAGCAATGATTGCACTTACGAATCCGCTAACCTGCACTCCTGGTAATAAATAGGCGGCCAGAGCTACAGCTACGCCCATTAGTAATATCTCAATGATAAGTTTCATATTGTTTTTTTCTTAGTAACAGGTTAAGCTACGATTGGTTTCTCGAATTTATTTATTAAAAAATAAATTTTGTAATTGCGAATTAATATTAGATGTTTGTACTGTACTAATTAACTAATACAGTATGATACAGATATCTAACCTTGATTTCGGCTATAGCAGAAAGAATCTGCTTTTTCGAAATCTAAACTTAAACCTTGAAGCCGGGCACATCTATGGCTTATTAGGCAAAAATGGGGCGGGGAAATCAACGCTTCTTAAAAATATATGCGGTGTGGTTTTCCCCTTGTCGGGAAGTTGTAAAGTAAAGAACGTAGAATCGCGGAAACGCCTGCCTTCATTTTTACAAGATCTGTTCTTTATTCCGGAAGATATTTACCTGCCTGAAGTGCGGATTGAAAAGTATTTGCAAACTACCAGTAGCTTTTATCCTCAATTTGACAAACAGCAATTCTATAGTTTACTGGAAGAGTTTGAAGTCGCTACGGATAGATCCTTAAATAAATTGTCATTCGGTCAGCAAAAGAAAGTGATGATCGCTTTCGGTCTGGCAACCAATACCAGTTTGTTGATTATGGATGAACCTACCAATGGATTGGATATTCCATCTAAAGTTCAGTTTAGAAAAATCATTGCATCTAATTTAACAGAAGAACGCTGTGTGCTCATTTCAACGCATCAGGTGAGAGATTTGGAGAGTTTGATCGATACGCTGGTTGTTGTTCACAATCGGGAGATTATGTTAAACAGTAGTTTGGATCGAATTGCAGAAAAATTAACTTTTAAGATTGGCCCTACCGAAGATGATGATGTGCTTTTTTCTGAAAGTTCGGCAATGGGAATCCATTCTATCTCTCGCAACCATTCTGGTCGATATAGCAGGGTGGACATGGAATTACTCTTTAGTGCAATTATTAGTAATCAACAATCAGTATTAACAGCTTTAAAATCATAACATGGAGAATAACATATTTAGCATAAAGCGATTCGGTATGCTTTTTAAAAAGCATACGATTGAAAATTTAAAGTTTTATGCCATGGGAATAGTGGTAGTGATAGGGATAGTGGTACTGTGGCTGGGTTTTCATACGATCATGAGTAAAAGTCCGCTTCCACCTGAGATGCAGTGGGTTTTTTACTGGATGTTTTTACTGGCATTTGGAACAATTTTCATAAGTACGCTATTTGAAGCCTTTGGCAATAGAAAAAAATCAATCATCACTTTGATTTTGCCTGCTTCTCATTTAGAGAAGTTCCTTGTGGGATTGACTTATTCTGTAATTATTTTCCCCGTAATTTACACAGCATGTTACTATTTGGCTGATGTCTTCACATTGAGCTTAAAGCCGGGAAATGCCGAACTGTTTAACATATTCTCTAGCGACCCGCGAACCTCTTTTCTATGCAGAGTATACCTTTTGCTTAATAGCATAGCTTTGTTAGGTGCGATCTATTTCGAAAAGTTTCATTTTATTAAAATCGCCTTTTCGTTTTTCATTGCTATCATTATCATCCTGGTAGTCAACAATCAAGTTATAAAAGCTTTGAT
>DASVRX010000077.1:0-19539 GCA_036388375.1 Pedobacter sp. | reverse complement strand
AAACCGGATTATGGAGAATTAAATTCAACTCATCACTTAGCGACTGGGTGTTACAATCCTCCTGGATCAATTCCTTAACTACTGCTTTATTCATAATCAAATTTACAAGCGATATAAACTTGATCTTTACCAACCTGCGTGCAATAGCGATACTTATTGCATTCGCTTTGTACACTACCACCTGAGGGATATCTAAAAGTGCCGTTTCGAGCGTAGCTGTTCCCGATGTGACAATAGACGCTTTCGAGTTGCTTAAAAGATCGTAGGTTTCATTATAAACTATCTTCACATCATTGTCTCCAACGAACTTATTATAAAACTCATTTGAAAAGGTTGAAACGCCTCCAACAACAAATTGATAATTCGGAAATTGGGATACAACACTCAACATGTCTGGTAAGATCTTTTCAACTTCTTGTTTTCTACTACCCGGAAGCAAAGCGATTATAGCCTTATCGTTCAAGTCATTTTCTTCCCTGAACCTTTCATTCGCCTTAAAATCCGCGATAGCGTCTAATAATGGATTACCAACATAATCGACCTCTATTCCCCACGACTTGTAGAAATCAACTTCGAATGGCAAAATGCAAAACATCTTATCAACAACCTTTTTTATCTTTAAAACCCTTTTCTGGTTCCACGCCCACACTTTTGGTGAAATATAATAAAATACCTTTATGCCATTTTCTTTTGCGAATTGCGCTATTTTGAGGTTGAAGCCCGGAAAGTCTATAAGAATCAATGCATCGGGTTTATTTTCAAGGATGTCAGCCTTAGTTGATTTGAGATTTTTTAGAATACTCCTGATATTAAGAAGTACTTCGACAAAACCCATAAAGGCCATTTCGGAATAGTGCTTTAGTATTTCACCTCCCTGTGCCAGCATCAAATCACCTCCGAGAAAACGAAACTCTGCGCTCTCGTCTTCCTGCTTTAAGGCTTTCATCAAATTTGCACCATGCAAATCGCCCGAAGCTTCGCCGGCAATTATATAATATTTCATTGCCTTACTTTATGATAAAAGAATATCAAGGCACAAATAAAAGTAGCTGCTATAATACCTCGAGCCGTATTTTCCTTATATTGTTTAAAGTAATATTTAACCAATAATAAGTTCAGAGCCACGCATCCTATATAAAGCAAATCATCTTTTTCAAGAACTCTGATGTTCTTTTTGAGAATCTCAACCACAAAAAATGCTATGCCCGGAAGAATTAACCCGAGGATAGTACCTAACCAAACATTGTCACGCTTTAACATCTAATTGCCAGCTATTTAAAACAGGGATTGCATGGTGAGCAGTTAAATCGAACTGCACTGGAACCACGGAGACATAATCATTATCTAGCGCCCAAACGTCTGTATCTTCACCTTTATCACCAGACTGAAAAACGCCGGTAAGCCAGTAATAGTTTCTATTATTCGGATCTAAACGCTCGTCAAATTCTTCAGCATATTTTGCATTTGCCTGTCGGCAGATTTTAATGCCCTTTATCACCTTCGTATTTGGAAAATTAACATTCAACAAAGTTGCCAAAGGCAAGCCCTTTTCTATTACCTCATTGACGATGGTTTTGATATAGGGCACGCAACTGCTAAAATCTGCTTCGTAAGAAAAGTCATCGTAAGAGAATCCAATAGACGGAATACTTTCTATCGCTCCTTCCATAGCGGCAGACATGGTGCCCGAGTACAGAATATTAATGGAATGATTTAGTCCGTGATTAATTCCGGAAACACATAAATCGGGCTTTTTCCCTTTAAATATTTTATTCACCGCAAGCTTCACACAATCTACCGGTGTACCCGAACATTTATACATTTCAACCTCCGGGTAAATGTGCACCCGATCCAATCGTAGAGGTTTTGCGATAGTTATAGCATGGCCAGTTCCCGACTGTGGACCATCGGGAGCAACAACAACCACCTTACCTATATCCTTCATGGCATCCATCAGCACTTTAATTCCGGGAGCATCTATGCCATCATCGTTCACCACTAAAATAGTTGGTTTACCGTTCTTCATTAATTATTGTTTAGGATTAAGCAACGCTTATTTGCTCTCAAATTTACGAAACTATGGCGACGCAATGCAAGCAAATGAGATTTCTAATGAAACCCATATTATACAACACACAAAGTTCTATGAAATCATGTTCTGACTCGACTCTTCTGAAGAAGAATGTGTTGATTTTATCGTTCAGTAACTCATTTTATCTAATTTAGTCGTTTATCATGTTTATGTTTTACTATAGAATCCTTCTCTTTACTCTTATTTCTCTTTCCTTCCACGTACATGCCCAGGAAGTACAAAGGCTAAATGCGGCTGAAATAAAACTTAGCCTACAAAAGCTAAATGTAGTTGGAAACGTATTATACATAGCTGCACACCCCGATGACGAGAATACCCGTTTGCTTGCATATATGGCCAAAGAACGCAAGTTTCGCACCGGATATCTCTCTTTAACACGAGGCGACGGTGGCCAAAACTTAATCGGTAAAGAGCAAGCTGAACTATTAGGCTTGATTAGAACGCAGGAGTTATTGGCCGCCCGTAAAATAGATGGTGCCGAACAGTTTTTTACACGGGCCAATGATTTTGGATTTTCGAAATCATCCGAGGAGTCGTTAAACTTTTGGGGCAAAGAATCTACTTTAGCTGATGTGGTTTGGACCATCCGAAACTTTAAACCGGATGTTATTATTACCCGTTTTCCTGAAGATGCCAGGGCTGGACACGGGCAACATGCGGCTTCGGCTATTTTAGCCCGCGAGGCTTTTTCAGCGGCAGCAGATCCTAATCGTTTCTCAGAACAGCTTCAATATGTTAACCCCTGGCAGGCGAAACGAATTTTGTGGAACAAGTACAATTTTAATGGAAACGCCATAGATACAGCTCCTGATGATATAAAAATTAATGTTGGTTTGTATAATCAACTTCTAGGAAAAAGCTATGGCGAGATTTCTGCCGAAAGCCGTACTAATCATAAAAGTCAGGGTTTTGGAACGGCTGCTCAACGCGGAGAATTTATAGAGTATTTTAGTCATGTAGCCGGAACGCCGGCTAAATCAGATTTATTCGAGGGAATAAACACTTCGTGGACCAAGGAAGCAGGAAGCGGTAAGATTTCAGCATTAATTACAGCAATTGAAAAAGAATTTGATAGCAACAATCCGTGGAAATCGGTTAACGGGTTGTTACAAATTAAATCGTTAATTGATAAAACCAACAACTCAACTAAAGCAGCAGAAATTAATGAGTTAATCATAGCATGTACAGGTTTGTGGTTTGAAATAACCAGTAAAGAGCCTCAATACGCTATAGGCGATTCCATCCCTGTAAAGGTTGAAGCAATTTACCACGCCCCCGCCGACTTTCCATTAAAGATGAGTATAAGCGAAACACTTTCCGGTAAAACCTTAAGGCTGTTACCGAACAAGCTTGGATCTATAAATACGAAAGTTAAACTTGCTGATGGGAAATTAAGTAACCCTTACTGGCTCGACGAAGATCACAGCATGGGTGCTTACGTGGTAAAAGACCAGACAAGTATTGGATTACCCGAAAACAAAAGTGCTTTCAGTGGGAATTTTGTTATAACAATTGGCGACCAAACTTTGCAGATTAGACGACCGATTGCATTCAAATCTACCGATCCAGTTAAAGGGGAAGTGTACCAACCGCTGGTTGTTGCGCCTCCGGTTACTGCAACATTCTCCGAAAATGCTTATTTATTTGCCTCAAACCAGCCAAAGAAAATCGCCATACAGTTACAAAGCTTTCGCGAAAACACCAGGGGTTCGTTAAGCCTGCGGCTTCCCGCTGGATGGAATGCGATCCCTAAACACCTTGATTTTAATTTAAAGAAAAAAGGAGATTTGCAGAACCTGGAATTTACAATCACGCCAGGTGAAAAAGTAACCGACGGCACTCTCGAAGTAATAGCGACGATAAACGGCGAAACGTTTAACAAGGCAATTAAAGAAATCAGATACGATCATATTCCTGCGCAAACGTTATTCCCGAAAGCTGAAGCACGCCTCAAAAAAATAGAGTTGAAGATTGCCGGAAGGAATATAGCATACATAACCGGTGCCGGAGATCTGGTTATGGAATCGCTCAAAGAAATAGGCTACCAAATAACCATTCTTTCCCCAGAGCAGGCCTTGAATAGCCATTTGCAAAGCTTCGATGCGATTATTACCGGAATAAGATTTTATAATGTAAATAAGGAATCCAAACTTATTCAACCGAAATTATTAGAATATGTCAAAAATGGGGGCACTTTGCTGGTTCAGTATAATATTAATTCGGGATTGCAGGTTGATAATATTGGCCCCTACCCTTTTAGTTTATCACGCGATAGAGTAACCGAGGAAGATGCTAAAGTTTCTATTCTCGCTCCTCAGCATCCGGTATTAAACTATCCTAATAAAATTACTCAGCACGATTTCGAGGGATGGGTTCAGGAAAGAGGTTTGTACTTTGCTTCTGAACTTGACAAAGCTTATACGCCTATTCTTAGCATGAGTGATAAGGGAGAAAAGAGTAGTACCGGCGGTCTGCTAGTGGCTGATTACGGCAAAGGAAAATTTGTTTATACTTCCTTATCTTTTTTCCGCCAGCTGCCTGCCGGGGTACCCGGAGCTTACAGATTGTTTGTGAATTTGATTTCAAAAGCACAATAGATTAGGTGAAAATATACCAGGTGCTGCTATGTTCCGCAAGCCCTGCCCTTAGTTCATACTGCACAAGGCATTAGCCACAGGCCGGTATCCACACGGTCAGGTTTATAATGCAAAGCAGGTTCGTTGTAGGCACTTATGAACCACTGGAAAATGAACATTTAAAAACTCATTATCCTTTCAGGAAATTTCTCTGCATAGGAATGTACTAAGTTTCGGATATAGTCATTAGAAGGGTAAGGCTGCATTAAGTTTTTCAATTCTGATATTCCTTCGAAGGAATGATCCTTCGTCACATATCCCATTCCATGAAGCTTCCCGCCTTCCATCAAAATTACACTTCGCTCTTCGCCAGTGCGCCCATTATCAAGCAGAGCAAAAGTCGGGAGATTTTGCTTAAGCTTCGCGACAGCTTGCTGAACTCGAATATTGTATAAAACGCGACTTTCGGCACCATTACAGGCTCCTTTACAAGCCTTGCCTTCTATCCCGATACAGTCATCAGTATTTGTTTGAACGAAGCAGAGTTTAGGGCAAAGCTCAAATTCTTCTAATAACTGCCTTAACAGCAAATGACCTTCATAAACCTGGTTAAAGCTATAAATGGGTAACGATCCTTTTCGCTTTTTATCAATTAAAAGACGATGATATCCGCGTTGATCTTCATACATAAACAATCCATAAGCTTGTTCGAAACGCTTCATTGCCCTATTATTCTCAGGCCATAGCCGTTTAATTTCAATTGCTTCAAGGATAAAGGCCATCAGTTCGGTGCCACATTCCTGAAAAGTAATGGAATAGATATTTCGCATAAAATCCTGCCGCTGCTTATTGGAATTATTGCCCGTAAAATGTGAGCTAATCCTCTTTTTTAGATTCTTGGCTTTTCCAACATATAGCACTTTCCCTTTCTGATTATAGAAATAGTAAACACCCGGCGTATTCGGAATTTTGTCGAACTCTTCGCGTTTTAGGTTAGGCGGCAGCAATTGCTCTTTAGAGTTTCGGTTTAAAAACTGACTAATATGACCGGAATTATCATTTTCCAAGATCTTGGAAAACAGGATGGTTGTTGCATCAGCATCCCCTCCGGCCCGGTGGTGGTTATGGTGATTAATATCCAGCTGCTTGCATAATTTTCCTAAGCTGTAAGAGATTAAATTTGGAAAAACCTTGCGACCCAATCTTACGGTACACAGCTTTTTAGCATTCAATTCGTAACCACAAACAGCCAGATGATGCCGTAAAAAAGAGTAATCGAAATTTACGTTATGAGCAACGAAAACTTTATCATGTAACAGACTGAAAATTTCGGCTGCAACCTCAGAAAAAAGCGGCGCTTTAATTACCATCTCATTGCTGATACCTGTAAGTGCACTAATATAAATTGGTATATTCTTTTGCGGATTGATTAGCGTTTCGTATCGGCGGGTAACTTTATTACCGTCGTGTAATACAATAGCAATCTCTGTAATCCCATTTCCTGCGGCATGTCCACCGGTAGTTTCAATATCTACTATTGCATACATATACAAACTTAGTTATATACTAACATTTTTAGTACATAATTATTTTTAAATTTTAAATCTTATTTGGACTAATTATAAACAATCAGTATTTTTGAATTCTCAAATATGAAACAGACAAATTGTGTAGATATTATCGAAGTGTATCGAACCAGTTGCGGGTCTGTTTCTCAATGCAACAAAACTAATACTTACATTCTTGAGTATCTGGGATCATCCACCTCCTTTAAAGCCATCAACTTTTTAGATTTCATCAAGCGAGTTAACCAACTCGACCTGGAAGAAATGATTTTCTCTTCGTTAGCAGTGAGCGATGTTACCGTCATAATGGCACCGTATTGTGATCGCTGCTTTCTACTTACTCTCTCCGAAGTGTTAAATTTACAGGAACTACTTTTTGGAGCTAAGTTTGCGCTGCATCTAAATGGTGTAATTTGGGAGTGCCTGCAGCCAATGGCTTTCTAATTTGGCAGTCTTGCTTAATTAGATTAAATCTGTATTGACATCCCCACCTACTTTTCTTCATATTAAGTGTTATAATCGTAAATTAGTATAAATAATTGGTGCGATTGCAAGCTAGCTGTTAGATAACAGCAGGACACATGCAAAGTCATCATGCTTTAATTAAATTTAGTCACATGAAAGATCTTCTCAGACTTAGGACTTCACTTTCGGAAGAAATTGAACTCCTTTTAAACGAACAAATAAAAACTGAAGCCTATTCTTCAGCAGTATATTTATCAATGGCGTCTTATTGCAATCGTAACGGTTTTGATAATAGTGCAGGCTATCTCGAGGATCAATCTAACGAGGAACGAGGGCACATGCTTAAAATTTTTAAATATATAAATGATCTGGGCGGACGTGCCATTTCTCCTGAAGTAGTAAATATCCCCCAAGAGTTTGACTCTTTTAGAGGAGTGTTTGAAATGTCACTTCAGCAAGAGATTAAGGTAACCAGCCAATTAAACCGTTTGGCAGATCAATGCATGAGATTAAAAGATTATACAACTTTCGAGTTCGTGCAGTGGTTCCTTAAAGAACAAGTCGAGGAAGAATATACCGCCCGTAGGGTTTTGGAATTGTTTGATGTAATTGGTGAAGAGGGAACAGGCCGCTGGCAAATCGACAAAAATATTCCAAAGATTAGTTATGGCGGCACTGCTGCCGAAGAGGAATAATCAAGTTATTATGGAGCCATCTTTAAAGATGGCTCTTTAGTTTTAAGTAAACATGAAAAACAACACAAAAATACCTGCCATTCTTCTTGCCGGCATAGCCATTGGTGCCGCTGCTTATTATTTATTCGCGACAGATGAAGGCAAAAAATCATTGAACGATTTAACCGACTCGCTTAATGATCTGGCGGATTCTGCGATGGAAAAAACCAGAGACAGTATCTCTGACATAAAAGACAGGGTACGTAACGTCTAACCTTCTTGATTCCCGCTTTCAATCCTGCTATTTGCACCAATGCTTGTTGCTCTTACCATTATCAGATATTCTAAAAGCAAAATACCATTGGCTTTTTTAGCGATGGCGATGCACAGGCTTCCATTATCCTTAAATCGCAAATGCAATTTTTGGAAATTGATGGGGAGCGGTAAAAACGGAACATTTGATAAGGAGGCTGATCTGCAGCAATGGGCGCTACTGTCAGTCTGGAATAATGAAACAGACTTTAATGATTTCAATCAAAGATCATTCATCTCCTTATGGTGGAAAAAATTTGCCTCAGAAACTTATACCATTTTGTGCGAACCGCTTATGAGTCACGGTTTGTGGGACGGGAAAGAACCTTTTGGGAAACCTCACAATACAAGTTATACCGGTCCAATAGCCGTATTAACCCGCGCTACTATCCGGTTTAACCGACTAAAGAACTTCTGGGCGAATGTTGACAAAGTAGCTAAATTAATGAGCCGTTCTAAAGGTTACATCACTTCGTTTGGAATTGGTGAAGCTCCGCTGTACCGACAGGCAACGTTCTCAATTTGGGAAAGCGTTGAAGATGTAAAGGCATTCGCTTACCAGTCCGAAGAACATCGCGAAGTGATTCAAAAAACCCGTGACGAAAACTGGTACAGCGAAGAATTATTTGCAAGATTTAAACCGATAGCTAGCTTTGGAATGCTAAATGGGAAAGATCCGATAGCACATATCTTTAAATTTACGAATGAGAGTAATAGCAGAACTGCCTCGCCCTGATTGTAAAATCACTATTTTTTCCATGAACATGAAATACTTGGTAAAGATTGAACAGGGCCTGTTTGAGCAAACTTACAAGCTCTCTGAAACGGAATTACTGGATGGCATTAACAGCGTGTTTCAGATCCTTGACGAGGAGTTCATCCAAACCGTTCTAGAGCGCTTCAAGCTTATGACGCAAGATTTTAAAGCCGCCTATCTGCGTCACGAATATTAATTACCTTTGCTATTCACAGGCCGTTCTATCGCTGTTGCCCTCGAGGCAAATAGAGGAAAGTCCGGGCAACACAGAGCATCTCGCTTCCTAACGGGAAGGATTTCGATTTATCGGAAGACGGAAAGTGCCACAGAAAAAAGACTACCTTAATGCAAATTGAGGAAAAGGTGAAAACGTGAGGTAAGAGCTCACGGCTTGTTATGGCGACATAGCTTGCGGTAAACCCCGGGAGTTGAAAGGCCAAATAAGTCCCGAACCAGGAGCTGCTCGCTCCTTAAAGATGAAAATCTTTTTTCGGGATGGGTAGGCCGTTAGAGTGTGTTAGCAATAGCACAACCAGATAAATGATAGAAGTTTGCTTCGGCAGATACAAAACCCGGCTTATAAGCCTGTGAAATTAAAGCTTCGCCTGAAAAGGCGGGGCTTTTTTGTTTCGTACGTTGGGGTAATTCACGAATTACCCTTACATAATTATCTTACACAATTAATCCCTAAAACTGTATATATTTGTATACAAAACTCAAACAATTAATTTCACCATACGTTTGAAAACCGTAAGATCATTATGGCAAAAATTTTAATTGTTGACGACGAACGCGCGATTCGCAATACCCTCCGGGAAATACTTGAATACGAAGATTATGAAGTTGAAGATGTAGACAACGGTATTGAGGGTTTAGACAAAATCAAAAAGGATGATTTCGATCTGGTTCTCTGTGATATTAAGATGAATAAGATGGATGGGATGGAGGTGCTATCTGAAGCACTTGCATTAAAACCAGACATCCCGTTTATCATGATTTCGGGCCATGGAACCATCGAGACTGCGGTTGAAGCAAGTAAAAAAGGTGCATACGATTTTATATCCAAACCACCAGATCTAAATCGTCTACTGATCACGGTAAGAAACGCTTTAGAAAGAGGAAATCTTGTTACCGAAACCAAGGTTTTAAAACGGAAGGTTAGTAAGGTACGAGACATGCTGGGAAACTCTCCCGGTATTTCAAAGATTAAAGATACTATTGAACGTGTTGCTCCTACCGATGCCAGAGTTTTAGTTACCGGAGCAAACGGTAGCGGTAAAGAACTTGTTGCACGCTGGCTTCATGAAAAGTCAAACCGGTCTAACGGGCCGATTATAGAAGTAAACTGCGCCGCTATCCCTTCAGAATTAATTGAAAGCGAACTATTTGGCCACGAAAAAGGATCTTTTACATCTGCTGTAAAGCAAAGAATAGGGAAATTCGAGCAAGCCAACGGAGGTACTTTGTTTCTCGATGAGATTGGGGACATGAGCCTTTCGGCTCAGGCTAAAGTTCTTCGCGCGCTTCAAGAAAGCAAGATAACCCGCGTGGGTGGTGAGAAAGAGATTGATGTAGATGTGCGTGTTGTGGCGGCGACCAATAAAGATCTTGTTAAAGAGATTGATGAAGGCAATTTCAGAATGGACTTATATCATCGTTTAAGTGTAATTCTGATACATGTACCTTCTTTAGTGGAGCGCAAAGATGATATCCCGTTAATTGCTGAAAATTTTTGTGAAGAAATTTGTCAGGAATATGGCATGCCAACCAAGAAGTTTAGCGAAGGCGCTATTATGTCTTTGAAAGCTCTTCCCTGGACGGGGAACATACGTGAGCTAAGAAATATGGTTGAACGACTTATCATTTTAAGCGATAGAGTTATCACCGAAAATGATGTAAGGACTTTTGCCAATCCTTCATCAACACCGCCAGTGGAAATAGCTATTGATACGGCACAGTCGTCCTCAACTGCAGCAACGAATTACGATCAGTTTAGCAGTTTTCAGGAGTATAAAGATTATTCAGAAAAGGAGTACATCAAATACAAGCTTGAAAAAAACAACTGGAATGTTTCTAAAACAGCTGATGATATTGACATTCAGAGAAGTCACCTTTACAGTAAAATTGAGAAGTACGGGTTAAAAAGGAACTAGGGTAAATTTCTAAGGCAAGAAGTGTTAACATTACTCAAATTTCGATTTATTATTATATTGCTGAATGAAAACTAATCAATCAAACCGAAGAGACTTCATAAGTAAAATGGCAATTGGGACGCTTGGAGCAATCAGTATGCCGCACTTTGCAAGCGCTGCCCTCTCCGAAAGCAAAGCAAAAAAAATAATGCTTAACAATAATGACGTTATTCTTTTTCAGGGCGATTCTATAACTGATGCCGGCCGATCCAGGACCGATTTTCAACCAAATTCTTCAAAAACATTAGGACAAGGTTATGCTTTTCATACTGCCGCAGAGTTATTAAGAAGTCATCCTACTAAAAATCTTCAAATCCATAACCGCGGAATAAGTGGCCATAAAGTGCCGCAACTAGCCGAACGCTGGGATAAAGATACTATCGAATTAAAACCAACTGTTTTAAGCATATTAATTGGCGTAAATGACTACTGGCATCTTAAAACCGGTAATTATAAAGGAACTGCTGCATTATATAAAAGTGGTTATCGCGAGCTTTTACAAAAAACTAAAGAAAAACTACCCGATATTAAGCTTATAATTCTTGAGCCGTTTGCTATTATAGGAAGTGCAGTTAAACAAGATTGGTTCGGGCCGTTTCAGGAATATCAAAATGCTTCGAAAGAAATGGCGGATGAATTTGATGCCCCATTTGTACCTTATCAAAAAATATTTAACAAAGCACTGGAAACTGCGCCGGGCTCACATTGGGCGCCAGATGGTGTACACCCGAGCATTGCAGGAGCAAGATTGATGGCTGATGCCTGGCTGAACGTAATCAAAGGCTAAAAAACAAAGATTATAAAGAGACCTGATCACAAAGATCAGGTCTCTTGCATTTTAATCAAGCTTGTTATTGTAAATACTTTTATTCGCATCGTCAACGGTAATAAAAGTATAAGTATCCAAAATCTCCTCAAATACATCGTCATCATCGTACACTGTAATGATACTTTTTTGATGGTTAACCGTCAAAAAAGCATTGATAGCAGCTATCTTTTTAGGATCCAATGTAGCAATGCCTGTAATCGATTTGCCAATCTGTACTGCAGTTTCGGTATCGTGTGATATAAAAAATAGTTGTTTCATAATTCGTAGGCTTCAATTTAACTCATCTGGCAAAATTGTGTTTGAATATTTAAGAAGATTTTTCTAACTATTTATACGATTGGTTGTTAGAAAAAGATAAAACCATGAATTATGTTAGAGACATTAACAACCAAAGTAAATGAATCCTTAAAGGGTTCGTTTATTGAGCCTAAAAATTCTGAGAATGTAAATACAACGGAACGATTAATTTCTATTGCTGCAGGTACATTTATCTTTTATAAGGGAGTAAAGCAGTTATTTAGTCATCCGTTTATCGGGTTGCAGGAAGCAGCCGTGGGTGGTGTACTATTGTACCGCGGAGCAACCGGCTTTTGTCCTATTTACGACAAGATAGGAAAAGACAGTACCGATTTGCAGGCAATTCGGATTACAGAACGTTTCATTGTTGACAGGCCGCGCGATGAGGTATACAGTTTTTGGAGAAATCTTAAAAACTTGCCCCGCTTCATGAAACATCTAAGTTCTGTTACTGAGCTGGATGCCACACAATCTGAATGGAAAGCCAATATTCCAAATGATTTACTGAAGATTAAGTGGAATGCAGAGATTACTCGCGAAGAGCAAAACCGTTATATCGGCTGGCAATCTGTAGAGGGTTCTATGATCGATAATGCAGGAAAAGTAGAATTTTCTGATGCTATAAATGGTTTAGGCACTGAACTTAATGTGGAAATAAATTACTTTCCTCCCGCCGGAACTATTGGCCGCAGTGTCGCGAAATTGCTAAACGGAATCTTTGAAAATATGGTTCGTGAGGATATTACCAACTTCAAACATTATGTGGAAGGTAAGGATTACGAGAACTACGTTAGTTCACAGAAACAGGAAGTTTAAGAATAAGAGGTAATTTTAAATGACAAAAGGCTCGATGAGAGCCTTTTGTCATTTAGCCCGTATTTATTTTTTACCGCAAAAGGCCCTTAACATCCAGGTGTTCTTTTCTTTAAACTGCATAAAGCGATTTATCATATCGTTGGTACCATCATCGCCACCTTCAGAAGTACTTTCCATAATTTCACGCTCAAGTTCTATCAGATCCGAAAAGTCATTCAATATTGCTTCGACTAAGGCAACATCCTCCATACCAATGGTATCGATTTCTTTAATTCTTGAGGTGTTGATATACTCCTGATAAGTACTTAGCGGAGATTTTCCAAGAGTGAGAATACGCTCAGCTAATTCATCGATACTTTCAACCGCATTTGTATAAAGTTCTTCGAACTTTACATGGAGTGTGAAAAAGCTTTTGCCACGAACATTCCAATGGCAGCCTCTTAGTTTCTGATAATGAATATGGTAATTAGCCAGCAACTCGTTTAACTGGTCTACTATTGGATTTACTTTTACTTCTTCGAGTCCAATTTCTTCTGCTTTCATGTTTTAGTTTAATTTATATACAAACCTTGTATAAGCCTTAAAGTTTTACCCAAGCATTGTTCTCCAACAATTGCATTATTTAAATTAATTTTGGATGATGTCTGATTTGAATAACGCCGCGCTACAACCGATCCTTTCTGAAAAGTTTCAAGGCATAATCTGGAAGATCGAAACAGACCTCGCCGAATCTTTTATAGCAATCGAAACAAGAGATATTGAGAATCGAACGACAGCGTTTTCAGCGTATAATTATCAAACCGGGGAATGTCTATTTAAAGAAATAACCGTGGAAGAGAGCTGGTTTTGGAGCTTGGACCGCGTTTCCAATGGCATGTTTTTTTTGCATAGTTACGTTCACGAAAGCAATCCACAGCATAAAGGGATTATCGCCATCAACAATTCCGGAAAGATAGCCTGGCAACAATTTAATAAAGCTTTGCACGAAGTCACAGCTGAAGGAATTGTGGCTTATAATCCTAATATTCAACCTAAAACTTTCGAGTTACTTAAGGTGACAGATGGAAGCACACTCTTACCGAAAGTAGAAAGTATAAATCCGATAACCAGAAATATAATCACCCCATCTTGGTTGGTTGATGATTCTTTGATTAAACATTTACTACCAGCGAACACCTACGGACCGATTTCGAATTGCTCCTTTAACGAACATGAAATACTTGCTTACCACACTCAAAACGGCACTTTATTCGACCAAATGCTGCGTATTTACAAAGACAACATGCTGCGCTTAGAAGTAAAGTTAGCGGCAGATATACAAAAACTTAACCCTGAAGCGTTCTTTATCGAAGGCGGACAATTGTTTTGTATACGGAATAACAAACGGGAATTAGTTTCATATTCAGTATAATTGCCGCTATTATTAAAGGGATTTTAATGCGCTTTTTCTTATCAGTGTTCTGCTTTTTACTTTCATTAGGAGCTATCGCCTCTACACCAATAGATTCGGTTGGTGTTGAAAACCAGAACGGCAATCAAGTTATACTTCATAAAGTGGAGCGTAAGGAAACTTATTACTCAATAGCACGCTTGTATAACGTTCCTCCCAAAACCATAATTAGCCAGAACAACAACGTTGCGTTGCAAATAGGTCTTGTTATAAAAGTTCCTACTTTGAGATCTTATCACCCAGCTACAAACCCGGCGAAAACTACTAATCCACCGGCTCAAAATGCTGAAGTGATTCAATATAAAGTTGGGCCCAAAGAATATTTATACTCGATAGCAAGGCGATTTAATACCAGTGTTGAGGAACTTAGGAAACTGAATAATTTGCGGAGCGATAACTTAAGTATTGGCCAGATTATTAAAGTGCCGCAAGGGCAAACTCAAACTGTTCCGGCGGTGATAGCAACCGCTCCAACCGAAACGACTTTGCCTCCGACTGAGCCGGAAAAGGTAAAGATCCCAACCAGTCGCCTGGGTTTATCTGAACGTACCGAACGCGGTGTTGCGGTTTGGATTGCCGATGAAAACCTCGATGGATCTAAAATGCTTGCACTACATCGCACAGCACCTGTTGGAACTGTGATTAAAATAACTAACCCTATGACCGAGCGTAGCACGTTTGTGAAAGTTGTTGGAAAATTCACCGAAAATGAATCAACAAAGGATGTGATCATTGTGATTACAAAAGCTTCGGCAGACCTATTGGGTGTTTTAGATAAAAGATTTCAGTCGACCATCGACTATGGTGTCCCTCAAAGTGAATAAACCTTTTATTGTTGGTATAGCCGGCAGCAGTGGATCTGGCAAAACATTATTTTTAAATTGCTTCCTTAATCATTTCACTCCTGACCAGATTTGTCTTTTATCTCAGGATAATTATTACAAGCCAAAAGAGTTTCAACCTATTGATGGAAACGGGCAAATAAATTTCGACTTGCCGCAGTGTATCGATGAAGAACATCTTTTGTCTGATCTCAACGCACTAATTCTCGGTGGGGAAGTCGTAAAGAAAGAGTATACATTTAACGTCGCTGAAAAAGAGGCTCGCTCTTTGGTTATAAAATCTGCTCCCATTATTCTTGTAGAAGGGATCTTTATTTTTCATTTCAAGGAAATTTCAAAGCTTTTTGACCTGAAAGTATTTATAGATTCAGATGAAGAAATAGCACTAAACAGGAGACTTAAAAGAGATATAGCAGAACGCGGGTATTCTAATGATATGATTTTATATCAATGGAAAAACCATGTATTTCCTGCGTATACAAACTTTTTACTTCCATATAAAAGCTCCGCAGATAAAGTATTAATAAATAACACTCAGGAAACTCATAACATTATAAAGCTGTCGCAAGATTTGTCAGAGGAATTGAAGAAATTAATTTTCTCCAGCTAGCTATAAGCAAATATATTTGCTCAAAATCTGATAAATCTCGTTTACACCTTCCGAGCTTTTAAATTCCTTCTTTATGGGAACTGATTCGCCCTTAAGCCATATTTTTAATTCTGCATCCGAATCAAGCATTCCTTTACTTTCTTTCGCAAACTTGTGAATACTGCAATAGGGGATAGTGAGATATTCTAACTTACTATTGCGGGCCTGCATAATAAGCATCAGGCGTTTATTGGTTAAAATAAATTTATCTTTTCCTACCTTATAGGCTTTCTCCACATACTCACCATCTACCAGGATAATACCATATTCCATTGAAATCTGTTTCAAAGAAACTTCCGACGGGTGACTTAAAAAACTATTGAACACTCCCATAAGCATACGTTAATAAAATATAAACCAGCATTGCCATTTATAGGTAGACTCTGCTTATTGATACAAGTTTAAAGGGCTTACATGAAGACAACATGAAATTTTGAAATTTTCTTTTTTAAATTTTAACAATTTGAATATTGATAAAGCTCTTTTTGTGGAAAACTAATAGCCCCAAAATTTGATTGAGTGTATCTTAAAATCAGTCTTCTGCGTAAACAAACGTGTTGATTGACGCCTCAATAAACCACATCGAGAAATAACATGATAGTTGTCGCACTTACAAACTTAAATCCAGTTACGATAAGATCCATTGAGGTACAACACAAAGACGAAGCCTACGATTTGTACTCGCAAAACCCAAATTATATCATCGCTTTTGTAAACAACACAGAGGTGACCATTCTAGGTAGCCAGGCACAAAGGGAATCACAATACGAAATTCTTAAACGCAATGGTTATATCTTTGTGGGTAGGGACGTTAGGTATTTATGTGATGAGGGTGCCTATACGCTGTAAAAATTTCCCGATACAATAACAAGGTGCAGAGTTCCTTGTTATTGTAAGATAATGGAAAACAATGCCCGCGATACTTTATCCGATTCAACTACTTTAAGCTCAAACTCCAATCTATCGGTTGGCTTTACGATCATTATCAAAGAGACCTACCCAAATTGCTTGTTTGAAATAAGTAAATCAGGAACTTGGGAAACAAATAAATCCAGCTCATTCCATATTGAAGATCGTGAGCACCACTCTTACCTGGATTTGTTCGAAAAACTATCCAACAGTTTCGGATTAAGACTACCTCAAAACCGGCGATATAACTTAAATAAGCCTGTTTGTAGTGTTGGCTATCGCGATGTGCTCACTTCGAACATCCATCCTGATATTCTTTATGGCTACGGAGATCCGGCTGTTTTAAGAGTTGAAAATGGAGGAGTTCTCACATATTACATGGTTGCAACTTCTAACGATGCACCAAACTCCTTCCCTATTCTACGCTCAAAAGACTTAATTAATTGGGAGCTGGTTACCTTTGTTTTCCCGGAAGGATTAAAACCAGAATGGGCAGCCGACGGCGCCTTTGTTAGCGATTACTGGGCTCCCGAAATGCACTTAATTGGCGATGAGTTTCGAACATACTTCGTGGCTAGGGATAAGGAGACCGCCGAACTTTGTATTGGCCTGGCAAAATCATCGAACCCGGAAGGCCCCTTTACAGCATTGCAACAACCACTGATACGAGGCAATGTGATCGATCCTCATATTTTTGTGTCAGATAATGGAAAATCTTATCTCTATTGGAAAGAAGATAATAATGATGTCTGGCCCGGATTATTAATTGAATTTTTACATCAAAATCCGCAATTCATAAACACCCTCTTTGATACCGCCGAAGATCAGACCACAATGATTTTTATCGACACGATGTGGCCTTGGATTAGTTCGCTTCAGCCCATGGAACGCTTTCTTGCCATCCAGGTTTTGATAGAAGCAATCATTGCAGATTTCACTTCGTTTTATACCCGCCTGCAAAGCCTTGCGCTCAATGAGTCTGAATCTCTAAAGACACAAATTCAGCTCATATTAGAAAACATGAAAACACCAATGTATGCGCAAGAGCTATCTGCTGACGGCACAACGCTTATTGGTGAACGAACAAAGATTATCGAAAATAACCTTGAATGGGAAGCACATCTGGTAGAAGGAATGTGGGTTACTCAGCACCTTGATAATTATTATCTATTCTATGCAGGTAACGACTTCTCCACCGATCAATACGGAATAGGCGCGGCAGTGGCCAAGTCTCCCATGGGTCCTTTTATCAAAATGGAAAAGCCATTTTTGCAATCCAACACTAAATGGTGGGCTCCGGGGCACCCTTCGGTAGTTAAAGGATTGGATGGCGAGCACCTCATGTTCCTGCATGCCTATCATCCCGGCAAAGCCGGATATAAGGAGTTTCGGGCCTTACTTTCCGTACCTTTGATATTTAATGGAAACGAGGTCTTGCCTGGCTAACCACGCCAATCAAAAAACATTAGAACAAATCTCCTTTGTTTTTATTCTCCATTATCTACTATAATATCTCATGATAAGTCTTAAAGAAAAAATATATAGAAATGACTTTGTTTCCGCCTTTGATGGAGATGAAAGTGGAAGCGCTCAGCCGCGGCAAACGCCAGGCGTATTTTATAGCAAAGCAGTTCCAACACCAGTTAAGCAGCCATTTCTTTTGGCCTGGTCTGAGGAATTAGCCGAACAGCTACACATACAAAAACCAATAAACCAATCCGAAATTGACATCCTTGGCGGAAATCTCGTTACGCCTACTATGTACCCTTATGCGGCCCGTTACGGTGGCCACCAGTTCGGACACTGGGCCGGTCAGTTAGGTGATGGGCGAGCCATAACGCTCGGAGAATGGGATAACGAAGGGCAAACGTGGGAGCTACAACTTAAAGGAGCCGGACCAACGGCTTATTCCCGCAGGGCGGATGGCAGAGCTGTACTGCGCTCCTCGGTTCGTGAGTACCTGATGAGCGAAGCAATGTATTACCTTGGTGTTCCTACTACAAGAGCATTGAGCCTGGTTGCCACAGGCGACCAGGTAATGAGAGATATGTTTTATAACGGAAATCCTGGTTATGAGCCCGGCGCCATTGTGATGCGTGTTGCTCCCAGCTTCCTGCGCTTTGGTAACTTCGAAATCTTTGCAGCGACTAATGAGATTGAAAATCTAAGAAAACTTACTGATTGGACCATTGAACGATATTATCCACATATTACAGGCGAGAATAAAGTGGTTAGCTGGATATCTGAAGTTGTCGAGAAGACGGCCAGCTTAATGGTAGAATGGCTAAGGGTTGGTTTTGTTCATGGTGTGATGAACACCGATAACATGTCTATACTTGGCTTAACAATAGACTACGGGCCGTTTTCATTTCTTGATGACTACGATCCGGATTTTACGCCAAACACAACCGATTTACCTGGCCGACGATACGCGTTTAGCAAACAAGCCTCTATAGGGTACTGGAATCTGGGTTGCCTCGCAAATGCCATTGCGCCACTCGTTCCTGATCAAGGTAAGCTGGTTGAAGCTGTCGAGAGTTATGAAGACATCTTTTGGGCCAAATATTATGAGATGATGGGTAAAAAACTGGGCCTTGATCGTGTAAACGAAAATGATATTACTTTAATAGATAGTTTCGAAAAAACACTTGCGGCATTAAAACCCGATATGACAATTTTCTACCAGCTTCTCGGCAAACTAACAGAGAATTTGGATACTGAATCGGCTGTGCTAAACCATTTTCAAGACAGCTTCTATAACCAACCGACTTCATCACTTAGCAAAAGTCTTTTAGGATTGATAACTACTTATACTTCGCGGTTGAAAGAAAACACTTTTACCAGGGAAGATTCACAACAATTAATGAAGGAGAATAATCCCTCGTTTATTTTAAGAAACTATCTACTGCATCAGGCTATCGAAGAACTGGAGCGTGGTGAAACTGCACTTTTTCAAAAACTGCAGAATGCAATGAAAAATCCTTATGCTGAATCTAACGATGAGTTCCTGGTGAAACGGCCGGATTGGGCCAGCCAAAAAGCTGGATGCTCGATGCTTTCATGTAGTTCGTAACAAAATAGAAAAGCGCCGATGTTGGCGCTTTTCTATTCTCA
>DASVRX010000076.1:0-2752 GCA_036388375.1 Pedobacter sp. | reverse complement strand
ACTAAGGCATTTGAAATACGGGTTTAAAGCGTATTTTTGCAGACCAAAAAAGCGACCAGATTTAGGTGCTTAATTTGATTAACAAAATTTTACCCAAAAAATTTTATGCCAAACATTGGAAAAATAGCGCAAATCATCGGACCGGTAGTTGATGTTAGCTTCGCTGAAGAAGCCAAACTTCCCAGAATATTCGATGCACTTCAAATTACAAAGCCAAACGGACAAGTAATTGTTCTTGAAGTTCAACGTCACCTGGGAGAAGATCGTGTACGTGCAATCGCAATGGATTCTACCGACGGACTTGTTCGTGGAATGGAAGTAGTTGATACTGCTGAACCAATTAAAATGCCTGTCGGCGAAAGCATTAAAGGAAGAGTTTTTAATGTTGTTGGAGATGCAATTGACGGTATTCCAAATCTTGATAAGACTAACGGCCGCCCGATACACGCTACGCCTCCAAAGTTTGAAGACTTATCTACCGAAACTGAGGTTTTATTCACCGGGATCAAAGTAATCGATTTGCTAGAGCCATATGCAAAAGGTGGTAAAATCGGTTTGTTCGGTGGAGCAGGTGTTGGTAAAACTGTATTGATCCAGGAATTAATTAATAATATCGCCAAAGGCCATGGTGGACTTTCGGTGTTTGCCGGTGTTGGTGAACGTACCCGTGAAGGAAATGATTTACTTCGTGAAATGCTTGAATCTGGCATCATTAAATATGGTGAAGAATTTATGCATGGCATGGAAAAAGGCGAATGGAACCTTGATAAAATTGACGCTGAAGAACTGAAAGAGTCTAAAGCTACTTTCGTATTCGGACAGATGAACGAGCCTCCGGGTGCACGTGCACGTGTAGCCCTATCGGGATTAACTATTGCTGAGTACTTCCGTGATGGTGATGGAACTGGTCAGGGACGTGATATTCTTTTCTTTATCGATAACATTTTCCGTTTTACACAAGCGGGTTCTGAAGTATCTGCCCTTTTAGGCCGTATGCCTTCAGCAGTAGGTTACCAGCCAACGCTTGCTACTGAAATGGGTTTAATGCAGGAGCGTATTACATCGACAAAACGTGGTTCAATTACATCAGTACAAGCGGTTTACGTACCTGCGGATGATTTAACTGACCCTGCACCGGCGACAACTTTCGCCCACTTAGATGCTACAACTGTACTTTCTCGTAAAATCGCTGAGCTAGGTATCTATCCTGCGGTGGATCCATTGGATTCCACTTCACGGATTCTTAGTGCTGCTGTTTTAGGCGATGAGCATTACAATTGCGCCCAACGTGTTAAAGAAACGCTTCAACGTTATAAAGAACTTCAGGATATCATCGCCATCTTAGGTATGGACGAGCTTTCTGAGGAAGATAAACTGGTTGTTGCCCGCGCTCGTCGTGTTCAACGTTTCTTATCTCAGCCCTTCCACGTTGCGGAGCAGTTCACCGGATTAAAAGGTGTGCTTGTAGATATTAAAGAAACAATCAAAGGTTTTAACATGATTATGGATGGCGAAGTGGATGAATATCCTGAAGCATCATTCAACCTTGTTGGAACAATTGAAGATGCTATTGAAAAAGGCAAGAAAATACTTGCTGAAGCGAACGCTTAATAGAGATATGAGACATTAGATATGAGATTTGAGAGAAGGAGATTGATATCTCACATCTCAAATCCCACATCTCAAATCTAGACCCATGATATTAGAAATTTTAACACCAGATAAAAAAGTATACGAAGGCGACGTCACGTCAGTAACAGTTCCTGGAACTGCCGGCTCTTTCGAGATACTTAATAATCACGCTCCAATTATTTCTACTCTCGAAGATGGAAAAGTAATTATCCGTTCAGGTGGAAAAAATGAAGAGCGCTTTGTTATTAAAGGCGGCGTAGTTGAGGTAAACGATAACAAGATTATCTTACTTGCAGAAGGCGTTGTAAGTTAGAGTTTAAATAACATCATCAAAAGCCGGCTGAGATTCAGCTGGCTTTTTTTGTATAAATTTTGGAAAGCAGTGAGCGTCTCTGCATTAAGGCTCAGCCCCGTGTTCCACTCATATTACACGAGGCATTAAGCGCTGGGCCGGTATCCGTTCACCCGGGTTTAGAACGGAAGGTTCTGTCTTTGTTGAGAAATAAGCGACCCCTTCAATCGTAAATTTTTTCGTCAAACACGCCAATTCGGGAAGAATTTCGGCCAGAAACTCAATAAGTCGACCCGCCAGAACCAAATACCAAAAACAGAATTAGTATATTCACGCAAAATTTATGTTTTATTTTATATCTAAATATCAATATAAAATACTGTCAAAAAATATAATATAAATTTAAATTCTAATTTCTGTTTTTTAGCTTACGCTATTGACGACTAAAATTGAAGTACTTACCTTGAGAAGAGAATTAAACAACCTAAAATCATAAAGTTCTTCAGTCGCCAGTTTTTTAAACGACCGTGGGAAAATATATCGCAATGAATTCGTCAACAACAGAAGAATTAGAATTAAACAAGTACAGCAAAGTACTTACCCAAGACCCGACTCAACCTGCCGCCCAGGCAATGCTTTACGGAATCGGTTTAACCGATGAAGATATGCAGAAAGCGCAGGTGGGAATTGTAAGCATGGGTTACGATGGAAATACATGTAACATGCACCTGAACGATTTAGCCAAGCTGGTTAAAGATGGTGTATGGAAGGAAGACCTGGTGGGTTTAATATTTCATACTATCGGCGTAAGCGATGGGATGAGCAACG
>DASVRX010000075.1:0-8905 GCA_036388375.1 Pedobacter sp. | reverse complement strand
TTCAAGAGTTTTGGATTTGATGAACCGTACCTACAACCGCAATTGGTATATGGAGCGTGTTGCCGCGATTAGAAGAATAATCCCCGAATGTGCTATTTCTACCGATGTGATTACGGGTTTCTGTACTGAAACTGAAGAAGAGCATCAGGAAACGTTAAGCATGATGGATTATGTTCAATACGATTTTGCGTATATGTTTATGTATTCTGAACGCCCCGGAACATTGGCTGCCAAGCGCTACAAAGATGATATTCCAGAAGATGTTAAATTGCGCAGGCTACAAGAAGTAGTAGCAAAGC
Organism: Pedobacter sp.; assembly: GCA_036388375.1. Classification (GTDB taxonomy): domain Bacteria; phylum Bacteroidota; class Bacteroidia; order Sphingobacteriales; family Sphingobacteriaceae; genus Paradesertivirga. The sequence continues at coordinate 8,606 of DASVRX010000075.1, read as the reverse complement.
AGCAGCAGCATTCGCATGGTCGTTTAAAATTGCAATTGGGTAAAGTTCAAAAAGTGCTGATAGAGGGATTTTCTAAGAAATCAAAACAACACTACGCCGGACGTAATGATCATAATGCCATGGTGGTTTTTCCAATTGACAACAATTACAAACCAGGTGAGTATGCGTATGTTCTTGCTGAAGAATGTACCACGGCGACGTTGCTGGGAAACATTGTTAAGCCGACATAATTGACACACGCAATCTGCAAATCTGCACATTATACATTTGCACATTAAATGGATATACAAGACATTAAAAACCGCTTTGGAATAATAGGAAATTCGCCCTTGCTTAACAGGGCTATTGATGTTGCCCGTCAGGTAGCGCCAACAGATATTTCGGTTTTAATTACAGGCGAAAGCGGTAGCGGGAAGGAAGTTTTCTCGCACATCATACATCAGTTGAGTGCTCGCAAGCATGGCCCGTTTATAGCCGTAAACTGCGGAGCAATCCCAGAAGGTACGATTGATTCTGAATTATTCGGTCACGAAAAAGGCTCTTTTACAGGCGCCCATGAAGCTCGTAAAGGTTATTTTGAAGTGGTGAATGGTGGTACGATTTTTCTGGATGAAGTAGCTGAGTTACCCTTAGGAACTCAGGCGAGACTCTTACGTGTTTTGGAAACCGGCGAGTATCTTCGTGTAGGTTCATCCAAAGTCCAAAAAACAGATGTACGTGTAGTTGCCGCCACTAACGTGAATGTGTTTGACGCTGTGCAAAATGGAAAATTCAGGGAAGATCTTTATTACCGACTTAATACTGTTCCTTTAAAAATTCCCGCTTTACGCGAGAGGAAAGATGACATACATTTAATTTTCAGAAAGTTCATTGCTGATTTTACGAATAAATACCGCAGCCCTTCGGTGGTTTTGGATCAGGATGCCCAGCAAATGCTCATCAACTACAGCTGGCCGGGAAATGTTCGTCAGTTGAAAAATGTTGCTGAGCAGATTGCGGTCCTAGAAAAGGACAGGAACCTCACTGTGTTGAGTTTGCAGCAGTATATTCCTCAGGAAGCGGGAACTTTACCAATGCGCTTAAATAACGGAGGAAAAGAGGATTTCTCTGAACGCGACATTCTTTATAAAGTGCTTTTTGATATGAAACGTGATATGGTGGAACTCAAAAAGCTGGTGGCTGAAATTATTCAGAATGGCGGCAGTACCGATGCGGTATCAACAAACCCTCAACTAATTCATCAGCTTTACAGAGATATTGAGCTGCCCCCTGCACAGCCAAATGCGCCCCTTGTGACAATTCATCATCCTGAAAACGACAATAAGGGTTTTGATTACAGCCATCATACCGAAGAAGTAGAAGAATCGTTATCTTTAATCGAAAAGGAATCCGACCTGATCAAAAAAGCTTTGAAGAAACATAAAGGTAAGCGCAAGCTTGCCGCACAGGAATTGGGGATTTCCGAGAGAACATTATATCGTAAGATTAAAGAATTAGACCTCACTTAATGAACAAATTATCAATCAGAATACTAGTTGCTATTCTGCCTTTAGTATTTCTTTTCCAGTCATGTGGGATTTACACGTTGAAGGGATCGACAATACCTGACAACCTGAAAACAATATCGGTTGATTTTTTTGAGAACGCCGCACCTATAGTTGTGCCCACACTTAGCCAGGCATTTACCGAGGAATTGAAAAACCGTATTAGAACACAAAGCAGGCTTAATATAATTAAAGAGAATGCCGACGGACATTTCGAAGGGCGTATAACCGATTACAATATTGGAAACGTAGCAGTTACAGCTAATGAAAGATCTAGTTTGGTTCGATTAACTATTACTGTCAGTGTTAAATATACAAGTGCATTAGAGGATAAAGACAGTTTCGAACAATCATTCAGTCAATCCGAACAATTCTCACTTGATCAAGGTTCTGTTCAACAACAGGAGCCAAGAATTATTCCAATTATTACCAGAAGACTCACAGAAGATATTTTCAATAAAGCTTTTGCAAATTGGTAATGCGTTTATTAGTTTCATCTTTTTATTAGGAAGTGGCAGATTTAAGTTTCGTTAACACCCGAGAGTTTTCAAGGTTAATCTCTAAACCTTCCACTTTAACGGTCTTTGATATGGCCATGTTGGAGGATTTACTTGAATTGTATCCTTTCTCCACACCACTTCATCTTTCTTATGCTTATGCGCTTAAGAAATTCAAGCCCGAAAAATATGAAGACTATCTATCCAGGGCCGCTATATATACTCCTGACAGATCTCTTCTTTACAAGGTAATAAACAATACAGACGGCTTTGAAAATAAGATTGTAGATAGTTCTAATGTTATTCCTCAGCTTATTCCTGACGAGGATGTTACAACCTCCGAAAAGCAGGAAATAATTGTTTCAGATGAAACCGGTTTTGATAATGACACTTTCAATAATGATGAAGATGCTGTTCTAAATGCTGAAGAAGCTATTCAAATTCCTGAAGGTTCGCAGGTAGATCAGATTGAGGAAACAGAACAAATTTCTGAGACCAACTTAAATGAAGAGTTGACACTTCAAACGGATGATACTAATGATTCTGAAAGCTATCCGCAAACTATTGCCGATGAAAATAGTACCACTGAAGAAGACGAGGATGTTGAGGTAATCCAGGACGAACAAGCTGTTGATAATGAAGTTCAAAACCAGTGGACAGAGATAGAAGAACAAACGGATGAAAACGAAGACAATACGGAACTGGTAGTTAGTGATGATGAAGTTGCTGTAGCTGAATCTGAGGAATCAGCAGTTTTTGAGGAAACGGAACATGAAATTGACCGCATTGAAGGGGTTAGCCTTCCGGCTGATAACAATGATACCAATGATTTGCCCGTATCTGATGAAGCGGCAGAGCCTGAAGTAGAGGAGATTGAAGATTTTGATCATACGGAAGTCTCTGAAGCAGATTTCGAATGTCCGGCTCAAGCAGATGAGGAGACGTTGGCTGAACAAGAAAAAGAAGAAGATATTGCCGCGCAAGAAACAGGGTTAGAAGATACCGCGCAAGAAATATCTGAGCCGATAGAAGAGGTATCAACACTATCGAACGTAAAAGAAGAATTTGAAAAGCCTGAAGTTGAAACTGAAATAGAACCGTCGAAAGAAATTATTGAGAGCCGGTTTGTTTTTACAGCTCAAGAGTTTCATAATACAATTGAAACAGTTATTCCCGATTTCGAGTACCCGGAATATCAGGATGACTTCGATGTTCTTCCTGAGCCAATTTCCGCGGAAGCGGAAGTGCAGGAGTCAATAGAATATGCGCCGGCTCAAAATGAAATCGTCGGCAATATAGCATCTACAGATTACTTCGTATTCGACAAGTCGGCAATAGATCCTTTGTTAAAAGAGGAAATTGTACCGGAACCAGCTGTAGAGGTTAATTCTAATGAAGCGGAGCCAGAACAGGCTTTGGCACAATACGATGATGATAAACTACCTTTCTCGTTTCTTTGGTGGCTTAATAAAACGCGTAAGGAGCATGCTGAAAATCATCAGCCTTATGCAACGGCTAAGAACCCGGGAAACAAGCAGGACGTAAAAAAATATAATCCGGAACCGCTGCAACAGCAGATTATGGAGAATATTTTTCACATACAGCCTGAAATAAATGTATTCGAGAATGAATTTGGGAAACCTGTAAGTTTTGTAATTAAGCGTAAGGAGGATGTTATTATTGAAAAATTTATTAATGAAGACCCGCAGATAAGACCGCCAAAAGCGAACAAATTAGATACCGAAAACAAAGCAAGAAAGAGTTCTGAAGATAATTTGGATCTTGTCTCTGAAACACTTGCCAGAATCTATACAGACCAAATGTTGTTTCACAAAGCCATAGATACCTACCAAAAATTAAGTTTGAAATTTCCGGAAAAAAGCACGTACTTTGCAACCCAAATTCAGGAAATAGAAAAGAAATTCAACTAAGATATTATCATGTTTATAACCCTCGTTATTTTAGCTATTATAGTTTGCATTCTATTGGCGCTTATCATTTTAATTCAAAATCCTAAAGGTGGTGGCTTAACTTCTGGTTTTGCCGGATCGAACAACGTAATGGGTGTTCAGCGTACCGGAGATTTCCTTGAAAAAGGAACCTGGGTTTTAATCATCGCTTTAATGGTAATTGTATTGGTTATTAATATTGTTCCTCAAAGTGGAAAAGGAGGAAGTTCAGACGCTCTCCAAAATGAAATTACTAAACCAGCCGGAGTATCTCCAATCGCTCCACAAGCTTTACCTGGTTTGGGAGCCGATACCTCTAAAAAGTAATTCGACATATATAGAAATATTTAAAAAGGCTTTCCGCGAGGGAAGCCTTTTTTGTTTGCTGACAGTTCACTGACAGCATGACATTGCCTAAGTTCAAACAGAAATCAACATTCGTTTGCAGGATGATATTTTGACAACTTAAGTGTCAAAACTTACCATCCAGTGGCTTTGGCATAAAAAGTGTCAATCAGGTTCAGAAACAAAATTATATATCAAAACTATGGCATTAAATATTAAACCTAGCGCAGACAGAGTAGTAGTAGAAGCTGCTGCTGCTGAGACAATGACTGCATCTGGAATTTACATTCCCGAAACGGCACAAGAAAAACCGCAAAAAGGAACAGTAGTAGCTGTTGGTCCCGGTAAGTACGCTGAACAAACCGGCAACTTAATCCCAATGGCATACAATGTTGGAGATCAGGTTTTATACGGCAAATACGCAGGTACCGAAATTACTATTGAAGGTAAAGAGTACCTTATCATGCGTGAGTCTGATATTTTTGCAACTATCTAAATCATTTATTGAATTTTGAAAGCTTCGATCTTTTCAAAATTTAGTATTTGCGCTATTAATCATCAAAAAACATTTAAATAAATTAAAAATGTCAAAGCAAGTAAAATATAATGTTGAAGCACGCGATGCCCTGAAAAGAGGTGTTGATATTTTAGCCAATGCGGTTAAAGTTACTTTAGGACCAAAAGGTCGCCATGTAATTATTGATAAGAAATTCGGTTCTCCGGCTATCACCAAAGATGGTGTAACTGTTGCCAAAGAGATTGAATTGAAAGATCCTATCGAAAACATGGGAGCTCAAATGGTAAAAGAAGTGGCTTCAAAAACTGCTGATATTGCAGGAGATGGAACTACTACTGCTACTGTTTTAGCACAAGCTATCGTTACATCAGGAATTAAAAACGTTGCTGCCGGCGCAAATCCAATGGATTTAAAACGTGGTATCGACAAAGCAGTACGAGCAGTTGTTGATAGCTTGAAAGAGCAGAAACAAGATGTTGGAGATGATTTCAGCAAAATCAAGCAAGTAGCATCTATTTCTGCGAATAACGACGATGTTATCGGTGAGATGATTGCTGATGCAATGAAAAAAGTTGGAACTCAAGGTGTAATCACGGTAGAAGAAGCAAAAGGTACTGAAACAGAAGTGAAAACTGTTGAAGGTATGCAATTCGACCGCGGTTATCTATCTCCATATTTTGTAACGAATGCCGACAAAATGGAAGTAGAGCTTGAAAATCCTTACATTCTGATCTACGACAAGAAGATATCTTCAATGAAAGAACTTCTTCCAATCTTAGAAAAACAAGTTCAAACTGGAAAGCCTCTTTTAATTATTGCTGAAGATTTAGATGGTGAAGCACTAGCTACTTTAGTAGTTAACAAAATCCGTGGCTCACTGAAAGTTGCAGCGGTTAAAGCTCCTGGCTTTGGCGATCGTCGTAAAGCAATGCTTGAAGATATCGCTATTTTAACCGGCGGAACCGTGATTTCTGAAGAAAGCGGTTACAAATTAGAAAACGCTGATCTTTCTTTCTTAGGACAGGCTGAAAAAATTACTGTTGATAAGGACAATACTACTATCATCAATGGTGCCGGTGACCCAGAAAATATTAAAGCTAGAGTTTCTGTAATCAAAACTCAAATTGAATCAACTACATCAGATTACGATAAAGAAAAATTACAAGAGCGCTTAGCTAAACTTTCAGGTGGAGTTGCAGTATTATATATCGGATCTGCATCTGAAGTTGAAATGAAAGAAAAGAAAGATCGTGTTGACGATGCTTTACATGCAACTCGTGCAGCTGTAGAAGAAGGTATCGTTGCCGGTGGTGGCGTTGCTTTCATCCGTGCAGTAAGCGCTTTAACTAACCTTAAAGGTGCTAACGAAGACGAGAATACTGGTATCCAAATCATTCGTCGTGCTATCGAAGAGCCTCTCCGTCAGATTTGCGAGAATGCTGGTATCGAAGGTTCAATCGTGGTTCAAAAAGTTAAAGAAGGAACTGCTGATTTTGGTTACAATGCCCGTACTGATGTTTACGAAAACTTAATTGGTGCCGGTGTAATCGACCCAACTAAAGTAACTCGTGTAGCATTAGAAAACGCAGCGTCTATCGCGGCCATGTTGTTAACTACAGAGTGTGTACTAGCTGACGATCCTGAAGAGGATAAAGGCGGTGGTGGTATGCCTCCAATGGGTGGCGGCATGGGTGGAATGATGTAAGATCAGTTTCACGCAGAATATAGGAACGCCTCGAAGCTATGCTTCGGGGCGTTTGTCTTTATTAGGATGGGAGGATTTTCAGAATTTGCTGGATGTTGGCAATTTAATTATCAGAATTACTAATTTTAACCCAATTCTGCTAATTCTGAAAATTGATGTAATCCTGCTCCAGACATGGAAAAAGACTCCCTTACCTACTCCGTCATAGGTTGTGCCATGAAAGTACATAATACTTTAGGCAATGGTTTCCAGGAAATCATTTATCAAAGATGTTTAGCTATTGAATTAGAAAGAGCAGGTTTAAAATTTGCCAGAGAGGTGGAACAGCAAATATTTTACGAGGACATTCACGTAGGAACCCGACGTGCAGATATTATTGTAGAAAATAACTTGTAATTGAGTTAAAAGCAGTAATAAACCTCGAAGACGCACATTTAGCTCAAGCTAAAAATTATGTGACCGCTTATAACTTTGGAAAAGGCCTTTTAATTAACTTTGGTGGCACAAGCTTTCAATATAAACTCGTGTTCAATTCTAATATCATTTACAACAAGAACTTAAATGTTTAAGCACCCAATCCTGCTAATTCTCTCATCCTTAAATCCTGATCAGGACAATGAACTGGGATAAATTTTACGACAAAGCATACGACTCTGTTTTATATAACGGGCCACGGCTTTTAACAGCACTCATTATTTTTTTTGTGGGGCTATGGTTCATCAAATTTATAAGGAAATGGCTTATCGCAGGCATGCAGAAGCGAGATCTCGATCCATCGTTGCAGCCTTTCTTGCAAAGTCTTATCATTATTTCACTGCAGGTATTGCTGATTATCGGCATTATGCAGGTTGCGGGTTTTAACCTGACTATTTTTACAACGGTTATTGGTGCTTTTGGTGTTGCAGCCGGCCTGGCACTGTCCGGCACTTTGCAAAACTTTGCGAGCGGAGTACTGATTCTCGCATTGAAACCATTTAGAGTTGGCGATAATATTATTGCACAAGGACAAGAAGGCACCGTTAATTCAATTCAGATATTTTATACTGTAGTAACCACATTTGATAACAAAACGGTAATTATACCTAATAGCAAACTCTCCAATGAAATCATAATTAATACCAGCCGGGAAGGAAAGCGAAGATTGGACATAGAATTTAAACTAAATTATAGTACCGACTTCAACATGGTGAAACCTATAATTGAAGGCGTGATTAAAAGCTTTTCCAATATTCTTAAAAGCCCCGAGTCGAGAATTGGTGTAGGTTCTTTAGATATCGACGGGTACAAAGTTTTCGTACACATCTGGGTTAATCCACATGGCTTTGGGGATGCTAAACTTAAGTTCCAGGAAAAGCTGATTAATGATTTGAAAGATGCGGGAATATTGTTGCCAGGGATGGTTGCAAGCCAGCCGTTATAGCCTTTGACTGGCTTTAATTTCCAGATATTTATTTAACGTGTTTACTGTTAAATTTTTTGGTGAAGTCAATATGGATTGAATTCCAAATCGCGCCAGCTCCAGAACGATTTGTTTTTTTTCGTAGGCAAATTTCTCAGCAATAGTTTTAATATATATCCCTTCAATATCTTTTGCTGGTTCATTAGCTAATGCTTTCAACTCAGTATTCTCAAAGAATACGATGAGTAGTAAATGAAATCTTGCTATTTTTTTTAAGAAAGGTAATTGCCTTTCCAGGGAAGACATACTTTCGAAGTTTGTGAAGAAAACAATAAGGCTGCGTTGCTTTAGCGTGAATCTGATACTGGAATACAAAGCCTCCATATTAACTTCAAGATATCTTGTTTTCTCCTTGTAAAGGATTTCTAAGATTTTGTGAAGTTGGGTAGGCTTTCGGTCGGCGGGAAGGATAGTACCTATCTTTTCCGACACAGTTATCAAACCAGCTTTGTCATCCTTTAACATCGCAATATTACTTAATGCCAAAGATGCGTTGATAGAATAATCAAGCAAGCTAAGTCCATCGAAAGGCATCTTCATCGCCCGCGATTTATCAATCACACAATAAACATGTTGTGATTTTTCGTCGG
>DASVRX010000074.1:0-1715 GCA_036388375.1 Pedobacter sp. | reverse complement strand
GCTGGATTATCAAAGGATCAATCAAAGTGTGAATGCGCAATTAGCCAGTGCCTACCAAGCCTATCGTACCAACCTTAGTTTGGTGAGTTTGGAAGAAAATAACCAGCGGATTGCCGCGCAGAACCTCGATATCACCTTAACCAGATACAGGCTCGGTACAATTACCCAGATCGAGATCAGAGATGCACAGCTCAATTATTTAAATGCAACCGTACGCCTGAACAATGCACGGTACCAGGCCAAGCTTGCGGAGGTTTCATTGCGTGAAATTTCTGGCAACATAAATTTGTAATATGTAGATTATTCCTAGGTTTATATAACCTTTTTGGTAGCTTTACGTAGAAAGAAGGCATGCTCAAACGGTTGAGCCTTATATGGAAGACTTTAGATATAAATCGGTATTGCTTGTTGATGACAGTTATGTAGATAACCTGATCAACAGAAAAATGCTGCAGTCGAATAACTTCGCTGATGATATCACTGTTATCGATTCTCCAGTAAAAGCCATCGCCTATTTACAGCATTGTATTAACGAAGGCACGTTGCCTGAAGTGATTTTCTTAGATATCAGGATGCCGGAAATGGACGGATTTCAATTCCTGGAAAAACTCACTAATACCGGTATAGATATATCAGAGTTAAAAATTTATATGTTATCTTCGTCTCTTGACCCGGATGATTTGAAGCAAATTGCTGATAATGATCTGGTCTCAAAATTTATCAGTAAGCCACTTACTGAAAAGATATTGAACGAGATTGAATAGAAATGATTCTTGTAGCCGATAGCGGTTCTTCAAAAGCAGATTGGATAATAATTAAAAGTGATACCGAACGCATAGCGTTCAGTACCAAAGGGATTAATCCGTTTTTTGTAAATGAAAAAGAAATCTGCAAACTCCTCTCAGGGTACGATGAAATTCAGCAATACAATTCAAAGATAAAGGAAGTTCATTTTTTCGGTGCCGGATGTTCCAGCCCAGACAAAAGAGAGATCGTATCCAACGGATTATCCAAAGTGTTCTCTAAAGCCTTTATTAACGTAGAGGATGACGTGCTGGGTGCAGTTTACGCTACTTGCGGCAACAGCAAGGGATTTACGTGTGTGCTTGGGACAGGATCTAATATTGCCTATTTTGATGGGGAAGAAGCGCATTACGGAGTACATGGCATTGGTTATATCCTGGGAGATGAGGGTTCGGGTGCATACTTTGGGAAAAAAATTATCGCCGCGTATTTGTATGGACAAATGAAAGGCGCTTTAAAGAAAGAGTTTGAAACTCGTTATAAAATTGACAAGGAGACAGTAATTCTTAACGTGTATCAAAAATCTTCGCCTAATATTTATCTGGCGTCATTTTCGAGATTTATGTATAAGCGGCGCAACGATAAGTTGATTCAATCCATCCTATTTGATGGTTTCGAAGAATTTGCCAAAACACATATACTCCGTCAAGCTAATTACCAGGCCTATTCCTGTCATTTTGTAGGGTCCATTTCGTACTTTTTTCAGGATGTGGTGTCGCAGGTGTGTGATAAGCACCATATTAAGCTAGGAAAAGTAGTAGCCAGCCCGATCAATGGCTTAACAGAATATATTCTGACTAAAAATATCTGATAGTAAATTTAATTATCTAATTCACAGTAGAATCAAACGAGGATTCTTAACAAAATTTGCATTTATAATCTTGTAAATATATCTTCGTATTAATGCAGCA
>DASVRX010000073.1:0-5603 GCA_036388375.1 Pedobacter sp. | reverse complement strand
GAAGATTCTGATAAAGGTTCTTTTGATCCTGATAAATCTGAAGAAGCGCTAGAGCAAGCGGAACAGGAATTGAAAGATAAAATCGATGCTATTAAACAGGAAATGAATAATTTAATCGGTGTAAGTTTTTCATCTGGTGGTGCTATGGTCGATCAATGTCAGAGTATTCGCGGTGCTGAAGTGTGTTTTGGTTTTGCAAAGTTCAAACCTTACTTGAGTCTGATTGGTGTAGCCATGCTGGTTTTTGCCTATACCGCGTCGTTAATTATTGTTGTGAGGCGTTGATATGGAATCTTTTTTTGAAGCAATTAAATATATTCTCGATTGGTTTTCATCGGGTATTTATTTATTTTTCGAAGAGTGGTTTAAAGAAGCTGTAGCTTGGTTTGTTGTGGCTACTGTTAAAGCAAAGATTTGGGCTGTTGGTTTTTCGTGGGATGTGGCTAAAATTGTGTTGCAGAATTTAGGGCTATCTCAATATATTTCTTCTGCTTGGGCTGGTCTTGATTCACAGGTATTAGGCTACGTGACTTTTTTTAGAATACCGGATGCGCTCAATATTATTTTCCAAGCGTATGTAACACGTTTAACGCTCGTCATTATGGGGTGGTAAGTGACTACAGCAATTATTCATGGTGACCCAGGCTCTTATAAAACATCGTCGTTGGTTAGCGATTATTTAGTGGAGGCTGTTAAAGCGGGTAGAGTGGTTGTTACTAATATTCGTGGTGTGAAAACCATTGAAGAAATTGCAGACATTTATAAGTTTGAGATTAATCCAGCTGCTGAAATTATTAATATTCCTTTTACTGAAGCCGGCTTCGAACAGATGGCTCGTTTTTTCCATTGGGCTCCAATGGGTGCTGTTATTTTGATGGATGAAGGTCAGCGTGTTTACCCCACGCGTTTAAAAGATTTCAAGCAGTTTGATAACAATAAAGAATCTGATCGTCCGAAAACTGTAGAAGATGCCTTTGATAGCCATCGCCATATGAACTGGGATATTTACATTTCCACACCCAATATTGGCAAAATCCACAAGGAAATTCGTGCTGTCGCTGAGTTTGGTTTTCGTCACAAAAACTTGGCTACTGTGTTTGCTTTTCTTCAGGGTCGTTATAAACGTGTTACGCATAATGCTGAAAATTCCGGCATTACTATTTCCAACGCAATTGCTACGTCACTTAAAAAAATCGATAAAAGGTGCTTCGATGTATACCAATCAACAGCTACCGGACAAACCAAAGACTCAACCGCCAGTGTTAGCCTTTTTAAGCAGCCTAGGATCATATTGTTACTTTTGGTTGTCGCTTATTCTGTGTGGAATATGGGAAGCAATATTATTGATTCCGGTGGCGTACCGGCGCTTCTCGGAGGTAGTGCACAAATTGCCGTTGCTCCCGCAAGCACTAAGGGTAATTCGGTTCTTGTTAAAGCGTCTGGCAGTGTTCCTGCTGGTGATGTTTCTGGCAGGCTCGTTCATCAAAATCCTTTTCTCGGGCTAACCGTTTATTTCGTTGGTGAGTACAATCGCCAGTTACAATTTGAAGTGCAATATCCTGATAAATCGTTTGTTACTGTGTCGCAGCATGAGCTTGAACAAATTGGTTTCGTCGTCAATAAAGTATCCAGCAATTTTATTAAGCTGGTGTTCGATACCGATGTGCTTTACGCGATATCCAAACCTAGGCAATTTGTGGATGTTCAAGCTGTACAGGTTCCAGTAGATTTCAATCCGATAAATTAATTAAGTAGGTATCTATGCTGATCGATCGCGAAACAATTCGTATTGCAGCTAAAGCGTTTATAAGTACTGTGGCTTTAGTTATTATTGTTGTTGTTTTATTCGGTTTGGAGAATATTTACAACTTCGCATAAGGACGTGGTGTTATGTTATTGCGGGTACCGCAAACAGTAAAAAAGCGCGATGATAATTTCACATCGCGCTTTTTTATTGGAACTCGAAGAATTTACACATAACACGCATTATGCGGAGTTGCCGCCAAAGGAGGGTGTTTTAGCCACTCCTTTATCCACATCCATATCCAGTAACCTAGCTGTATGATAATCCTTATGTTATTTATTGTTTCCAGTTCTTTTTTACGATTCTTTTTCATAGTTTAAATCCTCAATTGGTAGGGTTTTCAGGTTATATCAGCTTGGTTTTGGTAGGTGCACCATTAGCGCAGATATGATTTTCCCCTTCCTCTTGTGGGATTTCCTCTTGTGGCTTTTCCTGTATTTATATACAGTGTTTGCATGCCAGCAATTAAATATAAAACACCACATTCCGTAGCAGTTATTCCCGGTTATAAGGATAGCGTTAATCATCGTGTCGACTTGCTTTTGAAGCATGGAGGTTTCCAGTCTGTTCACTGGATTAGCTTCATACCTCTGCCGCTTTTCACGTGTTTGGATGAAACCCATAGATTTGGCAAGATGTCCGCGATATCCGTTACTCGTGATGTCGGTTTTCCTGCAAGTGACTGGCGTATTCTAAAACCTGACGAGTTTGTTTTATCGTGGATCGTTCCTTACAACGTGCATGAGATCAGTGTTCATACCATTGTCGATATTTCCGGTATGCCTATCGTGATGTCACCTCGCATGCCAGGCGTTTCCCTTTCTTCCACCTGATTAACTTCCTTCGATCCATCACCACCTACAATTCTTCCTAGTCAACGCCCACAGGCGCCCAGTTAGCCCTTTAGGGCGTTATCTGGGTCAGGGGGATTCATCCCCCTAGATTGATGTCAGCACAATCCAACTGCATTTACACCCGCCTATAGCGCGACTCGCGCGCAGCTTGCGAGCACGAAAGCGCCAAAGGCGACTAACGGTCACTAGTAACACCGTTACAAAGTCTCCCATGGGATTCCATCCGCTAAACTTCCGGCTTGTCCTTCATTGTTTTGTAATCGGCGTTCGTGATGTTTTCCAGTCCCTTTTTTAGCAGTACTTCGAGTATTTCCGATTCCTTAATTGGTCGCTGAGTTGCGATCACCGCTTTTACGATTTCCTTTTCGACCCTCCTCCAAATTGCATCTGGTATGTGCTTCGTTGGCATGCTTTCGGCCTTATGTCTAATAATCTTAGTTAATTGTATTCTTATAATATCAAATTTCTTGCATATTAGATTCTCATAAGCTAAGGTTTGCTTGTTAAATAAATATTGATAATCTAAGTTTCCGAGTTATTTATGCAGATTAGATTTAGCCGATACAACGCTCCGTTCACTGAACCTTCTGATGAAAATGTTCATTACATTTCGTTAGATGATCAGTTGGCCATGAGAGCAGGGCGCTTTGATGCGCATGTAACCGCTTATCGTTCATTGCCTAAAACTCGTGTTGTGGAAGCTTACGATTCCCTTACCGGTACTACCCACGTTTTCGACCTTGGTAACACGTTTTACATTCCACCTTTTGCAAGGCTCCCAGAACCCGACATTGATCACGATGACCAAAAATTTTTAGATGATCTTTTTTATAAATCTGGAATTAAAGCTGCTGGCAAAAGGGTTAAGAGATGCTTTTAAACCCTGTAGGAATGATCGATTGGTTAACTTTGATTATCGATGCTTCTTTGCTTAATGAAGATGCTCGCAAAGCGTGCCGCGATAACGTTGACCGCATCGTTAGGATTTCTCCAGAAGGTGAGGTTCGTTGGGAAAGTGTAGTTCGTGAATCCATTCGTTCTGATAGCCATCAGGTAACAATAAAGTTTGGTGCAACATTGCAGATTTGTGGAAGTCCAGCGCGTATTAAAAATTGTAACAATGTTTTTGGCTCGTTAGATATTCAACAATGTGCTCTCGATATGATTACGTTTGCAGCAACACATTACAAAATATTTATTCCTAAGAATTTAAAGATGTGGCGTTGTTCGAAGATAGATGTAACACAAAATTTTGATTTAGGTTCACTTGAACAGGTTAAGCAAGCAGTCGATTATTTTAAACCGCTAAAGATTGGGCGGCAAAAAACATCTACAGAAGACACGACTGTAATGTGGGGCAAGGGTAGTGCATTACATATGGGCAAGATTTACGCGAAAGGCCCTCATGCACGCAAAATGGTTAATGATAAAAATGCTAGTTACACAGAAATAGAGTTACAGAAAGCTGACAGATTAATCCGTGTTGAATATTCGATAAGAAGGCTCTTGATTCGCCGCATTCACGAAAGTAGCGGCCTTGAGTGGCATCAATTTACACCGGAATTTCTGTTATCACTTCACTCGCAATATTTTTCTAAATTTATTTCAGATATCGAGGTCGTCGATATGGATAACGTTCTTAATTTGCTTCTTGATAATGTAGGTAAAGATAAAACTCAGATTCCAACTGAAGGTAGGGCAAAGGCCGCTTACGATTGCTATGTCCGTTGTCGCACTTTTGGTTTTCATGTTGCGCGAGAGGGTTATCCTAAATCTACTTGGAATAAGCATCTTCATTATTTAGGCACGATTGGTTTGGGTGCTGCGGATTTACAACCCTTAAATGTGGTTCCGCTTCGCCGTCGTCAAATTGTGCTTGATCAACCTGTCTCATCATGGGACGACATTAAACTGGCTCAGAGGGCTTAAAAAATGCAATTCGAACAATCTGCTGTATTACTTGGTGTTGTTGGTAAAAAAGGCAATGGTACTTTAGATAATGGCCAAACATGGGCAACTGACCGTGTGGAATTACACGTTATTACACCGTTTTCCGATTCCGATTCTATGGCTCATGGTTCTACTGTGACCACTTACGCTGTAGAGGATTACGCCGAACATTACGAACGTGCTAAAGGCATGCTTCAACAAGAAATCGTTTTAAAAATGGAAATGATTCCCGCTAAAAAACTAGGTGCTGCACCTCGTATGGTGTGTATCGGTTTTCATCCGTCTGCGCCTAATCGTAAACAAGCACCACAACAAGCAAGCGCTTAACTCTTTAGCTCTCCTGTTCCAATTTTCCCGCCATAGAAAGGGGCAGGGGAGCGCCTAAGCACTTTTAAAAAGTTTATTGATTCAATCGATTTTTTCAAATTGCTTCGGATGATTGTTATGAGTCAGGCAACCAAAGATTTACTGTTTTTTATCGGCTTGTTTATAGTTTTCGCAACGATTGCATATTTATTTTTATTCACACCATTTCAATAGGGTAAAAGCGTAATGGAATATTTTTGTATTTTTTCCCTTTCGGTGTTGTGTGTCGTTGTTTTTTCTGTAGCTGTTGTTATGCGTAATTCAGGCGAGCGGGGCGTTTAATCATGGCTCAAATGGTTTTTTGTGATGGTAACCTCGTTCAAGCTGCCGTTGGTCGAGATGCAATCCCAGGTGTTTTAGCGTGTGATTCCGGTTGGGTGCCTGTCGTTTATGACCAAAATGCCATGCTTGAGCAAATGGTACAGATCAACAGTTTTGATCCAGTACTCGCGGCTAAAAATGTATCGTTTTGTTTATTGATTTTTACAATTGGTTTTATTGTCGGTGTTGTCATTCGCAACATGCGGCGTTTATAAGTTTCTGTGGCGGAAAAATCTAACTTAAATCTTGGAGTTTTTATGAAAAATATTTTTACTGTTGCTCGTTCACGTGGTGTAAAAGTTGTTGCG
>DASVRX010000072.1:0-10032 GCA_036388375.1 Pedobacter sp. | reverse complement strand
TTTTATCCTGATGTTTATGAACGATATGAACGCCACCGACCCAGGACCGACGACGTCAGGGGGGGAGGTTATAACAAATCCAATAGTTCCACATCCGGCCTTTGGTCAGATAAACAGAGCAGGGTATACGCAGCAACAAAGGAGTAATGTCCTTGCAACTTATGGAATGGAACAAGCTTTGGATGCAATCACAAAGGGACTATCTGTTAGAGTAGTAGCGTCTTTTGATTCTCGCTCTACGAACAATCTGTTCGGAAGCAGAAGCTATCAAAAATATGTGCAAGTGATTGATCCTGTTTTGAATGGCCAGGACGGAAGAGACAGCGTCTCTTTCAGACGATTCAACGCGGATGAAAATACTCCTTTATCATTATCAGGTTCTTCCTTTTTTACTTCGTTAAGTAACTTTCAGGGTTATATAAATTATGCACGTTCATTTGATAAGCATGCGGTTTCTGGTTTAATCTTGGCTCAGCAACAAAAGAATGTTGTTGACGCGCAGCTTCCATTTAATCTGCGTGGACTTGCCACCCGACTTACTTATGCATATGACTCGAAGTATCTATTGGAAATGAACGCAGGGTATAATGGCTCTGAACAATTTAAGAAAGGTAGCAGATATGGCTTTTTTCCAGCATTTTCGGCTGGCTGGGTGATTTCTAATGAGAATTTCCTTAAAGATAGCCGCGCGATTAGCTTGTTGAAACTTCGCGGTTCATATGGTAGGGTAGGTAATGATAGAATCGCAAACAAAAGGTTTTTGTATTTGGATGATATTCAGGTTACACCGCGTGGGTCCGGATATTCGAATAGCTTAGGGTTTGGAACCTCTATTGCAACTACTCTCTTGAGGAATGAAGAGTTGCGATGGGAAACTGCCAGTAAACGGAACATTGGTCTTGAATTAGGCTTGTTCAATTCCTTAACATTGACTGTGGATATGTTTAATGAAACCCGCGATAATATTTTGAGGCATCGCGGTACAATACCAACATTAAACGGGTTGCCCCTCGGGCCCGAAGGTGCAGTTCCTCCGCAAAATATTGGGGTTATTAAGAATAAAGGATATGAAGTTGAACTGAATTATAAAAAGGCATTTAATAACGATTTCTCAATCATGTCGCGAACAAATGTAGCTTTTTCGAGAAATAAGCAAGTCTTCGCGGATGAGGCTATACTGCCGGCGGATAATGCTTTCAGGACCAGACAAACGGGCTATAGAATTGGGCAGTATTTTGGATATTATGCAGATGGTTTTTTCAGCAGTGAGGAAGATATTCAAAATTCGCCTTTTCAAGATGTGGGAGCCCGCGCATCCAAACCCGGCGATTTAAAGTTTAGAGACTTGAACGGTGATAATCGAGTAGATACAAAAGACCAAGGCCCTATAGGATATTCAAATATTCCGGAATATCAGTTTGGTACTGCACTCAGTGTTACTTACAAAAAGTTCGATATAAGTGCCTTAGTTCAGGGGGTTACTAATATTACTAACCTTTACGCTGGTCAGGGAACCTTCGAAGGTACCAATTATTACAGCCAACACTTGGAAAGCTGGACCCCTGAAAGAGCTGCTGCGGGCCTTCCAATTCGACATCCTAGATTAACAAGAGAAGTGTCGCCGAATCACAACTTCAATTCTTTTTTTGTTCTTGACGCCAGTTACATAAGGTTGAAAAATGTTGAATTAGGATATTCAATTCCAACCAGATGGGCTAATAAGATAGGCTCTAAAAACATTCGCTTGTACACAAACGGTTTAAATTTATTTACTTGGGATAGACTTCCTACCAAAAATTTTGATCCCGAGCTTACAGGTGAGTTATCTTACCCAATTACAAGATTGTACAACTTTGGTTTAAATGTTACTTTTTAATTAAGAAGTTATGAAGAATAAAATATTGTATATAGTTATAGCAACCGTTTTATTAGCAGGTTGTAAAAAGGATCCTTTAGATCAAACTCCAGATGGAAAAATATCGTTAGAAGAGGTATTCCAAGATAAGGATAGAACCGAGGCCTATTTGAATACGGTTTATACAAACATTCCAAGCTATTTCTGGTACTACAGCTTCTTCTCGTTTATGGCAGGGGTCTCTGATGAGGCCAAGGATGCCGACGTTGGGAATAATCCGGGGATTGCTGCTAATTTTAATACCGGTGCGTTAAATCCAACAGGCAACCCCTTAGAACTTCCTGGTCAAGGGAGAGGTGAGAAAAGGTATGAAACATTTTGGGCCGGTATTAGACACGCCAATGTGTTTTTAGAAAATATCTCTACTGCTGCCGTGCATAGCGAAGATTATAGGAAGCGTTTTATTGCAGAAACAAAGGTGCTACGGTCGTTCTTTTACCTGGAACTAATAAAACAGTATGGCCCGATGCCAATTGTTGAAAAATCTTTTGCTAAAGATTTTGACTACACAACACTTAAAAGGCCTACTTTTCAGCAGTGCGTAGACTTTATCGTAAAGAATTGTGATGAAGCTATAGCAGAACCTTTGTTACCGATTAGAATAACTATCGAAACCGAACGTGGTCGTTTTTCTAAAGCGGTAGCATATGCTATTAAATCGCAAGCTTTATTATATAATGCGAGCCCTTTGTGGAACCCGAGTAATTCAACGGGGAAATGGCAGGCATCTGCTACAGCTTCCAAAGAAGCATTGCAGGTCCTTACTGCTGGTAATCAGTTTCGCTTGTCTCCTGATTATGGAACCTATTTCTTAAATTCCTCAGACCTTAGCCCAAACCCTCAGGATAAGGAAACAATTTTCGAGGTTAAGGAGTCGCCAAATGGTACATTTTCTGTAATTAACAGCATACCAAGTAAACCGGGAATGTTTAAAGTCGGTTCTACTCCAAGTCAGGAGTTGGTAGATGCTTATGACATGCAAGCAACCGGAGAGCCTGCAATTTTGGGTTATAATGATGCTGATC
Organism: Pedobacter sp.; assembly: GCA_036388375.1. GTDB lineage: Bacteria > Bacteroidota > Bacteroidia > Sphingobacteriales > Sphingobacteriaceae > Paradesertivirga. The sequence continues at coordinate 7,092 of DASVRX010000072.1, read as the reverse complement.
ATTTGGATCCAATTATCAACAATTCCGGTCCGGGCCCCGCATCACTATACGCCAGGAGATTCCCTTATAGGGGCAGAGACCCGCGTTTTTACGCTACAGTTTGGTACAATGGTGCCTCGTACGATAATATCGGCGGTGCAATACATACTATTGAAACCTTTAATGGAGGTAAAGATCAACTTATTAAAACTCCGCCAAATAGGGTTAACACCCACACTGGTTATTATCTGAGAAAGTTTATTGATCCGCGTTTACAATCAAACCAAGGTCATAATTCAAGATGGAAAAAATACCGTTTAGCGGAAATTTATTTGAATTTCGCTGAAGCTGAAAATGAAGCGAATGGTGGACCAACCCAAGATGCATATGATGCAATTAATGTGGTAAGGAACCGGGCGCAGATGCCTAATCTTAGAACCGGCCTCACCCAGGCTGAATTCAGAGATCGCGTAAGACGTGAAAGACGTGTTGAACTTGCATTTGAAGAGCATCGTTTTTGGGATGTTAGGAGATGGAAGATCTTAAGTCAAACCGATAAATTGGTTACGGGAATGGAAATAATAAAAGATGGTGTTGGTAACCTAACTTATAACCGATTCGTTACGGAACGGCGGAATGCATGGGCCGACAAATATTTGATTTTCCCAATACCTCTGAATGAGGCATCTATCATTCCAGATTTTAACCTGAATCAAAATCCAGGTTGGTAGAAATTAAAGCCGTGCGTATTACGCACGGCTTTAACAATAATTACATTGCGATACACACACAGCTCTATTATAAATTTCTGAAATGAAGAGAATAAAAGTTTTGGCTTTCCTTTGCTTGTTAGTCACGAGCTCTGTAATGGCTCAGTCCGGTCAGCATAAAATGCACCTAGCCACTACAGATGATGCCCGCGTGGCTATAGCAATCACCATTGACGACATTCCGGGACAAAAGTTTACGTTCACTATCCCTGAAGTTTATACCCTAAAAGGATTTGAAGGTGGCCCGGGAGGCTTGGGTTCTTTTAACGGCCAAAACTGGAAGATTACCGAAGATGGCGCAAGTGTGTACTTGGAAGACAAGAATTACAAGTACTCTATTGTTTTCGATCTAAAGGAAAGAAGCGACAAGTACGCCCTGAAATGGAAAATTCGTTTTCAAAACAATTCAGACCACGTTCTGGAGGACCTTTCGGCGTTTAACTGTGTGAGCATGAAATCGGCTCCATTATTTAAAGATGATAACTTGGAGAGAACTTGGGTGCATGATGCAGATGGAAATAAAAAGCTCATCAAAGATGTAAACAAAACACAAGGGCCTGGAAGAAGAACAATGCAGTTCTATCCCGCAGAAGGTGGAGTAAGAGACCTTTCGAAACTACAGTGGATTAACCAATGGGACGTAAACTCGACTGAAATACTTAGCGGAAAAAACATCTGGCTAACTTCCAAAGATGCTAGCTGGTTAATCAACAATAAGGTGAATGGTAAGGTGGCATACTTCTTTAATAATTTCGAAAAAACTCATGGTTGCATCCATGCAGCACCATTGCTTTCGGCAAAATTGAAGCCCGGAAAAACTGCTGTAGCAAGCGGTAGTATAGAATTTATCCGGCAATAGTTTTATTACTGTTATATGAAACCATCAGGTATTACAAAAACAAATATGAAAACGTACAAGCTCTCATATCTCATATCTCACATCTTATATCTTTTCAAATGAGATTAGGAAAATATTTGCTCATTGTAGCAATAGTTCTGGTGACTCTATCGGGAGCATCTGCGCAAAGCAAACGAAAATTAACCATGCAAATTGATACTGTAAGGGTACAAGGGCGCGTAGGTTTAGCAATTACTATTAATGATATGCCCAACCAAAAATTCGTTTTGGAGATTCCGGAGATATTCATGGTGCAACGCATTAGAACGGGTTTATATAATTATAGCAACCAGCTTTGGAATATAAGCGATGAGGGAGCCAAAATGGTTCTGTCGGACAACAAATACACACACACAATAGATTTAAAAGTTAAAAGCACGAAAAAATCCATAGGTTTAAAATGGAAAATCGCTTTCGCTAACAATTCCGATTCAACTTTATACGACCTGGCAGCATTCAATTGCTGGACCATGAACGAGGCTCCTCTTTTCAAAGATGTTTCAATGGAAAGGTCTACTGTCAAAGATTCACAAGGAAAAGAGATATTCTTAAAAAGTGTGCAAAAGACTCAGGGAGACGGCCGACGGAATATGCAATTTTATCCCGCTGCTGGCGGAATCAATTTAACACAAAGCCCATGGTTAAACCAGTGGAATGTTACTTCGCCTCAAACTTTAAGCGGCAACAAGGTTTCAATTCGTTCAACTGATGGGAAATGGATGTTTGAGAATTGTGTTAAAGACGACGTCGCTTTTTTCTTCAACAACTGGGAAGGAGATCACGGATGTGTTCACGCTTCACCAATAATAGCCCGGGAGCTCAAGCCGGGTAATACTGCGAAAGCAAGTGGTTCGTTCAAGTTTACCCGTCTGTAGTTAGCGTTTATGTTTAAATTTCGAATATTCTTTTTGTTTGTTCTGTGCCTTCTAGCGCAATTTTCATTTTCGGCGGGTAAAACATCTGTGGTAAACCTCAGAGTTGAAAAACTGGAAAGCCCAATTGGTATTGATGCCACATCGCCGCGCTTTTCGTGGCAAATTACATCCGATCAACGAGCTTTGTTGCAAACATCGTATCAAATTTTAGTTGCGGAAACCGCAGAGAAATTGGCTGCGGAAAAGGACTTAACCTGGAATTCGGGTAAACGGGAGGGAGGGATCTCCGTTCTTATTCCATATGAGGGAAAGCCCTTAGAATCAGCAAAAAAGTATTATTGGAAAGTCAAAGTTTGGACAAATAAAGGAGAGGCTTTATCAAGTGCACCGGCTCATTGGAGTACCGCGTTTTTGAATAATTCCTTCTCGAATAATGCTTATTGGATCGGAATAGACAGCACGATGAACTCGGGAAAACTGACAACAAAAACCCGATTATCTGCACGTTATCTCCGGAGAGAATTCTCTCTAAACAGCAAGATTAAAAATGCCCGGCTATCTATTTCCGGTTTAGGAATGTACGAGTGCTATATCAACGGAAAGAAAATCAGCAATGATATTTTTGCTCCCACTGCTACAGACTACACAAAGCGGGTGAACTACAATGTGTTTGACGTTAAAGAATTACTTCAAAACAACAAGAACACCATTGGCGTGATTCTAGGTAATGGACGCTATTTTTCTATGCGTATGGCCAATATTCCGGGATCTGAACCTTTAACTGTTCCGGCAGTTCAACATTATGGATATCCTAAATTGCTTTTGCAGCTCGATGTTGAATTTGATAATGGTCAGCGTTCAACTGTTGTAAGTGATTCCAAATGGAAACTAACCACAAAAGGGCCAATAATTGCAAATAATGAATTTGATGGCGAGGAATACGATGCCAATCTGGAAATGCAAGGTTGGAACAAAAATGGTTTTAATGATCGATCCTGGATTACAGCAAAAAAAGTAGGAGCTCCTGAAGGAACATTGGTAGCTCAATCCAACCCGAATATTAAAACCATGAAACAGCTTAAACCTGTATCTGTCAAGCAGATTGAAAAGGGAAAGTATGTGATTGATATGGGTCAAAATATGGTGGGATGGATGTCTGTCCGCTTAAAGGGAAAAAAGGGCCAGCCGGTTACTTTGCGATTTGCTGAAACGCTGCAAAAAGACGGTAACCTGTATACCGCTAACTTACGGGGTTCGCGTTCATCAGATGTTTATACCCCTGCAAGTAATGAGCTATTTTCCTGGGAGCCTCGCTTTGTTTATCATGGCTTTCGGTACGCTGAAGTTACAGGGATAGATTATCTGCCTAAAGCGGAGGATTTTATAGGTAAGGTGAACTACGATGAAATGGCTGATATAGGCACTTTCGAGACATCGGATACTACAATTAATCAAATATACAGGAATGCCCGCTGGGGGATTATGGGTAACTACCGCAGTATGCCTACAGATTGCCCGCAGCGTGACGAACGCATGGGTTGGTTAGGCGACAGAGCCACTGGCTGCTATGCGGAAAGTTTTATGTTTGATAATCAGTTGTTTTACGAGAAGTGGGCGCAGGATATTCACGACTCACAGCTTGCTACCGGAAGCGTGCCAGATGTTGCACCTGCCTATTGGCAAATGTATTCTGATAATATTACCTGGCCAGCTGCATATATCCATGTAGCGAATATGCTTTACGAACAGTTTGGAGACGAGCGCCCGATAAGGCTCCATTATCAATCCATGAAGTTGTGGTTGAGTTATATGCAATCTCGTTATATGAAAGATTATATAATGACCAAGGATCAATACGGCGACTGGTGTATGCCACCTGAAAATTTGAATATTATTTTTTCAAAGGACCCGGCTCGTATTACTGATGGCGAAATACTCAGCACAAGCTTTTACTACAAGCTTCTGAATATTATGGCTAAGTATGCCGAGATCACTTCCAACAATAACGATAAAAAGGAATTCCTGGCACTGGCCGAAAAGGTTAAAATAGCATATAATGCTAAATTTTTTCAAAAGGATAAAGCGCAATATGGAAACAATACAGTCACTGCCAATATAGTTTCTTTGATGCAAGGGCTTGTTCCACAAGAATCCGAGAAGGCGGTTTTTGCAAATCTTTCAAGTCGGATTGAAGGTGAGTTTAAATCTCACGTAAGTGTCGGACTTATCGGAATTCAATTTTTAATGCGTGGCCTAACTGCCAACGGCCGGCCCGATTTAGCGTATAAAATCGCTACGAATCGCACATACCCAAGCTGGGGCTATATGATCGATAACGGCGCAACCACAATTTGGGAGCTTTGGAATGGCAATACCGCTGATCCTGCGATGAATTCTGGAAATCATGTAATGTTACTTGGAGATTTGCTGGTTTGGTATTACGAGAACCTCGCCGGTATTCAAACCGATAAAACTGAGGTAGGATTTAAAAAAATTGTGTTTAAGCCAACTTTTCCAAAAGGCCTGAAGTATGTAAAAGCTTCTCACAAATCGCCTTATGGCTTAATTACAAGCGAATTGAATAAAACAGGGAACAATACGTCATGGAAGGTAATTATACCCCCAAATACTACAGCAACTGTTCATGTACCTGTTGCTTCTTTTGATATGATTAAGGAAAGTGGCGCAAGTCTTAAAAGTCGACCAGATATTCAATTGTCAAGTAAAGAGAGTGGCACGATTGCCTTGACAATACAATCCGGGGAGTATCGTTTCGAGTTTTAATTACGATAGCTTAATTTTCTTCCAGGATAAAGACAATTAAGCTTCTTGGTCCGTGCGCCCCTAAAACAAGTGATTGCTCAATGTCGGCCGTTTTAGACGGACCGGCAATGAAGGTTCCGAATTCATATTGCAGTGAGCCTATTCTGTCGTAAGCCTGGTGCATGTTAGCAAGAACCTCATTACGTTTGATCACAATGGCAAGATGTTGTGCGATAAACGGAACTACGCGTTGGCCTAGCAGTTCATCAGTTACCCAAATTGCACTGTTTTCGGCTACGCCGAAATGACCTCGAATAATCGCAAGGTCCACATCTTCCAGGTCATGAGGATCAACAGAAGTGAATGATGTTGTATCGGCTATCTCATGCAATTCCGGTAAGGTAGAAATGATTCTTCCTTGTAATCTATCAGCAGCAATAAGCGCTTCTCTTATCTCATTCAAATTTTTTATTTCAACTACTTTACTCCCAATGCCGGTCGCAACCGCTGTAAAAGTTTCAATTACATTGCTTTTTACCTCGAAATCAGGAAGATCAATTAGTGGAATGCCTTCCGGTTGAGCTTGTTTAACTTTATTTAAAATAGAATCCCTGCTGCTCATATTACTTTCTGTTTTTTTTGACCCACTCCCCAAACGATTCTTTCGGAGGTGCCGGCATTTCCCTGTTTTTATACCATGGATTAAAGCCGTTGCTTACCGCAAACGGAATATATTTCAGCGTTAATCTACCCATTTTGCCCGCCAAATGATAAGTGGTTGGCGAACCCAAAACAGATGCCATTACTTTCATTCCCGCCGTTTTACCAGCATGTGAATAGCCTTCTTTCACAATCACCTGGCGCCATTTATACAGTTGGTCGTGTATGTCGATTTTTACAGGACAAACATTAGAGCAAGATCCACAAAGCGTAGACGCAAAAGGAAGATCAGCGTGATCTTTCATGTCTATGTTTGGAGCTAAGATAGAACCAATCGGACCTGCAACCGTACTGTGATAGCTGTGGCCACCGCTTCTGCGGTAAACCGGACAAGTGTTCATGCACGCTGCACAGCGTATACACTTCAATGAATTTCTGAAATCTTTTCGTCCGAGTTGGGTGGTTCTGCCATTATCCACCAAGATAATGTGAACCTCCTGGCCTTTTCTTGGTATTTTGAAGTGACTGGAGTAAGTAGTGATTGGTTGCCCGGTAGCACTTCGGCCAAGTAAGCGTAAAAACACACTCAGGTGCTTTCTTTTTGGAAGTAGCTTTTCAATTCCCATGCTTGAAATTTGCACATCAGCTAAGTGAGCACCCATATCGGCGTTGCCTTCGTTGGTGCATATTACATATTCACCTGTTTCCGCAATAGCGAAGTTCACTCCGGTTAAAGTAGCGCGGCGGGTAAGAAAAGTTTCCCGTAAATGATGTCTTGCAGCCTCTGCTAATATCTTTGGATCAGAGACGCCTTTTTCTGTTCCTAGATGTTCGTGAAATAATTCCCCGATTTCCTCTTTCTTTTTATGGATACAAGGTAATACAATATGGCTTGGTGGTTCTTTAGCTAACTGAACAATGCGCTCCCCTAAGTCAGAATCGATAACACCGATTCCTTTTTCTTCTAAGAACTCGTTCAAATGGCACTCTTCGGTAAGCATTGATTTGCTTTTAACCATTTGATTAATGCCATGCTTTTTCAAAATAGAATAAACGATGTCATTATGTTCCTTCCCATCAGCAGCCCAGTGTATAATTACACCGTTGGCTTTTGCGTTCTCCTCAAATTGGATGAGGTAATCGTGTA
>DASVRX010000071.1:0-7989 GCA_036388375.1 Pedobacter sp. | reverse complement strand
ATCCATAATTTATTAAGAAACCAAATATATCATTTACGCAAAACTAAACGATAAGATTGTCTTAACTTAATAAATTCGTCGATCACAAGTTCATACCTGTGAATAAGCGTGATTGATATTATCAAATTTCAGCCTCGTCCGGAACTTGTTTAGTTTCGATGAAACGTTTAAAATTCAAAATATCCTCTCTTATAATCTGATCCAATGCAGGCGAAAATTGTTTAGCCAGTCCGGTACCTAAACTGCCGATAGGCGATTGGTAACTAAAAACTACTTCTACTTCGGTTCCGCCACCAGGTGCATCATTAAATTCTACTTTGCCACCATGTTCTACCGGCGAACCTTTTACGGCGTGCCAGCCTATAAAATGGTTTTCTATTTCTTTAACAATTTCGGCCTTCCAGGATATGGGAGGTGTATTTTTTGAAAATCGGGCTTTCCATTGCGAATGAATAGCATCCTGTTCTTTTACAGATTCTATATGTCGCATAAACAAAGGCAGGTTTTCTAGCTTTCGCCAAAATTGATAGACTTCCTCTCGCGGATTGCTTACCGTAAAGCTTTGTTTAATATTTATTACTTCCGGCCGGGTGCTGTCTAATCCAAAATTTTTATAGAATGGACAATGTCCGCTGGTGCCCCTTAGTAATAAAGTTCCGCCGGTAGCTAATTTTAAAAAGCCGGCAACCGGACTTGAAGATATCGATCTTATCCCCGAAAGGAGTAAAAGCGCGCCCACCGCTACAGAAACTGCTCTTTCTGGTGTATTTAAATTAATGTGTTTATTTCTTACGTTAAAATGATTTTCTGTATTTCCAGTATTATACTTTTCTGGATGCTTATACATATCTGGATAAATTATAGCCATGGCTTGAGGATTTTAATAGAAAACAGGATACCGATCGGAGTGTTTGTTTTAATTCAATATATAATCAAGTGAGCTACCATAAGCTGGTGATTACTTACATATTTAATTAAATAAATGCGTAGTATTATTCCTGTGTGAAATCATGAGCATACGTTTTAAAAAGAAAATGAAATCTGTGTTTCGTATAAAAATTCTATTTGTCCTCATGGTGCATACACCTGTTTGGTCAATTGCACAGGTATTGTCCGACAGTACTTCATTGAAAGAGGTGGAGGTGAGGGCGTACTTTAAAGAACATCGTTTAATGCGAAGCCCGGCTTCAGTTGGAATTATAAGTGAGCAGGCTTTACAAAATCAGCCTAGTTATTCGCTATTGCCAGCAATAAATACCATCTCGGGAGTAAGAATGGAAGAGCGCTCACCCGGGAGCTACCGCCTTTCCATCCGTGGTAGCTTATTGCGTTCCCCTTTTGGAGTTCGTAATGTCAAAGTATATCTCGATGATTTTCTTCTTACTGACGCTGGGGGTAATACCTATTTAAATATACTGGATGCATCTGCGGTTGGCCGGATAGAAATATTAAAAGGACCGGAAGGAAGTATTTTTGGTGCTAATTCGGGTGGCGTGGTCTTAATTAACTCTAAACGATTTATGCAGGATAGTTCAAATATCTCTGCAGGGCTAACCAGCGGTTCTTATGGTTTGGTACACCAAAATCTCTCGGCGGAAGCTAATAAGAGTAATTTTAAAATAACTTTAAATGAGTCTTTTCAAACATCTGGGGGATATAGAGAGAATAGTGCATTAAACAGAAAAAGTTTCCAGCTAATGCCCGGTTGGAAGTACTCCAAATCGGCAGAGTTAAATTCACTGTTAATGTATTCGGATTTAAGGTACGAAACGCCAGGTGGCTTAACACTTTTGCAATCTCAGCAAAATCCCCGTTCAGCCAGACTGGCAACAGCTGCTTTGCCGGGCGCATCTGAGCAGCAGGCTGGGATTTATAACAAAACGTTTTTGGCAGGAATTTCACATTCAAAAATACTTAGTCCCAGGCTCAGGCATGTGTTTGCTCTTACAGGTTCGGTAACAGATTTTGTGAATCCATTTATCACCACTTACGAAACTCGCGATGAGACCAGTGTAGGGCTACGCACTTACCTCGAGTTGTCAAGTGATAGTTCCAAACGCCATAGCTGGCATTTTCAGTATGGTGTGGAGGCACAACAAACAGACTCCAAAAAGAGAAATTATGTAAATGAGAAAGGTGAGAGAGGGGCCAATCAAAATTTTGTTGATTTTAAAGCTAATCAGAGCTTCATTTTTTCACGTTTTTCTATCTCACCAGTTAAGAGGTTAACTGCAGAGGCCGCACTAAGTCTTAATTTTTATAGCTACGACTTTACTAATATCTTCCCCGTAACCGGATTACCCGAAACCAGAAATTTTAAACCACAGCTTTTACCAAGGGTTGCTTTTTCTTATTTAATTAATGATTATTTCGCACTTCGCGGCTCGGCAAGCCGGGGCTATTCGCCGCCAACAATAGAAGAGGTACGGCCATCTAACAGAATAATAAATAATAGCCTTCAGCCCGAGGCGGGCTGGAATTATGAGACTGGAATTCGGCTGGCGTTACAAAACAACATAGTGTATCTTGATGCGGCGATCTTTCGATTTGATCTGAACAATGCTATTGTCAGAAGAGTAGATGCTGTCGGCGAAGAGTCTTTCGTGAATGCGGGCGGCACCAGGCAGTCTGGCTTTGAAGCCGAATTAACAGCTTGGATTGTTCCTGTTAAAAAGGTTGGTATAATAAGAGGATTGAAATTTTCGGAAAGTTACACAAATAGTGATTTCAAGTTTGTTGATTATATTATTAATAGCACAAACTTTGCAGGAAATTCATTAACCGGTGTACCCCAACACAATCTTGTAAGTGCATTAAATCTCTATATGCCATCGAATCTGAGTCTCTACCTGCAACATTCTTATGTTTCCGCAATTCCGCTAAATGATGCGAACGCTTTTTATGCAGATAAATATCAGTTATTGCAAGCTAAAGTAATGTGGCAAAAGCAAATACGAGCGTTAAACTTAAGATTTTTCATTGGTGGCGATAATCTTCTTAATGCTAAATATAGTCTGGGTAACGATCTTAATGCGGCTGGTTCAAGATTTTATAATCCGGCGGCATTAAGAAATTATTATGCAGGTTTGAATGTGCAATTCTGAAATGGTGTATTTCCAGAAATAATTTGATTCAATTATCCTGGTAAGTGTTTTTTTTGAAAAATACTCTATCTTTAATTTTAATATGAGATTAGTATATTTCACTGCATGGAGCATTTGTTTTTAAATTCATCCCTTTCTCAAAATCTATTGAGAAACTTGCCCGGGATGCTCTATCACTGCAAAAATGATATTAAAAGAACTATTACTCATTCAAGCAATGGTTGTTATGATTTAACAGGCTATTACTCAGAGGAATTATTAGATGGTGCATTTAAGTCTTATATCGATCTCATCCACCCCGAAGATGTAGCACTTGTTAGAGATCATTTTAAAAAACATATTGCAAAGCAACAGGAATGTAATTGCGAATACCGCATTATACACCGCGATGGTGGCGTGATATGGGTTAAAGATATTGCCAACGGTATTTATAGTGATACCGGTGACTTGCTTTATATAGAAGGTTATATTTCTGATATTACTGATAAGAAAGAAAGATCAGCTTTAAAAAAGCAGTTAGAAGCCAATTTGTCAACCGGTGAGATTTATAAAGCCACTTTAAATATTAGTCCTGATATTTACTTAAGGATAACTAAAAGTGGTGATTGCTTTTCTTTTAATAAAATAGAGGATAATGAACTTGAAACCGAACCATTTTCAAAGTCAGCTTTAAAGGATCTGTTCCCTGCAATTGTAGCCGAAAACTTCTTTGCTAATACTAAAAATGCAATTGCAACCGGCAATTCATATACTTATGAATACCAGCAAACCGGCACTGACCGCACTATCCTGGATTATGAAGCACGTTTCCTGAAACGGGATGACAACGAGGTATTATGTATTATTCGAGATATTACTTCATCCGTTAAGGCAAGAAAGGAAGCTGAAGTTGCGAAAGAATTTTACGAGAGCATAATCGATAATGTAAACATTGACATCGCTATTTATGACGAAAACAATTGTTATCGATTACTCAGCAAATCGGCAGTTAAAGACCCCAAAATGCGAGAATGGTTAATCGGAAAGGATGATTTTGCGTATTGCAGAGAAAGAAATAAAAGCGTAGAGATTGCCGAGTCGAGAACCGAGATGTATAACCTGGTAGATGAGCTCAAAAAGCCCATTGAATGGATTGAAGAGTTGGCAGATGACTCTGGAAAAAAGAAATATTTTGTAAGAACGTTAAAACCGCTCAAAGGGCCTGGAAATAAAAAGTACAAAGTAGGTTACGGAGTTGATATTACTGCGTTAAAAATTGTTCAAAACGAATTGCTTCGCCGGGAACATCTTTTATCTTTTAGTCATAAGCTGGCCAAGGTTGGCTATTGGGTATGGTATCCCAACAACAGAAAGCATGAATGGAGCGATGGAGTTTTTGAAATACTTGAAGAAGATAAACGGTCAAATATTGCTCCGTCTCTTACCAGTTACCTCGATTTTATCCATATTGATGACCGCGACCGGTTTAAAAAAACAATCGATTTATCGAAACAAAATAATTCATCTTACTCTATTGAGTACCGCATTGTTACCAGGGCAGGAAAAATAAAACATATAAAAGAGCAGTCCTCAAGCAAGCGTTCAGATTCCAATTCAAATCAGTATTTGTTTGGAATGGTTCAGGATATTACTGAAATGCAGATTTCGCAGGATGCGTTGGCCCATAGTGAGGAGCATTTTAGGGCAATTGCAGAGAGTTCACCTATTTATATTCTTGAACTTCGCGATGACTACAAAATAATGTATGTCAATAACTCAGGTCAAAACAGCAAGGATCTGATTGGAAAATCAGCGCTTGATTTAGTTCTCACCCAATATTATAGCACACTTAAAGAGACTTTTGCCAGGGTATTTAATTTGGGTATAGTCGAAAATCTTGAGTTGCAGGGAAATTTAAGCGGAGATTCAATCGAATGGTATGATGTAAGTATTGGTCCGGTTAAAAACGATAGCGGTAAAGTAACGTCACTCATTCTACTTGCACAAAATATAACCGATAAGAAGCAAAATGAACAGGAGCGGGAACGTTTAATTAAAGAAATTAATAACCGTTATAATGAGCTGATGCAGTTCAATTATATTGTGTCTCATAATTTGCGCTCACCTATTGCTAATATTTTGGGGATGTCTTACATCTTAAATCCAACTACACCGCCGGAAGATGTAAAGCAAATTTTCGATTATATAATGCAATCGGCAGAATCGATTGATACCCTGATAAAGGATTTAAATGACGTTTTAACTGCGAGATCTCCCTTAAACGAAAAACGCGAAGAGTTTTTGCTCACAGAAATCATACAGGGAGTTTGTCATAACCTGGAGCAGCAAATCAATCATTCAAATGCATTAATTAATGTAGACATAAGTGATGATGCAAACGAGCTTACCAGTATTAAGAGTTATGTTCAAAGCATCATTTATAATCTCGTTTCTAATGCCATAAAATATAAATCAGAGAAGAGAAATCCTGATCTTTCCATTAAAGCATGGAAAGAAACCAATCATACCCATATCGAAGTTTCTGATAACGGTATGGGTATAGACTTAGATCAATATGGGTCGCAAATGTTTGGCTTATACAAGCGTTTCACCACTCAAAATGAAGGAAAAGGCCTTGGCCTGCACATGACCAAAGCGCAAGTCGAATCGTTAGGCGGCAGTATTTCTGTTGAAAGCGAGCTGGGAAAAGGAACTACTTTTAAAATTGTTTTCACTAATTAAAGCGCAAAAATATTCCTTTCCTATCTTTACTGCCTCATGCAGGCAATAGATCGCTTTATTTCTAAAAATGCGGGCAAAACTTTTGCCATCCTGCTTTTATCTGCTCTACCGGCATATTTCCTAAATCTCGGCCTGCTGCCTTTATTTGCTGATGAACCGACAAGAGCAAATGTCGCGCTTGAAATGATTCTTTCGGGAAATTATTCTGTGCCCACTATTGGAGCTGATTACTATTACAATAAACCGCCAGTTTATAATTGGTTGCTTGTTTTTGTCTATCGATTAACCGGAAACTTTTCGGAATTAGTAACCAGGTTGCCAGCTATAGTGCCGTTGTTCCTATTCGCTATCACCATTTATTTTACGGTAGTTTATTTTCTCAAAGATAAGCGCATTGCACTTTTAAGCGCCATGCTTAGTATTTTAAATGGCCGAATGCTTGTATATGATTCCCTTTTAGGGCATATCGATATCTTCTATTCCTGGCTAACCTTTATATCATTTATTTCGATTTACTATTTCTATGAAAAGAAGCAATGGTTGTTGCTTTTTCTTGTCTCTTATATTATTACGGCAATAACGTTTCTCTCCAAAGGAATGCCGTCGATTGTTTTTCAGGGACTAACCATCATTTCACTATGCATTTATACCAGGAATTTCAAAAAGCTTTTTAGCTGGCAGCATATCCTTTCCGGGATGGTGTGCCTGTTGATTATCGGGCTTTATTTTTATAATTATTCTTTTCACAACCCAGATTTAAGCGGCTACATTGCCACTATCTGGGATCAAAGCAGCCAGAGAACTGCGGCAAGCGTAGGCTTATGGCCTAGTGTAAAACACATTCTTCTGTTTCCGTTTGAGTATTGCGGCCACCTTTTTCCAGCCAGCTTACTGCTTGTATTTTGTTTTCATAAAAGCTTTTTAACTGGCTTATGGCGCAACAGCTTCTTAAAGTTTTGCAGCGTAACTTTCCTGGCAAACATCTGGATCTATTGGCTTTCGCCGGAAACCCGGCCTCGGTATTTGTTAATGCTCTTTCCTTTCCTGTTTATTATTTGGAGCCATGCTTACTACACTTATCGTGAACAATTGGTAAAAGTAAATAGGGTTTTCGAAACATTTTTATCAGTGCTTTGCATTACAGTTACAATAGCAATTCCTTTTGAATTTTACTTTAAAGATAGATTTACAGTAGATAATTTCGACTTAAAAGTGCTGGCACTTGGCCTGATGGCCGGCGTCATTTCTTTCCTGTGCTTGAAACTAAGACTAAATAAAATTATCGCATTTTTAGCTTTACTTATTGTCTTGCGATTAGGTTTTAGTTGGCTCGTTCTGCCTTATCGCTTTCAGCATCAGGATGGAAATTATTATAAAGCCGCTTCTCTGGAAATGGGATCGTTAAGTAAGAATTTACCGTTTTATCTCTATCAGTATCATCCGCAGGTAGAGAATATACCTTTTCATCACAAGCTGATATTTTACATTCAGCAATCGCGTATGCAACAGGTTAAATTTACCGAGACAGATATGGTAAGTGGTTATTATCTTACCTTTGACCGCAGTTTACTTAACCCTAATGCGGTATTGGTGAAAACCTACCAGAATAATCTGAAATTATATAGAGTAAAATGAGAGAACTCTCTGTTGTTGTAACCGTTTTAAACGAAAAAGAAAACATATCTCCTTTGATTGAAGCCATCAGACAGGCTCTAATAAACATAGATTTTGAAGTGATTTTTGTAGACGACGGTTCAACTGATGGTACACAGAAAGAGATTCGTAAATATGCCAGCGAACATATTATTCTCGTCGAACTTCGCAAAAATTACGGTCAAAGTACGGCGATGACAGCCGGAATTGATCACACATGTGGTAAGTACATTGCTCTGCTCGATGGCGATTTGCAAAACGATCCTACAGATATTCCTTTTATGCTTCAAAAGCTTAAAGATGAAGATTGGGATGTAGTAGCCGGGAATCGTAAGAACCGGCAAGATGGCGTGTTTCTACGGAAAATACCTTCTAAGATCGCTAATGCGTTAATCCGCAGAATGACGGGTGTATACATTAAAGACTACGGCTGCACGCTTAAAATTTTCAAACGTGAAATAGCCGAAGACTTAGGGATTTATGGAGAGCTACACCGCTTTATACCAGTGCT